>DAORIM010000001.1:0-74493 GCA_035438505.1 Minisyncoccota bacterium
CGACTCGGTCTCTACTACTGGATCCACTACAGGCTCTTCCTGCACTACAGCATCCACCTCGACACCAAGAACCTGTGTTTCGCCATCAGTCTCGTCTACGGTTGTAGCAACAGGGCCCTGAGAAGGTGCCTCCGCTGCAAGCTGCGTCTTCTGAGGCACGGCACTTGTGCGTGGAGTAGCGAAAAACTGCACAACGAACGTCGTTTCTTTTCCTTGATAGGTGCCGTGTGCAACACCGATACCAATGCGGGTGTATTGAGGCTTCACGATGTTCGCGTGATGCGTCGGCGACCTCATCCATGCCTCCTGCACATCTTCAGAGTCGGTAAAGTTAACGGCGAGGTTTTCTCCCGCGTACGCGTACTCATACCCTACCTGCTGCAACCAGTGCCACGGCTGTCTTCCTTCAGGGTCTACGTGCGAGAAGTATCCCTTTGCGGCCATATCATTTGCCTTGAGCTGTGCAGCGCGCGCAAGCTGCGCATCTTCTGTAAGGGAGGCAATGCCGGCACTGCTCCGATCTTGGTTGGTTAGCGTGGCAAGCACTCCAGGAAGCACCGACGCCAGGAAGTCAGTTTCCGTGAATACGAACCGTGTCTGTACGAAATACGCAGCCTGGAGCAGGAATAGGAGCGCAAGCACCGTAGCAACTCCCCCCAGGGTGAATAGAAGGGGTTTGTAAGCGTTTCCCTCATGCGGAAGGAGGGCATCGTAGAAATGGGTGCGTAGGCGCTTCCGTGGCCTTTGGATCATGGATAAATCATACAACGTCTACAGAAAACAGCAATCCCCGCTCACAAGGAGCGGGGATTGCTGTTTGGGCGACCCTACTAGTTCGTTGGAGTCGTTGTTCCCGTCGTCGGCATTGATGCGGCGTTTGCAGCAAGAATCGCTGCGCGCGTTATCGGACCGAAGTACCCGACTGCCGGAGCAACGCCGTGTGCTGCCTGCCACTGGGCGAGTGCTGCACGCGTCATTGGACCGAACCATCCGGTTGGCGCCTCGATTGCGAGAAGTCCCGCATCGATAAGCATCTGCTGAAGTGCGTTTACATCAGCACCAGTCGAACCATACGAAAGGTCGACGGTGAAGTTGTAGGTGGACGCACCGAGGACCTGGCCTTCGCCAACGTTACCCTGGCCAGTTACGGCTGGAGTGTCGCTCGTGTTGCTTGTGACACGGCGAGACTGTCCGCTGCTGCCGTTACGGCCGCCGCGGCTGTCGTCCTCGTCTTCTTCAACAGGCTCACTCACGATTACTGGCGCGATAGTTGTCCAATCATGCTGCTCGGAAAGAGTAGCGTTCTCAACAACAAGACCGTTTACAGTGATGATTGCCTTTGCTGGCTTTGCAGCAGACTCCCAAGCACCTAGCGTCCAGTACGCCTCTTCACCGTAGGTGAGGTTCTGGGTGATGAAGGGGGTGCTAAGTTGTGCTGCGCCTCCTACTAGAAGAGGGTTAAGCATACTAAGGACTCCTTCATTCACTGCTAGTGTATTGCCCGCTGCATCCTGAAGCTCGACAGTAACTTCTTCGAACTCATTTATGTTGGCTACATTGAATCCAACATTAATTCCTGCGTAGTCAGTACCGGAGTGCGTGTTGAAGTTCTCTGCGTTAACGGTAGGGATCAACGTTTCCCACGCATGCTGCTCGGAAAGAGTTAGATTCTCTACCTCAATCCCGTTGACTTCAATTACTGCAGTCGCTGGCTTTTCGTAAGATTCCCATTCGCCTAGCGTCCAGTACGCCTCTTCACCGTAAGTCCTCTCTACATGCTTAACGGAGAGCTCTTTGCGACCGAGATCATTCGCATCCTTATGAGCGGCATCGGCATCGTGCTTGCCGTGCCGCTTACGACGCTTATCGCAGTCTCCATGCTCAAGGGCGCGCGTCCTTCAGGAATACACGCACATTAATACGTATTGACCCTCTCATTTCGAGGGTGTATTGTGCCCGTATTAGTAAACGCAAATCTTTTGCATTTATCCCATGCTCACTTTCTCACGCGCATTTATCAAGAAGCACCCCATAGCAACCTACCTTCTGGTCTGGGTGCTCAGCGTCTTTATCGTAGCGCTTGAGCTTGTTGGCTCAGGTGTGTCCGGAAGTCAGGCGCTCCTGGCTGACGTAGGACACGTGGCAAGCGATACCCTGCTTGCGCTCGTACCGGTTGCAGCGCTCGTATTCGTGCGTGCGGGACTCCGCTATGATCGGGAAGCATTCTTCGGTAGCCTTGCTGCAGCGCTTCTTCTTTTCTTCGTTGGCTTCCACGTGGGAGGCGAAGCACTCGAGGCACTTCGCGGAGACGAACATCACGAGCATGAAGTTGACGGCATGCTTCTCTTTATCTTTTCGGGCGTTGCCGCAATTGCAAACCTCTTCCAGCATCGCCTTCTCTCTCGGATAGACCCGGAGCATCATCACGGTGCGCACAAGGGACTCCATTTCCACGTGCTTATGGACTTGGTTAAGAACATTGCGCTTCCTCTCCTCGGAATACTTATCGCGCTCAGCATTCTTCCTGACCATGCAGACCTGTGGGCAGCGCTCATCATTGCAGCCCTACTTATCGTGCGCGGCGCACTGCTGCTGTACGCAATGTTCTTTGCGCCAGACACAAGTCATAAGGACCATGACCACGCCTAGCTATAGCGAACTCCTGCGCAATGCGGGACTGCGAAGCACGGAAGGCAGGCTCGCGCTTTTAGACGCGCTTGCCAAGGAATCGGCCCCTGTTACGGTTGAAACCCTCGTGAAGCGCCTTGGCAGCGCCCTAAACCAGGTGTCTGTGTATAGAGCTCTTGAAGCGCTTGTAGAGGCGAATATTGTTGCGCGCGTTGACCTCGGTCATGAGCACGCGCACTTTGAGCTCCTGAGCGGTCGACCGCATCACCACCACGCGGTGTGTCGCTCCTGCGGACTCGTAGAGGACATTCAGGTGCCGCACGCACCCTCGCCACAGAAAGCGGCGCTCAAGACTGCTACTAAGTTTGCATTCATTGATCGCTATTCGTTTGAGTTCTTCGGTCTCTGCAAAAGCTGCGCATAAAAGTTACGCACCCAGGGGTCTTTGACTAACCCAAGTAGGTCTCATACTTATAGAGTGTTGCGATTATCGGTTAGCTAACCACCATTCAACAATCTATGAGTACGCTTAAGCCTATCGCATTCGCCCTTGTTATCGTCGGTGGCCTCAACTGGGGTCTCGTTGGACTCGGCGGATTAATGGGATCAGACTGGAACCTCGTAAACATGCTCCTTGGCATGTGGCCGGTTGTAGAGTCCATCGTGTATCTCCTCGTTGGTCTCTCAGCTCTCTGGCTCCTTGTTGCCAAGATGCAGCGAAACGGATAGTACACCTATCCTAGACAGCAAAAGGGTCCGACAATTGTCGGACCCTTTTGCGTAAATCGTGTTGCGGGGGCACGAATCGAACGTGCGTCTGGAGGTTATGAGCCTCCCGAGGTACCTCTCCTCTACCCCGCTATACCCATATAATACGCCACATCCTCAGGATACGCAAGTCTAAATCTCCCCGTGCTCCCGCATCACTGTCTCGTATAGCGCGATAGTGCGATGCGCCTGATGCTCGTCGAGCGGGTACACAGAACCGCTGTGCGCTACCTCGTTGCGAACCTTATGTGCTGCCCACGCGTTCTGAAGCGTATGGAATCTCCCTGGATCAACTGCCTTGAGCTTCTCTCCTACCGATTCTCCCGGGTACCCCAACTGCGATAGAAGATCGTCGAGCATGATATCAGCCTCGATTATGGCCTGGCGCCAATCGCTCTCATGCATGCTCGAAATAAGCTCCTGAATATGATCCCAGCGGCTATGGTCGCGCTTCTCTTCTGCATGCACCGGATGGAGTGTGCCGTACTTCTCAACTTCCGCATGACGCGTCTGGTGGTATCGGAGTACCGAGTTAATAAAGACAATAAGAAACGCAATGCTTGCGATTAAAGAAAGCCCCGTAACAAGGAGCCATATCTGAGACGCGAATGCGAGGAACCCTCCAGCATCAACAGCAAAAGACTGCGGGCTCGTAATGAGCTCGTAGAGCAGTCTGAAGAAATACTCAACGTTGAGAAAGTGAAGTGTCGGACCGGTAGTGGTTCCCATCCTCCCGATTATACCGTCTCTCCGGTAACCTCGGCACCAATTTTAAACAGAAGGTCGTCTGCACCAAGCGGCGCGGTGAAATGAATACCCGTCGGAAGATCTACGTCGTCGCGAGAAACAGTGCCCATCGGCACGGAAATAGCAGGCATTCCGGTTAGGTCCGCAGTAACCGTAAACACGTCTTCAAGATACATGGATACGGGATCGGACTTCTCGCCGAACCGGAACGCAGGCGACGGTGTTGTTGGAAACGCAACGACGTCGCATGCCTCAAAGGCTGCATTGTATTCTGCTCGAAGCGCATCACGCGTCTTGTCCGCCTTGCGGTAGTACGCATCAATATATCCAGAAGAGAGCACAAAGGTTCCCAGAAGAATGCGGCGCACCGTTTCTGGACCAAACCCCGCAGTCTTTGACGCTACATAATCCTCAAGAAGGTTCTCTCCGCGCTTAGCGAGTCCGTACCGCATACCGTCAAAGCGAGCCAAGTTCGCTGACGCCTCTGCTGGCTGAATAACGTAATACACCGGAAGCGCATACCCGCTCGTCGGAAGCGACACATCTACGAGCGTATGGCCCTTCGCCTCAAGTGCTGCAAGTGCTTCGGTAAAGCGAGTGGCAACGTCCTCGTCCAGACCCTCTTCTAGAAGATGCCTTGGGACACCAATACGCAACGACTTTCCTGTTTCGCGCACTGGGTACGTAGTCTCGCTAATGCTCGTCGCATCAAGCGGATCTTGTCCGCGCATAACATCAAAAAGTACCTTCGCATCTGCAACTGTTTTTGCTAGTGGACCTGCCTGGTCTAACGAACTGCCAAGCGCAATAAGTCCCGAGCGGGAAATTGCTCCATATGTAGGCTTGAGTCCTACGAGACCGGTGTGTGCTGCTGGCTGTCGAATAGAACCGCCGGTATCCGTGCCAAGGCCGCCTAATGCCATGTGCGCCGCAACGGCTGCGGAAGAGCCTCCCGAAGAGCCTCCAGGGACGCGCGAAGTATCTATAGGATTACGCACTGGCCCATACGCCGAGTGCTCGGTTGAAGAGCCCATGGCGAACTCATCCATATTTGTGCGACCTACGAACAACGCGCCTGCTTCCTTAAGCTTCTTTGTAACCGTAGCGTCATATACCGCGCGATGATTCGCGAGCATCTTCGATGCAGCACTCGCAATCCTGCCTTCAATTAGGATATTGTCCTTCATCGCGAGCGGAATGCCGCAGAGAAGCGGCGCTGCCTCGCCCTCTTCGTCTATGCGCTTCTGTGCGCTTGTAATAGCGTCTTCGTCTGCATCAAACAGTTCAAGAAACGCATTCAGTTCCGGATTCTTTTCCTTAGCAGCCGTTGCGCACGCGTCCCATAGTTCGCGTACGGAAAAATCCTTTGCGCGCAGCCCTTTCGCTGCGTCAGTTATGGAAAGTTCGTTTAGGAGCTTAGTCATGGCTGATGATCTGCTTAACCTTGAGCGAGTCTCCTTCGCGTTCCGGGAACTGCTCCGTTATCTTCGCAGTCCATGTACCTGGTTCTGTTACATTCCCGTCTTCGCGCAGCACGTTGCGAACAGGAGGAAGAACTCTTCCTGTCTCTGAGAGCGTTAGCTCCTCAAGCTTTCCTACGTACGAAAGGATTCCATCAAACTCAGAAGCGAAGCGCGCCAGGTCTTCTTCAGGCACTTCAATACGCGCCAAAGCAGCGAGTCGCTTAACGTCTTCAGGTGTTGCCTTCGTAGTACTCATATATAGGTATATATCACGCTCCGACCCTCCTCACGAATTCTGCCTCATTAATAATTGGAATACCGAGCTTTTGCGCAGCCTCTCGCTTGCTACCAGGCTTCTCCCCTGCAACCACGAATCCTGTCTTCTTAGAGACTGAGCCTGAGGGCTTTCCCCCTGCCTTGCGCACCATCGCCTCCGCTTCTTCACGACTGAATCCTTCAAAGGAGCCTGTTATTACTACAGACACTCCCTCAAGAGCGCCGGTGCCGCGCTCCTTCTTTAGAACTGAAACCGAAAGGTGTGCTGCCAACCTTTCAAGCAGCGTCTGGTTTTCAGGGTCAGAGAACCATGCACTGCACGCGCGCGCTACAACTTCCCCAATTCCGTGTATGTCGGAGAATGCTTTAGGAGACGCGTCTCTGAGCGCAGCAAGGGTGCCGAAGTGCATCGCAATTACGCGCGCCGTCTCTTCGCCCACATGCGGGATTGATAACCCAACAAGAAGTCGATCGAGCGGCACGCGCTTTTTGTCGCTAAGCGCTGCGAGCAAATTATCTGCAGACTTCTCCTTAAATCCTGGGAGCTCAAGAAGCTCGTCCTTCGTTAAATCAAAGAGATCGTCGACATTCGCAACCAACTCGTGCTCCATAAGAAGCTTCACGGTCTTCATTCCCAGACCATCTATATCAAGCGCGCTCTTTCCAGCAAAATGCGCCAGCTTCCGCACTTGCTGCTCGAAGGAATCTGCACGCACACATCGCCATGCAGCAGTCCCGGGAACGCGCTCCATGCTGCCGTCCCCGCCGCACAATGGCGAAGACCTAGGAAACTTCCATTTCTTCTCCTTGCCTGTACGGAACTCAGAGAGTACCTGAACGATTTCCGGAATAATGTCTCCTGCTTTCTGCAGAATAACGGTGTCGCCAACTCGAATATCCTTTTGTCGTATAAAGTCTTCGTTGTGGAGCGTAGCGCGAGCAACGATAGTCCCTGCAACAGCAACCGGACGAAGGTGCGCAACTGGCGTAAGGACCCCTGTGCGGCCAACCTGGAGACTAATGTCTTCAATGACCGTCGTCACCTGCTCGGCAGGAAACTTAAGCGCAATAGCGTATCGCGGACCCTTACCGGTATGACCCAGAGCCTGCTGCTGCGCGCGACTTTCCACCTTCACCACCACCCCATCAAGCTGGTAGTCTTCCTTTTCTCGCGCCACTCCTTGCCACTTCTTCCAGAACGCAAGGATTTCTTCAATGGTAGTCACTGACTTTTCATGGGCATTAACCGGAAGTCCAAGCGAGCGAAGGTACGCGAGCTCTGCGGTCTGTGTTTCAGGAATAGATTCAGATAGCCCTTCAATGTCGTACAAAAACGCTCCCAAAGGACGCGCTGCGGCAACCGACGCATCAAGCTGGCGCAGTGAGCCCGCTACGATGTTGCGAGGATTGGCGAACAACGGCTTTCCTGCTTTTTCTTGCGCTTTATTAAGCGCAAGAAACCCTTTCCGACTCATATACACTTCGCCCTCGACAATGAGATCAACTGGGCGAGTAAGGCGCTTCGGAATTCCTGCAATAGTAGAGACGGTATGCGTAACGTCTTCACCCACCACGCCGTCTCCGCGGGTCGCAGCCTGCACGAGCAACCCCTTCTCATAGGTAAGAATTATGTGTGCTCCGTCTATCTTTAACTCGCACACATATGTAGGAAGTGCACTCGGTCCAAGCACTTTGCTAAGACCGCGTCGCACGCGCTCGTCAAACGCGCGCAGCTCTGCTTCGTCAAACGCGTCATCAAGCGACCATTGCGGAACTTGATGACGAACTTTCTTAAGTCCCGGCAATACTTTTCCAGCAACTGTCTGCGTTGGAGAGTCCGTGGTAACTAATCCAGGGTAACGCGCCTCAAGCGCAGACAGCTCGTGCTTCAGGGAATCGAGCGCCTCCGGGGATATGGAAGACTCGTCGCGCTCATGGTATTCGGCGCGATAGCCCGTAATAGCTTTGCGCAGTAGTGCTGCGCGCTCCTGGGCTTCCTGGGGTATCTTTCTTGCCATACCCCTCTACTCTACCTTAATCGCGGGGACTAGTAGAAGACCTTGAGTCCGCGCTCAATCCGACGAGCGTCGTCAGCACTACAGCTGTTATAGCCGTTTGCGTACATACAGCTGTTGGCGCTGTCTCCGGTGCATACTGAAGCCCCGTTTGTCTTATAAATAGTCACCGTTGCAGAAATGCCGCCGTCCGCACACGGAATATCAAACGAGCTCGTTCTCGTTCCGCCACTCACGCTAGTAGTGACAGGAATATTTACGGCACCGCACGTAATAGTAGAGAGCGCCGAACTGTATGAAAATGCATTCTGCTTCTGGTCCCAGTACAGCGCACACTCCATTGCCGAGTCTGCAGCATAAAACGCGTACTGTGACTGCCGTGCCGTAGAAGACAGCACCACCTGCTTGTACGCGATATCAAGAAGCGCCAATCCGACTGACAAAAGCACCGACGTGAGCACAACGGCGATGAGGAGAGTGAAGCCTCGATGCTGTACGTTGGTGATCATAGCCAATTATGTAAACGCTCCGTTATAACGACCGTGCGCGCAACACCCCGCTGTTCCCACGACACCGTAACCGTAAGGACAATTTCGGTGCTTGTTCCTGGAACTGCCGTTACGCGTATGGTGCGCGTAAACGGCGTCTCGTTCCCGTTATTCTGTTGGTTATATAACTTTGTAGAGCTCAGGTAGAGCGGCTCTATTGTGCGGCTTACAGTATTCTGCGTGGGATCTATGACGCAATTCGCCGTAACGCAGTTAGTCGATCCTACCGTGCCATCAATACCATAGAGCCACGAGCGAGGATTACCCGTGTTTAGCGTGTAAAGATAATTGCTGTCGCGAATCCCGCGCACGTACTCCACCCCTTCCTGCGCAAGCGAAGACGCAATGAGCTGGTCGCGTGCGCTTCGGGAAGCATTTAGGGACTGCTGAACCGCGTACAAGGGACCCACCATAGCCACTGCAATAACCGTAATCGCTACTAATGTTTCAACCAAGGTAAACCCGCGCTGCTCCATGGAGTACATCATAGCTCGATGAGGCGCTGCGTCGCGCCGGACTGAATTGAGAACGAAGCTGACTCTCCTTCGTCAGTCGTCATGGTGCCCGACACCACGAAGGTAACCTGCGGCTGCGTCGAGTCCCCCGTCCCAACCCCGCGCACATAGAAGCGGAGTGTGTCGACGTCTATGCGTTCGTCCGTAAGGGCGACCGATGAAGAATCGTTGCACACTCCCGAGCCAATACACTGCCCGATACTTTTGTCAGCACGCAATCGGTACTGCACTTCCTCTCCCTCACTATCCAGGAACGAAATAGTTGAGCCTCCCGCTGAACAGTTCGTAGCCCCATTGCAGGAATATTCGCTCCCTGTGCGCATTGAACGCGCCATGCTCTCGACCGCAAACGAAAGTGTTGCGGCGAGCTGGTTATTCGCCCGCGCCTGCCTATCAAGACTAATGAGCGTTAAGTACGCTCCCGTCACCACGAGCATAACCACGCTGAAAATACCGAGCGAAACGATAAGCTCTAGGAGGCTATAGCCGCGCTGTGTTGGGGTATGGATCATGGGCATGCGCTCGTTCCTTTTTGTACCACCGACACTTGCCCGGCCTTTGATACCAAGACACAGCGCTCGGCAGTCTCATCCGGCGATGTTATGCGTATCGTTGCGTCCGACAATGCAACGCGATTGCTGCTGCCTGCACTGACGCCTGTTATGATCGACTGCGTATTGGGACGGAGGTATACGATATGTATCGATTCAAGACGAGTTGTCGTTTGCGCGCTGTCTGAACACTTCTCTGTACCTGAATCCTTGCCGCAGAAGCTCTTAATCTTAAAGCCATTGTTAAGCGTGCTTCTACGTACAATTTCCGTCGCATTGTTTTGAATACAGTTCCCTGGCTTCGCTTCTGGATGCGAACTCGCGACGCTTGGGTGCCCTGGACACAAACTAGGATTTCCCGTATCTCCCGGTTTTGCGGGGTTGGTGTCTGCAAAGAGGACGTAGGACGTTGGCGTTGTACGCGCAAAGCTAATGCCATACCCGGCATTCGTTGTTGCTCCTGCTGCGCGGCTCGAAATGCCGTAGGACTGCGCCTCGCGTATAGAAAATGCGATGGTATACGCGATATCAGTAAGGACGAGCGAGCGATTAAACGTCGTCTGTCCCAAAAGCGCGATGGCCGTAATGATTACGATGATGGCGAGCACCACCAGCATCTCAACGAGTGTAAAGCCTCTTACAGGCCGATTGATAAAGGGTTCCATTGTGTGAAAAATGCGAGCAGGTATCCAAGTGCGAGAAATGGCACGAAGGGAACCTCAATACCCATTCTATGCCCTACCGGGCGGCTAACCAATATAGCGATGCCGACAACAGCGCCGATCCAAAAGGAGAATAAAAGTCCTGCAATAGCCTGGTATGGACCAATAAGCAGTGCGAGTGCGAGTGCGACGGGCGCGTCCCCGAGCCCCATAGCCCTGCCCCGCGAAAACGCATGAAGTGCCCAGAAACAAAGCCCTATGGCGCCTGCCACGAGAAGCGTAAGTCCCACCTCAGAAACACTACGCGATACCAGAAGAGCGTAGACTCCTGAGAGGAGTGTGAGCAACGTGGATGCAAGAGGAGGTACAACCGTATGCCGAAGGTCATAGAGCACAATAAACGCAAGAACGCTCAGTGCAGCAAGGAACGCAACCAGGGGAAGACCGAGTCCTAGAGAGAGGTACGAAAGTGCAAACAGAACGCCAAGTACCGTCTCCCCCGCTGCGTACATGCCCGTAACCCGCGCGCCGCAACAGCGCGCCCTTCCGTTCGCCGTAAGCCACGAAAGCACTGGGATCAGATCACGCGCGCGCAGTGGCTCAGCGCATGAGTTGCAGCGCGAACGATCGCGCACCCACGACTGACCGGTGTAAATGCGCTCGCTCATAACAGCAGCGAAGCTCGCAATAATCATGCCGAGGATTAGGAAGGTGAACGCAATGAGCCAGGTCATAGAATGTTCTATGAGTATACCGCTCTCGATACAAAAACAGCGCGTAATGCACGCGCTGTTTTTGTGACTACATGTGTATCCTTACGGACACGTAACGTCACTCGCTGAAATAGCGAACGTAGTGGTTGTTGTTGATACTCCCGTTGAGTCAATGCAGAAATATTGGGTTGAAACGGACTTCAGTGGCACGGATGCGGCCCATCCAGATCCGTTCGAGGTTACGAAACACGTTTCTGCAATGGAATCTCGTGCAGCAACGGTCTTCCCTTGTGCTACTAGTGCTGCTTCAATTTTAGGTCCTGCCTGTCCCGCAGCAGTGCCGCACACGCTGGCATAGCTGTTATTATTGGTGTCATACCAGAGCTCTCCTTCCGTGCGAGCGCTTGAAAGGTTCGACTTGATAGCAGCGTCTGCGCCGCGGTTACGCGCGGTGTTGAGAGACGCGAGTACGACGGACGAAAGGATGCCGATGATGGCGATAACCACGAGAAGCTCGATGAGCGTGAAGCCTCGCGCGGCGGACTGAGAAGTGCGGTCTGCGGTAGTAGTCATGTATCTACTATACCGGCAGCGGACGCAATCTCAATGAAAGATGTGGATAGTACGAAAGAAAGCCGCAATGCGGCTTTCTTTCGCTTCTAACCGGGCTGTGGGTTAGCAGGCGATGTCGTCAGCGGCCGAAATGGTATCGGTGCTTGTTGTTGTTGCGTTGCCCATGTAGTCAACGCAGAAGAACTGCGTCGTGCTCTTGAGCTGGGCATTTGCTGCCCATCCAGTTGCAGTATCTTCACACTGCACATTTGTTCCGCCTGCGTTCGTCGTTGCTGTGATGAGTCCAGCAATGTTGTTGGTGCCGGACGCACAAAGAGTCGTGTAGGTGTTGTTGTTCGAGTCATAGTAGAGCTCCGCCTGCGCGCGCGCGTTTGCGAGGTTCGACTTGATAGCAGCGTCTGCGCCGCGGTTACGCGCGGTGTTGAGAGACGCGAGTACGACGGACGAAAGGATGCCGATGATGGCGATAACCACGAGAAGCTCGATGAGCGTGAAGCCGCGGCTGGTCTTTATGTGTCCAAGTGTCATGAGTATAGGTAAGAATGGTAATGCGCAGGAAGGGTACCTATCGCTTTGTGTATTGTACGACAGTACCCCTCTCCCTCCCTGCGTAATGTGGATAACGTCTAGGAAATCGAGCCTGCGAGGTTGTAGATCGGGATAAGCACGGACGCAAGAAGCGTACCCACACCAAGACCAAGAAGTACGATCATCATCGGCTCAATGAGGTCCACAAGCGTATCCACGGCGGTCGTAACCTCGCGCTGGTAGAACTTCGCAAGGGTCTGAAGAATATTCCCGAGCTCGCCGGTTTCCTCGCCCACGCGCACCATAGCGGTCATGATACCCGGAATCTCTGCGTGCGCTCCTAGGGCGTCTGAAATGCTCGAGCCTCCCTTCACCGCCTCAGCAACCTCCTTAAGCAGGTTTTCATAGGTCTCGCTTCCAACCACGGACGCGGTAATCTCAACCGCCTCAACTACAGGTACACCCGAGACAAGCATTGTTGCGAAGTTGTCAGCGATGCGTGAAAGGTAGAGCTTGCGGTACAGGTCCCCTATATACGGCACATCGAGCTTAAGACGATCGAAGAAGAGGCGTCCAGACTCCGTCTGAAGTGCGCGGTACGCGAAGAACGCAGCGACCGCCATACCGATAAGGAAGAAGAAGCCGTAGCTAACAAGGAAATCAGAGACGGCGATAACAACTGCGGTATACACCGGAATTTCCTGTCCCGAGTCTTTGAGGATGCTTGAAATGCGCGGGATCACGAGCGTAAGCATGAGCCCCATAACCACGAAGAACACAGCGATCACGAATGCCGGGTAGATCAGCGCATTCTGCGCCTTCGTCATCACTTCGTACGTTCTATCAAGGTAGTCTGCGAGATAGCCGAACGTTTCAGAAAGCTTTCCGGACTCTTCGCCGGAACGCACCATGTTTACGTAAAAGTTTGAGAATACCTTCGGATGTCGCGCGAGCGCTTTGGAAATAGGACTTCCTCCCTGAAGATCGTCCGCAACCTGCGTCATGATCTCCGTGAGGTACTTGTTATCAACCTCGCTCGCAAGGAGGCGGAAGATGCGGAGTGCCGAGACCTGTGCCTCGAACAGGGTCGCTATCTGGCGCGAAAGAATAACGATGTCTTTGTTCGAAACGCGCTTTAAAAAACTAATTTCAATACTGAGCGCTGACTTTTTTTCCGCAGGCTCGATCGAAGACACAATGAGTCCGCGACGCTGCAGCGTTGACACGGCAACATCCACCGAGAGCGCCTCAACGGTGCCCGCTCGTTCGTGTCCGTCTTTATCAAGTGCGTGGTAGCTGAAGAGCATTACTTACTAGCTTACGGCCTAACAAGGCAACCGGAAAGGCCTATCATTTGATAGCCCTAGAGATACCGCTCAAACGTCTTCGGATCGTTGGCGCGCTCGTACGCGTGTTCGATCGTAACTTCGCCGCGGCGTACGAGTTCCGCAAGCGAACGATCCATGTCGATCATGCCTTCCTGGGAGCTGGTCTGTACCACGGTTGCAATCTCATGGGTGCGTCCCTCGCGAATAAGGTTCGCGATAGCGCTGTTGTTAATCAACAGTTCGTACGCAGGAAGCTGGCCTCCGGCGATGCGCGGAATAAGTCGCTGGGAGAAAATGCCGGCAAGGGATCCTGCTAGCTGCACGCGTACCTGGTCCTGCTGGTTTGGCGGGAACATATCGATGATACGGTCGATAGTCTGCGACGCATTGTTCGTGTGCAGGGTTGAGAGCACGAGGTGACCCGTCTCAGCTGCCGTAACGGCGCTTGAAATAGTCTCCTGGTCGCGCATCTCCCCCACCATGATCACGTTCACGTCTTCGCGGAACGCAGACTTGAGTGCAGCTGAGAAGCTTGGCGTATCGATATGCACCTCGCGCTGGTGGATGAGCGACTTCTTCTGGTCAAAAAGATACTCAATAGGGTCCTCAATCGTCACGATGTGCTCTGCACGCGTTTCGTTGATGCGGTCAATAATCGTTGCAAGAGTCGTCGACTTTCCCTGTCCCACAGGACCCACCACCAAGAAGAACCCTTGCGACCTCTGGCTGAATACCTCAAGAATCGGCGGGAGATTCAGGTCTTCAAACGATCTAATCTGGCTTGGGATGAGACGCATCGCAATTGCGACGCCTCCCTGCACCGTATAGCCGTTAACGCGGAAGCGTGCCTTCGGGCCGTGTGCGTATGAAAAGTCTATCGCCTGCTCGGTTGAGAAAATAGCGTAGCGGCTTTCTGGAGCGAGCTCCTTGAGCATGCTTGCAGTGTTCTCCGGCGTGAGCACCGGGTGCTGCAACAGGGGCACGAGAGAACCGGCGATGCGCAGGATCGGATTGTTCCCAACTGAAAGGTGCAGATCCGAAGCACCTTCGGCAACCACAGTGTCGAGAAGCGACTTTATCTGCGGAGAAAGCTCTGCGCTCATACCTTTCCTTCAATGATCTTCATCGTCTCGGAAAAGACTTCAGAAGGAATCGCGGACGCCTTGATGATGTAGCCGTCTGCGCCAAACGCCTTTGCTTGCTCTATATCAGACTCCTGTCCCTGATTGGAAAGAACGATAACCTTCGTTTCCTTCTTAAGACCCTCGCGCTTAATTACCTCGAGAATTTCAAATCCCGTCATGCCAGGCATAACGATATCGAGGAGAAGCGCATCTGGTACAGGGCTTTCGCGAAGTGCCTTCAGCACTTCTTCTCCGCCCGGGAACGCGGTTACCTCATGCCCCGCCGCTTTAAACTTCACGGCGTACATGTCGAGAAGAAAGCGATCATCATCAACGAGATAGAGACGGTACGGTGCAGTAGACATGGAAATCTAACGTTAGGTAGGCTCTTCTTCTTCGAGCAGTGCTTGGCCTCCCAGCGCATTCACCTCCTCGAACGGAATCAGCCCTGCTAATGCTTTCATGATAGCATCCTCGCGCATGGTCAACATACCCTTGGCGCGGGCTGCCTCATAGACGCTTTCTTCCGTAGGCTTAGTGAGTACTACGTGCTCAAGCTCTGCGTCCATGCGCAGGAACTCAAATACCGCGAGACGTCCACGTGTACCGTTCGGACAATCTGCTGTTGGCTCAGCGCGATAGAACGTTTCAAAGGGCGGCAATTGCGCATGAAATTCTTGTGGCAAGTCAGAGAACTCGCGCTCAAGAAGTCCGCGCATACTCTCAGTAAGCGGCACCGGCTTCCCCGCTCCCGGGCAAAGCTTGCGTACAAGACGCTGGCCGATTGCAGCGATGAGCGTTGGAGCAATAAGGTACGGATCGACACCCATATCCACGAGACGCGGAATAACTCCTGCTGCGGTATTGGTGTGAATGGTTGAGAACACAAGGTGTCCGGTGAGCGCCGCTTGAATAGCAAGCTGCGCCGTTTCCTTGTCGCGGATCTCTCCCACCATGATGATGTCCGGGTCCTGGCGAAGAATCGAGCGCAGACCTGACGCAAAGGTGTATCCAATTTCAGGCTTCACCTGCGACTGCGCGACGCCCTTAATCTCGTACTCAACCGGGTCTTCAATAGAGACCACGTTTGCCGCTTCGCGATCAAGCTCGGAAAGCATCGAGAAGAGCGTGGTCGATTTTCCGGAACCTGTAGGACCGGCAATGAGGACGATTCCGTACGGCTGGCGGATGATATCGCGCACCTGCGCGAGGTCTTTCTCAGAAAGGCCGACGGTCTCAAGTGTTGCTACGGACTTCGCACTATCAAGAATACGCATCACCACCTTCTCGCCTCCCTGCGTCGGGAAGGTAGAGACACGGAAATCAATTCTTCTGCCTTCAACAGTTGCTGAGAAGCGCCCGTCCTGCGGCTTGCGCTTCTCATCGAGGCGCATCTGCGAAAGGATTTTAATGCGCGCTACAACTGCTGGATGGACTTTTGCAGGAAGCTCAAGCGAGGTGTGCAGCTCGCCGTCCATACGGAAGCGCACTCGGGTCTTTTCCGGCGAAGGCTCGATATGAATATCGCTCGCACCTCCCTCAACTGCGTAGCGCAGAATCGTTGCCACGATCTTGGTAACTGGCGCATCCGCCTTAATGTTTGTTTCGGCAGCTTCTGCAGCTGGCGTCTTCTCCGCATCAACGTCTATTGGTGCTGCAGCAGAACCCTCAAACTCTGAAAGCGCCTGCCCCACCTCGCCCGAAAGGTTTTCGTATTCCTTAAGAACGCGCTCAAAGTCTGTCTGCGATACGAGCGACAGCGTATACGGCATACCGACGCGACTTGATATAAATTGCAGTGCGTCGAGCGCTTCAATATTGTCCGGGTCCACAATACCTACTGAAAGCGCGCCGCCCTCTGCGCTCAGAGGAATGAATTGATAGTGCCGTGCGGATTCCTCAGGAATATACGCCAGCGCCTTATGATCTTTGAGCTCCGCAGGAAGCGAAGTAAATGGCATGCCGTACTTCTCACTCGCAATGCCGTATGCCTGCGCTTCCGTTATGCCCCGCTTTTCAAGTGCGGAAAGGAGTGTGCTGCCGGGCGCACGCGACTCCGCGTCGACACTTGCCGCGTCTTCAGCGCTGAGCACTCCTTTTTCTGTAAGCAACGCGAGAAGGTTCATGCGTATAGTGTAGCGTAGACTCGCGAATTAGCGGTGCGCGTATCTCGATGCAACCGAGGACAACGCGCTATTCAACAACTCCAGGCAAACGAGCAAACGGATCTTCACGGCCAGCAGCTTCAGGCACGATGATGGTTTGTATATCAACAAGCGCAAGGAACCGAGGGTCAGAAAGAATGCTTGCATCAAAGGCAACTGGCTCCAGCTGCTCCGCAAGGATAAGGAAGCTTGCTTGCGCTTCGTTCGCAGAACTCAAGGTGTCATCAATCGATACGTTCGGCGTTGCCGGCTCACGCATCCAGATGAAATACACGCCAGCACCCACCACCACGACAACGAGGGCGATTATGGAAACTGCATTCTTAGGAAGTTTCATGGACATGTAGTTATCGGAGCCAGTAAATACGGAACGTAATGTCGTAGGTATACACGCCTGTTTCAGAATCCTCGACTGTAAGCTCGATGATATCGAGCGGCCGCAGGCTCTGCTCTACTCCCGTAAGGAAGGTACGGAATGCCTCATAGCTTCCTGTTGCTGCTACGGAAAGCTCAAGGGTATCCGTTGGCTCTCCTGAATCGAGGGCGAGCGTCGTCTCTTCTGCCACTGGCGCAGTGTCATCCCCCGCCGCGCTGTCTCCTTCGATGCTGAAGTCTGAAAGCGTTACGCCGGAACGCGCAGCGAGAGAGTTGAGATCAACGATGAGCTGCACGTTATCGACGCTGTCCGGAAGAAATGCCTCAAGGCGCGCCAGCTGCTCTGCACTAAGCGAGTTGCGCTCCTGCGTAAGAGCAATTTCCTTATCCTTGAATGAGCGCGCTGCCTCAAGTGCCGTATCAAGGTCCTTAATTTCCGTTGAAAGCATCGCGATCGAGCCGCTATACGTTGGCTGCACGTATACCAGGAAGAGCGCAACTGCTGCGATTATGAAAATGACGGGAATGATGCGTGAGCCAATCATGGTGTTGTAGTTGTTGCGGTACGCGGTGTAGTTGTAGCTGTTGTGGGCTCGCTCACCTGAATAGGTGACGCGCTTTCAGGCACCACAACCGTAGAATCAGGAATTCCCGGAAGCACGTCGCCAGACGTAATGAGGCGCGGATCAAGAACCGCAGTGAGCGTAAAGCCTACGGTGCCGTTCTCATTCACCTGAATATCGGTGAAGATAGCGCGCTTGATGCGTTTCTCAGCAGCAATAGCGGCGCTTTGTGCCGCAAGCGCGTTAAAGCTGCGCGCTATGCCGTTCATCTCAATTCCTGCAGAGCGGTCTGCGTCAACTGTAAGGCCGAGGTTGCTGAAGCGCACTGTCTGGAGCGTGCGCACCTCAAGCGTGTTAAAGAATTCTGAAAGCGCCACATGGCGATCAAGAATAATCTCAACCGCATTCAAGCGATCGCGCAGTCTGATAAATCCTTCAACCGCGTCGATATCAACTTGCTGCTGCGCGGTAACCAACTCGGCTTCCTTCGTATCGCGCGCGCTCTTTAGATAGAACTCATAGCCGAACGTCGCGAGAGAAGCGACAATCGCAAGGCCAAGCGCGCCTGCGCCAAGGAGGAAGAAAATATTCGTACCGCTCTTCTGGCGCCGGAGCGTAGGTGCTACGGGCTGCTTTGGTACGAACGACGTTGGAATGGTTGGAGGAAGAGCCACAGTACTAGTATACGTAATTACTCTGCACCATGTACGGCCTTATACACAGTGTTCTATTCCTCTTCCTCAAGCTTGCGAAGCGCAAGACCAACGGCAACCGCGAACTCGGGGCCAATCTGCTCGAGCACCGGACGCATAAAGGCAGGTGTTTGGGTTTTTCCGAACGGATCAGCAATGCGCACCTCGGCACCGAAGAATGTCTTTGCGTATGCCTGCAGCTCTTTCGTAACACCACCCCCGCCCGTGAGAATAAGACAGGAGACCTTCTTTCCTTTTTCAGTCTCGTACTGGCTAAGCGCGCGCTTCGCCTCTTCGAAAATGCGAGAGAACACGAGCTCTATAGACCGGCGGTCATAGGTACCCTCTTCGTTCTTAAATCCGTGCTCCTTTTTAAGCGCCTCGGCGCTCCCAACCGAAATACCAGTTGAGGTTGCAATAGTCCTCGTTACGTCTTGGCCGCCGCGCGGAATATTGTGTGAGAGCGCAACCACGCCGTGCTCAACGACATACACCTTCGTTGCGGACGCACCGATATCAAGGACGAGCACAGGCTTCACAGGCTCGTCTACAACCGAGCGAATCGTACTGAAAATCTCTATTTCGTAGAAGCTTGCCGCAAGCTCTGCGCCGCGCACCACGCCCTCAAGGAGAGTGAGCTCGTCGTTATGCACAGCAACGAGAAGCACCTGCACTTTCTTTGAGGGCTCCGCTCCTTCAGGAATTGCTTCCGGGATAATAAACCAATCGAGTTGCACCTCTGAAACAGGTACCGGAATGTACTTGCGCGCCTCAAGCTCGATAACGGTCTTCTGTTCTTCAGGATTGTCGCGTCGCGGTAGCTCAACAAGCGTTAGGAGCGAGCGCGAGAACGGAATTGAAATGCCGGCATCTTTGGTTGTAACATTCGCTTCGCGCAAAAGGTCTATCAGTGTCTCGGCAATCTTTGCTGCAGGCATGTTGGTAGCCTGTCCGACCTCAACGCCTGCATACGGACCGAGTGCGAGTTCTCCGTAGGTTTCAAGAATAGCCGCGCCGCCGTCACGGCGTAGCTGCACCACCTTAAGCGAAGAAGAGCCGATATCAACACCAATAACGCTCTTACTTTTTATGGTGCCGCCGAATAGTTTAGACAGGAACCCCATTGCCGGGATTGTATCATGCAGGTATGGGTGTTTTATCTGCCATCCTCAATTTTTTGTTCCCGCCGAGGCGATCTTCTTCACTTGTCGCTACTACAACTCCCCTTTCACTCGCGTCTCTCGTGCGCGAGCAAGAACTTTCGGGAAACATGGCCGCGCTGCTTCCGTACCGCAACGAGCTGGTTAAGGCATGCGTACTCGAAGCGAAGTTCCATGACAGCGCGCGAGCGCAAGAACTGCTCGGAGGCGTGCTCGCTAGCTATCTAGCGGATTTAGATGAAGATAGCTCGTCTCTCATTCTTATACCTCTTCCTCTCTCAAAGGAACGCCGAGCGAAGCGCGGATATAACCAAGCGGAACGCATCGCACGGTATACGGACATCGGTACCCTGCGTACAGACATACTAGTGCGAACTCGCGATACCGCGCCGCAGACTTCTCTGGGGAGAGAAGAACGGAAACTAAACGTTGTGGGTGCGTTTTCAGTCCAAGGAGCCATCGATCCTTCCTATACCTATATAGTGTTCGACGACGTCCTTACTACCGGCGCCACCCTTTCCGCTGCTATGGAGGCCCTTTGGAGCGCTGGGGCGCAAAGGGTTAGAGGTGTCGCGTTGGCGCATTAGGGACCAAATGATAAGGTAGTCCGTACAGGAGACGTGGCTGAGTGGTCGAAAGTACCTCACTGCTAACGAGGCGAGCTGTAAAAGGCTCCGAGGGTTCGAATCCCTCCGTCTCCGCTACACCCGGACACACTAGCGACGCTAGTGCTTCTGAAGAAGAGTCTGCCACCTTGGCAGACTCTTCTTCTTTTCTACAGATACCTTTTCATACACTTACGAGCATGGAATGGAACCTCTCTCCTCGCGATGCGGTAGCTCTGCAGAAAGAACTCAGGAGCCAGGTGCAGCTAACACCACTTACCATAGAACCCGAGCTTGTCGGCGGCTGCGACGTATCGATGAATCGCTTTGCGAAAGAGGGATTCGCTGGATTCGTTACACTGAGCTACCCAGAACTTTTGATTCAGGACAGCTCAGTAGTTAAAGACGTGATCCCTTTTCCTTACGTACCCGGCCTTCTCTCGTTCCGAGAGATTCCCATGCTGCTTAAAGCGTGGGAGAAGCTTGCAAAGAAACCTGACGTGCTCCTTGTGGACGGCATCGGCATAGCGCACCCCCGCAGACTCGGCATAGCATCACACCTCGGACTCGTGCTTGCTATACCAACAATTGGCTGCGCCAAGAGTGTGCTGACAGGTTCGTACGAAGAACCTGGCAACGAGCCTGGCGATTGGTCCCCTCTTGTAGACCCCAAAACGAACGAAACCATCGGCGCTGCGCTGCGCACAAAACGAAACGTAAAACCCATGTTTATATCTCCCGGACACCAAATAACGCTTACGGACGCGATTCGCGTCGTTATGGGGTGCGTAAGGAAGCACCGCCTCCCCGAACCTACACGCCAGGCGCACCTGGCTGTAAACGAGCACCGCGTAACAGATAGGGGGATCTAATTCGTCTGAAAGAGAAAGACCTGGTATACAAAAGGCATGCACAAATTTCTTAAGATCGCGCTAATCGCGCTCCTCGTACTATTCGCTGGCATCGGCCTTCTCTTTACGGCCGTATTCGTGGCGATGCAGTTTGGTCTGCTTAACGTGCGCGGCTCGATTCTTGAGCGCAACGCCTTTTTCGTTGGCGACGCAAAAGAAGCATCCGCAAGCATTCCCGCACAACCCTGCGTTGATACAACAAAGACAACCTGCCCTTGGAACGAGACTCCTGAGTGGGATGTAGTTGAAGGCGGCCTTACGAAGGACGCGGCAATCATTACGCGCGTTGCGCAAGAAACAGGCGTTGAAGCGCGTCTCATTGCGGCGTCCGTTATTCCCGAGCAAATACGTTTCTTTACCGCAGAGCGCGAAGTATTCAAGCGACACTTCGAGCCGCTCAAGATCCTTGGCTCTCTTTCGCAGTTTTCCCTAGGCGTCTCGGGCATAAAGCAGGAGACCGCCCGGCTCGTTGAGCAGTACGCAAACGATCCTTCGTCTGAGTTCTATCCAGGTCCCGACGCAGCAGATCTTCTCGCATACGACAGCTCCATTGCAGACCGCGATGCAGAACTCTTTCGTCGCCTTACAGACGAAGACAATCATTACTACTCCTATCTCTACACCGCTCTCTATCTGAAGGAAGTAATGATGCAGTGGGAGCGCGCAGGGTTCCCTGTTGAGAACGATCCGTATGCGCTCGTTACCCTATTCAACATCGGCTTTGCAAACTCCCGCCCCAACGCGCAGCCGCAGCCTGGTGGAGCTGCTATCTCAGTTGGCGGAATAACGTACACGTTTGGGCAGCTCGGAGGCGACTTCTACACCTCTACAGAACTCACGTCCGTACTTCCCTAGCTTCACGTTCTTCTCATGCATGCATGCGTAGTATGCGTGCATATGCCTACACCAAGCATTGAGACATTCCTATCTCGCAAATATCAGGATACGACCCATCCGTTTGCCCGTCGCCTTAACCAGGTGCCGATTCTTGGAGGATTTGCACGCGCATGGATACGTACGCGCCAGCAGACCGATACCCAGTCCCTCTGGGCATCCCTGCCACCAATGGCTGCCTAGTGCTGCGAGAGCGGTATAGAATGGAGGTAGGCCTGCGCGGCTTAACCCCAAATCTATGAATACGAAGATTGTCCTTGCACTTGTTGCTATCGTGCTTATTGGCGCCCTTGCCTGGTTCGCCCTTTCACCGAATCCAGCTACCGCTCCTACTGACGGCGCTCTCGAAGAAAACACGACTTCCCAAACGGAAGCAGTTGAGGAAGACGACACGTCTGCAGTTACGACCGTTACGCTTACCGACTCAGGATTCTCCCCGAGCTCCGTTACCATTTCCGTTGGCCAGACTGTGCGCTTCGTGAATAACTCTTCGCGCGGCATGTGGGTTGGTGCAGATGAGCACCCTACACACACTGAGTACGACGGGACCTCAACGCGCGAGCATTGCGCAGATGGCGCGAACACGACGGGAAGTTTTGATCAGTGCACCTCTGCTCCTGCAGGCGCGTCTTGGGACTACACCTTCCTAAAGTCAGGAACCTTCGGATACCACAACCATGTAGGTGCTTCGAACACGGGTACCGTGATTGTTCGGTAGTATGACGAATCCGCTCCATCTCCCCGCGCCAGAACTTCTTCTGCGCGTTGCGCTCGCGCTTTCCTTTATCTATCCCGCGCTCTCCGCGCTCGTTGATCCGTATGCGTGGATAGGTTATTTCCCTGGCTTTCTTATTACTGCAGTCGGCGGGCACGAGCTTCTTCTATTGCACGCCTGGGGCGTATTTGAAGTACTGCTTGCGGTCTGGGTACTGTTCGGAAAGCGGGTGTTTATTCCAAGCAGCATCATGGCGCTCGCGCTTGTGCTTGTAGTGGTTGCGAATCCTGGTCAGTTCCCTATTCTCTTCCGTGATCTCTCCATCGCGCTCGCCTCAGGAGCGCTTGCGTGGATGCACCGACCAACCCATGCGTAATACGCGCTGCGCCGGGGGCATTGTGCTCGGAGACCATGGCACCATCGCGCTTGTTCGCCGCGATCAAGGAAGGGGCTGGACCTTTCCGAAGGGCCACATAGACGAAGGCGAGACAGACGAGGAAGCGGCGCTTCGGGAAATCAGCGAAGAGACGGGGCTTGCGAACCTTGAATACATCGATGACCTCGGCTCGTACGAGCGGTATCGCATCAGCGCAGACGGGATTTCGGACGACAAGTCAGAACTTAAGGAAATCCATCTCTATCTCTACGCTGCGCAGCCGCATACAGCACTGTCGGCCGACAACGAAATCGGTGCAGCAGAGTGGGTGCCGCTGCCCAAAGTTATTGATACGCTTACACACCCCAAAGACCGCGCATGGTTTACTACCGTGTTTGAGCGTGTGCGCCAAGCAGTGCAGAGAGACTAAGAAAAAGCCCGCTTGATGCGGGCTTTTTCTTATCGCACTGCTTTGGCAACTGCAGGAACCACGCGCTTATCAAGCACGTCAGGGATTATTTTATTCTTCGTTGGCTTTGCTACGAGTGCCGCAAGTGCTTTGGCGGCGCGCAGCTTTGATTCCTCCGTGATACGCGTCACTCCCTTATCAAGCGCGCCCCGAAATATTCCCGGGAACACGAGCGCGTTATTAATCTGATTCGGGAAATCAGAGCGTCCTGTTGCAACAACAAGCGCGCCTCCCCTCTTCGCCTCCTCCGGCATAATCTCTGGAATTGGATTTGAGAGCGCGAATACAATAGCGTTCGGCGCCATAGTGCTTATGTCTGCAGCTGAAACAAGATTTGGCCCTGAAACACCGATAAACACATCGCTTTCAGGGAGCACAGCATCGAGACTTCCTGAAACCTTCCTAGGATTCGTGAGCGCTGCGATTTCTTGCTTGCTCTGATTAAGATCCGGCCGGCCTTCGTAAATAGCTCCACCCCGGTCAAGCAACACGATGTCGCTAACACCTGAAAGCTTGAGAAGCTTCGCAATTGCAACGCCTGCGGCGCCTGCGCCTGAAATAACAACTTTAAGTTTCTTAAACGGCTTCCCTGCAACCGCAGCCGCATTAATGAGGCCAGCGAGCACTACGATTGCCGTGCCGTGCTGGTCGTCATGCATAACGGGAATATTGAGTCCCGCTATAAGGCGCTGCTCAATATCGAAGCATTGCGGTGCCTTAATGTCCTCGAGGTTGATACCGCCGAATCCAGGAGCAATAGCGAGCACGGTGCGTACGATTTCGTCAGGGTCCTGGGTATCAAGAACAATCGGCCAAGCATCAATGCCAGCGAGCTTGCGGAATATGAGTGCCTTGCCTTCCATAACTGGCAGTGCGCCATAGGGACCGATGTTTCCAAGGCCAAGCACCGCAGATCCGTCTGAAATAACCGCAACGCTGTTTTTCTTAACGGACATTTTGCGCGCGTCCTCCGGATGCGCGGAAAGATGCGCAGACGCAACGCCCACGCCAGGCGTATAGAAAAGTGAAAACGCTTCTTTTGTGGAAAGCTTTGCACGACCCTTGGTCTCTATGCGAGCACCAAGCTTTTTAAACGCGGCGAGTATTTGTGCGGATGATTGTTTTTTGGACATAGAAAAGACTAGAGACGCCGTGAAGCGTCTCTAGTCTATCCCACCTTTATGACATCAGCTATTTATGCGGAGCACTGCTTAAGAAGCGCCGCCTTTGTTGCCGGACCAACGAGTCCGTATGCGCTTGAAGCAGGAGTTACGATTGCTTCCTTAACCTGGAATCGCTTAATAGCGGCAAGGGTCGCAGGGCCAAAGTACCCCGTTACTTTCCCTTCTGGGTATATCTCTTTGTCCTTCGCAAGAAGAGTCTGCAGGCGCGTAACTTCGCCATTGGTTGCTTCGTCTGTTGCATCAACTGCAAGTTCGCCGGTAAACGCGGAGCAACCAGGCGCCGCAGCAACGGGTGCAGTCGGAGTTAGGGCCGCAGGAGCCGGTACTGTCGCAAGCACGGGTGTTGCAAGACCAAACGAAGCGTTAAGAGCTGTACGCGTCTGTGGACCGAACGTAGCTGCCTGCGCGAGACCCTTTGAAGCCTGGAACGCCTTAAGTGCTTCTACAGTGCACGGATTCATGATTCCTGACACAGGGCAGACGCCAAGCGAAGCTTCGGTTCCCGGATAGAATCCAAGCTCTCGTAGTGCTGCCTGAAGTGCATAGATATCGCGAGCAGCATCGGGAGAGGTGCTTGCGGTTGATGTGGCGAGCACGTCGGTTGAGAACGTGTGTGGAAGCACCTTGCTCTCGTAGCGAGGCCTTCCCGCGGAACCGAAGAAGTCCTTTACACCAAGCGCTGTCTGGTACGCAAAGTCGTCGAAGACTTCGTTGCGTGCAGGACCGTCAGCAATACGCGGCTCATAAATGTACCCGTACTCAACAAGAAGGCTCGGTGCCTCGCTCGTATTAAAGGCACCAACGGCAATGAGTTCCCGGCTCTCAACAATTCCCTCTGTCTCTAGTCCGAAGGAAGAGATTGCGTTCGTTGCCTTGAGCCGCTCAAAAATTGGCTCCGCTATAGCAAGCGAGACTTCAGCGTTTCCATACATTTCGTCAGGCACGTAGATAGCTGCGCCCGAGTGCGCGCCGCGCTGGTTCGAGCCGTGTCCAAGCTCGTCGTTAAGATGGAGATGCAGTACGAGATCTACATCATTCTCGTTTGACCACTTCGATACGCCATAGAGGCGAAGCGCGACGTCTCGCGCCGCTTCGTTATGTGCCGACTGCTCTTTATCCTCGTCAACGCGTCCACGATCAAGAAGCTTGTCGTACGTCTTCTTAGCACTGTCGACGAATCGCTCGATCTTCGCTCCCTGGCGATCAAAGTATTTCTCAAAGTTGCTGTTCCAGCCTTGGTTCCCTCGTGCAACAAGCACTTCTAAGTTGCTGTCGGTTGAAAGTTCCTTTTGGAGCCGATTCGCAATATCAACCACGAGCTCTCGCTCGTAGTACCCCATGAATTCAGCGCCGCCCTGGGAAGGTTCGTGACCGGGCATGATGAGGATGCGGACCTTCTCTCCCCCGGCTTGTGCGTCTGCATACGCTTCGGCGAGATCGTCTGCACTCATGGTTTGTTTATACGCATCGCGCGACGAACGCGACGCAGCCTCAAGGCTTGGGGCGCTGCTTGAAAACACAATGCCCGCTATAAGAGCTACAGAAAGGAGGGAGAAAAGATTAGTACGCATATAGGTCTACCGTATCACGATACGAATATCCCCAGTCTTGCAGACCGGGGATGATTTGCGTGTGAAGGCTATTAGCGAATCTTCTTTGGCTTCACAAACACCTTTGCGGTGCAGGTGGCAGTGGTGCCATTCTTCCCTGTGAAGGTGAGTGGGAAGAGGTGCTTTCCTGGTACTGCGATGGAAATGCGCTGGCGGCCGTCTGCTGGCCACTCCTGATCTCCTTGTACAAGACCGGTCATCTTAACTGCGTCGTCGCTCTTCCAAACAATGGAGAGCGTGCCGCCTGAGCGCATGTGCTTTTTGGTTGCGCGCACCTCACAGGTTGGAGGAATCGGCACCATAGTGATGTTCTTAATCGAAAGCTGCACAGGTTCTGCTGCGCGTGCGGGCGATGCGACACCCAAAAGAAGAAGCGGGAGCACGAGGACGATGCTTAGGCGCATAGCGGTCTTTGTAGTCATATGTTCTATGAGAACATTCTTCATCCAAAAAGGCTAGATGCCCTCCGGAAAGCGCCAGCGCTATACTGTATGCACATGCTTCCCGAGGATCTCTTAGCAAAGCACTTTACGCGCCTTAAGCCCGACCAGAAGAAGGCGCTTGAGCGGCTTCAGATTACAACCATTCGCGACCTCCTCTACCACTTCCCTGCGCGCTACGAAGCAACGGGCCCCACGGGCACTATCGGAAGCGCAACGCCCGGGAGCGAAGTTACGCTCTACGGCACAATCCGAAAGCCTGAAGCGAAGAAGGCGTGGAAATCTAAGCGTCCTATGGGCGAAGCGTGGCTCGAAGACGCAAGCGGGCGCATGAAGCTGCGCTGGTTTTCGCAGCCCTACATAGCTAAGTCCCTTGCAGACGGGATGGTGGTGAAAGCGAGCGGCAAGATCGCAGGGACTGAAGGAAAGATCTATCTCGCGAACCCAGAGATCGACCGCTCTCCCGTAGCACCCGAAGACGTGCACGAGTCCCTCTTCTCAGATCCTGAGTCCGGTGCGTCAATCCTCGACGATACGCTCTACGCTATCTATCCAGAATCGAAAGGCATCTCTTCGCTCTGGCTGCTGCATGCGGTTAAGCGAGCATTCGAAGCCGGGGTCCACGAAAAAATCACGGATCCTATTCCGAAAGCGATGCTTGATCGCTACAACCTACCTACGCTCGCAACCGCACTCATCTGGATGCACGCGCCCCGGAAGCTTCCGGACGCGCAAGCCGCACGTAAGCGCTTTGCCTTTGAAGAAGTTCTCGCTATCCAGCTGACCACCCAGCGACGACGCCTTGAAGCAACGCACGAGCGTGCGCTTCCCGTGCATGCAGACCGTGCGCGCCTCAAGGAATTCATGGACTCCTTCCCCTTCCCGCCAACGGATGCGCAAGCAAAATCCATTGAGCACATTGTTGCGGACTTCGAGCGCCCGCATCCTATGCGCAGACTTCTTGAAGGAGACGTTGGAAGTGGCAAGACTGCGGTAGCGGCAGCAACGGCGTACATGGTGGCAACCTCAAAGCCGCCAGGGAGAAAAGCAGGCGCGCTTCAAGTGGCGTACATGTGCCCTACTGAAATCCTCGCAAAGCAGCACTTCTCTACCTTTGTCTCGTACTTTAAGGATCACCCAATTCCTATCGGCCTCATAACCGGGAGCGAGTGCCGGAAGTTCCCTTCAAAGGTTCCGTACGAAGAGTCAGCGAAAGTATCGCGCGCGCAGTTTGCGAAATGGGTAGCCAACGGCGAGATTCCGATTGTTATCGGCACGCATGCGCTCGTCTATAAATCGCTCGCATTTCAGAACCTCGCATACGCGATTATCGACGAGCAGCACCGCTTTGGAAAAGCGCACCGCCAAAAGCTCACCCGTAAAGACGGCGAGCTCATGCCGCACCTGCTTTCGATGACGGCGACACCTATTCCGCGCACCCTTGCACTCTCCATCTACGGCGACCTCGATCTTTCTCTTCTTGATCAGATGCCCTTGGGACGCAAACCTATCATTACTGAAATCCTGGGTCCTGAGAAACGAGATACCGCGTATGACCGCGTTCGCGCAGAGCTCGCTCTTGGGCACCAGGCATATGTTATTTGTCCCCGGATTAACGAACCTGATCCCGCAAAGGAATTTGCCGTGCAGGCGAAGTCCGTTAAGGCGGAAGCGGAGCGGCTATCGAGGGATATCTTCCCTACCGCCTCTATCGATATCCTGCACAGCAAAATGACGCCGAAGGAAAAGGAGGATGTTATGAAGCGCTTTGAGAATAACGATGTGCAAATACTCGTCGCAACGTCCGTGGTTGAGGTTGGTGTGAATGTTCCGAACGCAACCGTAATCCTCATCGAAGGCGCAGAGCGCTTTGGTCTCGCACAGCTGCATCAGCTGCGCGGTCGCGTTATCCGCTCTTCTAACCAGGCGTACTGCTACGTGCTCCCCGAGTCATATGGACCCGTTACCAAGGAGCGTCTCACCGCCCTCACTACTGCCAAGAATGGGTTCGAACTTGCGGAGTACGACTTAGCGCTCCGCGGAGCGGGAGAATTGTATGGCGCGCGCCAGTGGGGCGTGTCAGACATCGCCATGGAAGCTCTGAAGAACATAAAGATGGTTGAGGCTGCGCGCATCGAAGCCCAGCAACTCGTTGAAAAGGATCCTACCCTTTCAAAACACCCACTGCTTGCGGCGCTCGCGAAGCAAGTGGACGAGGAAGTGCATCCGGAATAGGTCTGCGATACAGTACAAGAAGCCACCCTTAGCTCAGTTGGTTAGAGCACGGAGCTTATACCTCCGCGGTCCTTGGTTCGAGTCCAAGAGGGTGGACCAATGAAAGAAGCCGGAATCGTTTGATTCCGGCTTCTTTCTATTTACGCCCTGCTACTTGTGCCCTGCCCCAACAAGCGACGCATCAAGGTCCGCATCAACTTCAGGAGCCTTCGGCGTAATGCCGTTCGCGATAAGAATCTTCTCGAACTCTTCGCGCTCTAGCGTCTCCACTTCGACGAGGCGATTCGCGATAGCATCAAGCGCTCCACGGTGCTCTTCAAGCACTACGCGCGCGCGTCCCTTTGCCTCTTCAATGATGCGCGCTACTTCAGCATCAATCTTCCCGGCAATGTCTTGGGAGTACGATGCGTCTCCGAACCGGTCAGCGGCGTATGCCACAGGACCAAGCGCGTCGCTCATGCCGTAGCGGGCAACCATATCTCGCGCAAGCGCTGCGATAACGGCTAGGTCGTTTGAAGGACCGGTCGTAAGGTCGCCGAAGATCATTTCTTCTGCGACGTAGCCGCCGAGCGTTCCGGCGATGTCGTCGAGGAAGGACTTCCTGGATTGCATCTTCTTGTCGTCAAACGGAAGCTTGAGGGTGTATCCCGCTGCGCGTCCGCGACTAATGATCGAGATCTTATGCACTGGGTCAGCGTGCTCAAGCACGGAGCCAACGAGCGCGTGTCCCGCCTCGTGGTACGCCGTAACGCGCTTCTCCTTCTTTCCGAGGAGATGGCTCTTGCGCTCGGGACCGAGCATAACCTTTTCAATGGAGCGAATAAGATCATACTGCGTAATCTCCTTGCGGTTCTCGCGCGCGGCAAGAATCGCGCCCTCGTTCATAAGCGAGTAGAGCTCTGCACCGGAGAATCCTGGAGTGCGCTCAGCAATTACGTCGAGCACAACGTCAGGACCAAGCGGTTTCTTGCGCGCATGCACGCCAAGAATCTCAAGACGGTCTTTGCGATCTGGAAGATCAATCGTTACGCGGCGATCAAAGCGTCCGGGACGAAGAAGTGCCGGATCAAGAACATCAGGACGGTTCGTTGCGGCCATAACGATAACCTTTTCAGTTGGGTCAAAGCCGTCCATCTCCACGAGGATCTGGTTGAGCGTCTGCTCGCGCTCGTCGTTCCCGCCGCCGATGCCCGTACCACGTACGCGACCCACAGCGTCGATCTCGTCAACGAAAATAATCGCGGGCGACGTGCGCTTGGCCATAAGGAAGAGGTCGCGCACGCGCGAGGCACCCACACCAACGAACATCTCCACAAACTCAGAGCCTGAGATGGAGAAGAACGGTACGCCTGCTTCGCCCGCAACTGCGCGTGCAAGAAGCGTCTTTCCCGTACCTGGCGCTCCCATAAGAAGGATGCCCTTTGGGATACGTGCGCCGATATCAAGGAACTTCTTTGGGTTCTTGAGGAAGTCGACAATCTCAAGAAGCTCTTCCTTTGCTTCTTTCGCGCCCGCCACGTCTGAGAACATCACACGCTGAGACGTATCAGCCGGATCAATCATGCGCGCCTTCGACTGTCCGAAGGAGAACGCCTGCATGCCGGCTCCCTTAACCTGGCGCGTTAGGAACCAGAAGAGTGCGCCGAGGAAGAGGATTGGGAGAAGAATTGGTGCGAGGTTGAAGAACCAGTACGCAAACCCGCTCTCCTTTTCAATCGTGGTGCCAACGGCAGAAAGCTGCTCGGGAGTAACGCCGTACGCCGCAAGCGTCTCCGGGAGCGCGGCTTCCGGGTCCTTCATGGACTTTCGCTCCGTGCCGTCTGCGTACGTAAGGGTAATCTCGTTCCCGCTGATATGGAGCGCAGTGATGAGCCCCGCCTTCATATCGCCCGCTATCTGCGAGAGCGGTACCTGTTCAGGCTTGTCTCCCTGCCCTACCAAGAAGGAGTACAGGCTCGTAAGGACAATGAGAATAAGAACGGTGGAAATGAGGTTCGCGGTGAATCCTCCTCCGCCGGGCATAGGGACCTTGCCAGGGATTTTTGGTGCGCCCGGTTTCTGCTTCTTTGCTGCGGGCTTTGGAGCCGGCTTTTTGGTTGGTGCCATAGTCCTCTGAGTATACGTCAGAGGCGCATTTGCCCAAATCCTGGTACCTTTTCCTATATATGAGCACGCTCATAGAAAACAAGAAGGCCCGACTTCGCTTTGAGACGCTTGAAACCTATCAAGCGGGCATTGAGCTATTTGGGTACGAGGTGAAGTCAGTCCGGAGCAAGCTCGGGAGTCTTGAGGGCGCCCGGGTGCTCGTGCGCGGGGGCGAAGCCTTCCTTGTAGGTATGACGGTGCCCGCGTATCAGCTTGCGAACGCGCCTGCGGACTACGATCCTGAGCGTCCACGCAGACTCCTCCTTTCTCGCAAGGAAATCGCGGAATTGCTTGATGCTGAATCAAAGAAGGGCTTGACAGTTGTGCCTTTTGAGGTGTATACTAGTGGGAGATACGTGAAGGCGCGCATCAATATTGTGCGCGGTAAAGGCAAAGCTGACAGACGCGAGGATCTCAAACGTCTGGAAGCAAAGAAGGATGCCGATCGCGCCATGCGCCAGAAGTAGTCGATCGTTCGCGTTCTGGAACCACTCTCCTGATTGGTTCCAGAACGGGGGTGACCGGCTTTGACGGTCCTGTACCTTGAGAGACGTGCGACGCGGTGGAAGTGTGCTGACCACCTAAAAACGTACACACAAATACTTGCAAAGAACACTCTTGCAAGCGTGAAGTCCCCATACTTCGGTACTAAGGACTTTGCGTTCGCTTACGCGTAAAAGCTTTGCGCTTTCGCCTAAGCGACGTTCATATATTCCCGTTTCTTCAGGGGGATGTATGGGCGGAATCTTCTGAAGAATCGGTATCAAAGCTCTCCTAGGCTTTGGCTTAAAAGACAGGATTAGGCAGGAGCGTTTTCGCTGACGTTCCTATTCTCCTGCTGAAACTTCAACGTTAGCTACGCGTCGTAGACTCGCTCTGAAGACGGGATTCGGACCGGAGTTCGACTCTCCGCACCTCCACCTCATTTCATCGGAAGGCACGAAAGTGCCTTTTCGTGTTTTATCTGTTGGCTTTTTCGAGGTTCTAACTTTTTCTAGAGTTGCAGAGAGGTCCCTTCCTTCGGTTAGAACTTGAATTGGCTTCTCTAGCTGTAAAGTCAGTATTCCCTGCTCTAAAACATGTTCCGTACCAAGAGCTGCAATTATTGACCTTCGCTTTTGTAAGCCGCCCTCAAGAAACTCCTCTCTTGCTCTCTCAGCGAAGGTTAGAAGTCGTTCTGCATCATCAATCCAGGTCTTGAACCTCACCTCAGTAGCTTCAATGCGGTTTTTAAGCGCTCTTTCATCATCTTCAAGGCGACTGCGCTCAGTTTTATATTCATCTGAACCAATGTCTCCAACTAGTCTCATTTCGAAAAGTCTTTGGAGTCTTTCAGCCACATCCTTTCGTCTCAGTTCATGAGCATAAAGTATGGAGTCCTTGTCAGTAGCCTCCTTTTCATATTCCTTCTTGAGTTCCGCAATTGCCCATGCGTGGAATGCAGGGGCAATTTTTATCGATGATAGAAAGTCTATAAATAGTTCCTCAAGCTTCTTCTCTTCAATTGCCTTCTGCTTGCATGTACGGATTTTTCCAGTGCATCGGTAATACGAGTACTCATGGATATTGCCATTCTGTTGCCGTTTTATCTTCTTCTCACACGTGATTCGTGCACCACATCCTCCGCAACGCATGAGTCCGACATAAGTGTGCATGTGCTTCTGTGGTTTGGCTGATTTGCGATCAATTATCTGCTGAACCTCATCAAACTGCTCCTTGGTTATCATTGGGGTGTGCAGACCTTTGTACCATTGGGCTATTTCTGGGTACTTTGCGGGGTATAAGTACCATCCATAGTAGAAAGGATTCCTTAATATGTTGTAGAAGCCGTGGAGTGAAATGGGCCTCGAAGAAGGGTTTCTTCTGGTCTTCTTGGCCTTTAGCCCCCACTCATTAACAGCAAGGTCATATACCTGATGAGGGGTGTACTGACGCGAGAGTATTGCATCGAAGATCTTGCTAACGATTGTGAAGTTTGGCTCGTCAACCTCGCACTGTTCCGGACGGTCATCACGGTATTTTGTGTTTCTGTATCCTATTGGAGCAAGACACGGCCTGAAGCCTCTAAGTGCTGCTCCTCCTTGACCACGCTTAATATTTTCCCTTAGCTTTCGTATGTACTCGGTTGCCATTGCTGTTTCAATGGTTCCCATTAGCGAATTCTCTTCAGCAGAGTATTCCCGACTTGGTGTCTTAATGAGCTTTATCGCTCCAGCAATACGCAAGTCTCCGATTTTCCCTCCTTCCTCGAGATTTCTTGCAAGACGATCATAGTCCCAGCATAAAATTGCATTGGCTTTTCCAGCCTTGATGAACTCGACCATCTCCGTGAATACGGTGCGTTTGCCTGAAGTAGCAGCCGATTTCTCTTCCGAGAATTCCTTCACTACGTTATAGCCTAAATCGAAGGCTATCTTTCTCATCACACGGAGCTGGTCTTGTGTCGATTCTACAAACTCATCCTTATCTCTAGCTTCAATCGAGCGACGAGCATAGATAACGAACTTAAAGCTCGCTCTTTCATCCTCCCTCTTTAGTTTTTGGTTGTATCCAACGTCCGACATATTCTTTTTTGAAAGCAAGCAGTTCGTTTGCGTCCATCTGTTCGAGAGGTGTTGTGCAGATCATGATGAGAATCTGCACCACCTCCTCTCGTGACATGGACTCAATTTGCTTAATCATGTCTCCAACTACATAGTCTCTTAGTTCTTCGAGACTATTCATACCTAGCAGTAGTCATGTTGTACCTTGTGGAATCGCACGACGAGCTTGCCTCCCCTATCCTTCACGAATGTCCTCTTCCTTTTCGGGAATCCAGACTCCATGAGCAGACGTTCGACAAATAGCTTCTGTGCGTTTCGTGTTAAGTGATTAGATTCTTTTGGTAAGCGTTTCATATGGAGTTTTTGGTACTCTTGACAAGTCCTGATATTTCTATCGTATTAGGCTCGTCTCAAAAGTACATATAGTTCCATATGAATGTGTTCACATCTTTTCGAGGTCATACCTTAGCTCTTCAAGACGCTCCTTGGGGTCCCCATAAATGGCTTTGTAGAGGTTCAGTATGAGCAAAGCCTTGCGGTGGAGTTCCTCATCCGTTAGCTCTTCCCCAAATTCTTGGAGATAGATTTGGTGGAAGTCGTTGAGACTGTTAGCGTCCAGTGCCATTAGAAGATTGGCTCAGTGTCCTCCTGCACGAAGTTCACCTCTTCAAGGTGGTACTTGTTCTTCTTCCCCTCCTTGTAGACTGAGAGCGAACCTTCCTCGACCATGCTTCGCAGAGCCTCTCCGATGTTGCGGCTACCCACACCAGTCTCCTCACGGACGGCCTGGATGATTTCCTCATTCGTATAGTCCTGAATTTGGAGCATGGCGGTGATTGCATCGCGAGCCTCTTCCTTCTTAGTAGTTCGCTCATCGATACTCTCGTAGCGAAGCTCTACCGGACTTCCGATAACATCTGGGTCTTGAGCAAGTACTACACGAAACTTATTCGTGTTCCGTCCACGTCTCGACTTAACGTGTTCAACTTCCAGATTCTGTTCGGACGTCGTGCAGTCCTTCTTCTCCACGGTAATGTGTGAATCGAGACGCCCAGAGTATGCTGACGATCCGCGAAGGCTCTGTGCTCCTCCACTAGAAGCACCCATGCCGCTTTTACGATGGTGGTGAATGAACAACACAGTTGCTCCTGCTTTCGTGAATCTTTGCATGGCCTCAAGTACCTTTTGCGCTCCCTCGGCAGAGTTCTCATCTTGGGAGTGCATGGCTGCGAATGGGTCAATGATAACCAAAGCAATATTCTGCTCCTTCACAGTCTGGAGCAGAGCCTCCATGTCTTCCTTCTTGTCTACCTTGAAGCCGTTAAGGCTGTAGAAGTAAATGGGCAGGTCTTCCGAATAGCCCATCACCTCCATGCGGCGGCGTAGCTCCCACGCTCCCTGTTCTTCGTCCACGATGAGGACACTGCCTTGCTTCGTCACGAAGTTATCGAGGAAGCTTTCTCCAGCAGCCACACACTTGGCCAAGTGGAGGAGAATCCAACTCTTGCCGCAACCTGGATGGCCGCTCAGCGCAGTAATGCCTTTCTCCGGTATGAGTCCGTACACGAGAAACTCAGGACGTTCTGACTCCGGCATGTTGAGAATGGAAGAGACTGACAGAAGCTGTCGTGTTGGAGTCGTATCAGACACTTCCTTATCAACATAGGTAGTCCCCTCACCTCCCTGGGCATGTTGCTTCTGGGCGATACCGCGAAAGATAGACTTCACCTCACTGTCTGGAAGAGGTGGATCGTTCGCTTTATCGTTCCAAGCAAGTACCGTAGGAAGTACGAAAGTGTCCCAGTCTTTGGACGGCAAGTGGTGCAGGAGCTTGCCGACATACTTCACGGTAGAGTCGTGCCTGTTCCCCTCCTTCGCTCCTCCAACGATAGCCTCCCAATCTGTAGCCTCCTCATACTTGGCTTGTCGCCTCTCTTCGATGTCTGCAAGCCACTTCGGCATTTGCGGCAGGTCTTCCGTGATATCGAGAGGCTTAATCCATTCGTACGCTTTGCCCGTCTTCGGATGAATTGAAGGAGGGACAACCACATAACCTCCATCAGCCTTCATGTCTCCATGAATGCCGTATGCTCCGAGCGGACCAGATTTAATCTCGTCCACGAGGTATGGATAGTCGTAGAAGTAGTGCCAGCCTCCTCCGCCCGTCCTGCTAATCGCAGTTGGTGGCAGTTCGTACTTAGACGGGTCTTCATCCGATTCGAGGTCAAGCACGGCAAGGCCATGAACATATCCCGTAATCATCCCCAAGCCAGTTATTCTGTCTCCGTAGGTCTTAAACCACTGACGCATCTCATCCGGCGTGGGTGCCTTACCCTGCTGAAAGTCCTTCCATGATGGAATGACTGGGACCTTGCCATTGAGCGGGATGACCGTTCTGCAGTCATCTAGGTATGCGAGTGCTGCTTCTAGCAATGTTTCAGAATGGGAGGTCATCTTCTGTCTTGTTATCGGCACCCTCATCCTGCTTCTCGATGATGCGCTGGATAAGATCTGATACCACTTGAGAGTTTTCCTCTCCCCAGAGAGCAGGTACCAGCACCACACGGACCTTGCCGTCCGGCATTATTACGTGGGCTACTGTCACATCGTCGTTCGCGTCGAGGAAGGCCTGGACTCTGTCTGGAAACTGAATTTTCATAAGACGTTATCTTTACGGAGCAGGAGCTAATTCGTCCTGAATCCTGCATTAATCGTCTCGTTAAAATGAATCGAGGTACAAAATGAAAAACCAGATTTGGAAATGAAAAATGGCTCAGTTGAGCCATTAATTTGCTTCAGTAATTCTTGCTGTTTTCATTATTTCCTATAAGGCGCTTCGTCGGTCGTAGGGTTGTAGAATCTGTATCCCTTACCAGGAACGAGCATAAATAATTCAGTCCCTTCGATCTTTCTGGGGAGCTGGAGTTTTGTTGCATTTCGAATGAGAGATTTCGCAACCGCATCACGAATCCTCTGTTGTCCCTCCTCTCCAGGCTTCGGATTCTGCCCCATCCTTACTATGGATGCCTCTATAGCTTCGTATGGCACATAGTCCTTATGGTGTGGAGCCAGCTCATAAAGACTCCGAAAGACGGCGTAATACAGAGACTTCCTGCTTTTGAATTTGATTTCCTTTATCTTGCCAGTGGTCCCGTATTCAAATGCCCCATCTTCTCTCATTCGAATATACCTGTATGGAGCATATTCATCCTTCTGGCTGAACATCGTACCTGGGACTTTGGACTCGTTCTCTACGCGAACGACTGGCCGTATATCGCGGACTCGCACGTAAAAATAATTTGGATATAGAACTACATCATCCTCATCCATGCCTGTTGGCACAAATCCATTCTTACCCTCATCCTCATTTTGGAGGTACGTAATTGCATGCTGGGATTCGAGCCAACTCAGGTAAGCAAGCCTGTTCGATTCCATGTCTTGCTCTTCTGGCTCATTGATTTCGTGAGTCCTCACAGGCAAAGGGTCGTGAGTGCCAATTTCATGCTCAGGCATATGCTGTCTGCACGAATTCCAGTACCGAACCATTTCGGCATTGTATCTACGTATATGCTCCGTGTACCTGAATGGAATATCCATGCAATTGTGCAAGTACTATATAGATTGCCACTTTGCACAGGAAAAAGCACCCGTGAGGGGTGCCTGTTCCGTTGAGCCATATGAAACCATTACCGTACCCTTAAACGTCCCACGTAGAGGCACGTGGAACCTCACAAGAGGTCTTATGCCTCCTCTGCTGGTGGTGCTTTGGTCTTTAAGGTTCCTCCCATGAGTTCCTTGAACTCGACTTGGCATTTCGACATGGCTGGATTGAGGGTCATCATGACCGTAAACGGTGATGTCTGACCAGCCATTATCGGGTTGTACTCTGTGAGAGCTTCCGAAGAGTTCACGAACTGTCCGTCTTCCGTGAAGGTGGTACCCACTGCCGTGACGTTCTCGATGGACTTATCACTGATGTTCTTTACCTGGCCAGTGATATGGAAATAGCCATACTCCTTGTAGCAACGGTAGCTGATGAGTTCGAGCTTGTCTGCTCCAGTAGGTGCCGAAGCACTAGGAGTGGATGTGGAATCGCCCATGCTTCCGAGGAAGCCAAGGACAATAAGAATGGCTACTGTAATAAGAAGTATTTTCCCTATCCGATGTTTCTTCTTCGGCTCGGGATTAGCGGTGTCAGTCATAATTTAAGAGGCTAAGGATTATATGGATTATTTAGCCGTCTTAGGGCTATGTGGAAAAATATATAACAATATTGAAAATTTGGATATTGGCTTCTTGGATACACGCTTTGTGTATGAAGAAGTCCACCCACACTAAAGAATATGCCGTGTTTGTGGAACGACTTAAGAATGCTCGTTTGGAGGCAGGACTGACTCAAGTACAGGTAGCGAAAAGGATTGGTCGCCCTCAATCCCATATTTCAAATATCGAAAGTGGCCAGCAGAGAGTGGATGTAATTGAACTTAAGCGATTCGCTAAGTTGTATAGAAAGGCGATGGATTACTTCTTGAAGTAGAACTAACTTTTGATAAATTCCACCAAAAGTGATCGGTACTTGTCTTGTAATTCTCTACTTATAAGTGAGTCTGGAATTTCTGTTAATGAGGCTTCTTCGTTGAGTAGGTCGCTACATCTATCAAAATAAAAGGCTTCTGGCGTAGCTATAAACATATATGCGAGCTTCCATCGCTCACATATTGCTGCTGCCGTTCTCCTAATCTCATCGCTATCTAGACGAGAACGATACTTTACCTCTACCAGGAAGACCTCTTTCGGGTCATGGGATACGAGAGCAAAGTCTGGAGCGTTTCGAATATTATCCAGTAGCTCACGATCATTTATTTGCCTGGTGTATTGCTGGAGTTCAGATACGACAGACTCATACCCAAAAGGAATGACTGTGTACTTCTCAGCATCGCGAAACATCTGCTCAAAAACCAATTCCGCAATCTTCCCTTTAATTAACTGTTTCGAGAAGTCCTTCTGCATACCTACTTACTCTTGAAGTTATTGATGGCATAGGACAGGATGGCACCAATAATGTCTTGATTCCCTGGTTGTGTGTACTTAACCATTTTCTGCTTAGCTTTGTTGATTTCCGAGAAATAAACTCCGTTGCTCAAGACTTGAACATCAAGGAGCTTATTGAGCTTTATGGAGAACGTCTTTCCGTCTCCCCTAAAGACAACTCTCTTATTCGTTATCACCAATTCACCAGTACCAACGGGTACGAGTCCAGTCTCGCTAACAAGGTGTCCCCTAGAACCTCCTACCCTATAGCTAACTCCCTTTGCGATTCTAAGACTCACTCCCTGCGATCCTCCTTCGTAACGGCGCTTGATGACTTTCTCCTCAATAAGCTGCGCTGGCTCTGCCCAATAAACCTTTTCGTCCTTTTCAGTTATCAGGTTAGGCACGAAAACTTCGGGAATATTTCCCAATTGAATCTCGTTCAATAGACGAAGTCGAGCTAGCTCCTTCTTATTTTGTGCAATCTCAACATCAGATATTCCCAGATGCTTCTGGATTCGAATCAGCTCTTCTTCCTCTTCCTTCGTAATCTGCCCGTCTGACTTCGCACTCACAAGTGCGGTCTGGTATGCACCAATCTTTGCGCGCTTTGTTTCTTCGTCAGTTAAGCCCAAATCACTTTGCCTTTTCTTAAGCTCTTCGACTTCCTTATCATCCAGTACCCCATCGGCAGCCGCCTCAACAAGAGACATTTCAAATTCCTTTTTATTCAAAGACCGCTGCTTTGATTCTTTATATTTATCTGCAATCACTTGAAATATTTTCATGGTTTTAATGTTAAGTGTTTCTAGTCCCACGGCAATACGGGAATCGAGAGCATCCATAGAACTTGCCGAGACGGCCACTTCTTAGAATCATTCTGGAACTGCAGCGAGGACAAACCTTATCGCTTAAAACAGGCTCAGGCTTGTTAGCTCTCTCAATAATTCTTTTACCCTTACATTGCCTACAGAACCTCCCATAGCCAGTGATAAGGGAAGAATCTCTGAAATCCTGGTCCTCTCTCACCTCCTTACACTTCGGACAGACTTTCATCTTTCCGTTCTGCAATCCCTGAACAGTTTCGTGAATAGTATGCAGGAGAGGATTCATTCCCGACTCCTCTTTGACTAACCTGCCAAGTCGTTGATTCAGAGTCTCAATCGGGTTCTCGCCTACATTAAAGCGATTGATGCGGAGGAATTTGTATCCATAGCTCTCAAGAACTTTCTGACGATATACATCTTCGTCCGAATAATAATTCTGATAGTTAAACTCATTGATGACATCAACATCCTTGAAATGCTCCTTGAAGCCGTCATATTCGATAACGATCTTATGTTCTCTCCCCTGTTCGCTTTGGTACGACACCAAGAAATCAACTTTATATGCTGGATGAGAATACGTTGGGTCCAATTGCTTCAAGTACTTCCCAATTTCAAATTGAGGCACGAATTCAATTCGTTCTTTGTTGTCATTCCAGAAACTCGTTTGGTAGAACCAGTTTAAGACTTCGGCTTCCTTACCTGACTTCTGGTCTGTTTCTTCAATACCCTTCTCCTTCTTAGCCTCTTCAAGAAGGTTAAAGTAATGCCTTAGAGCATCTCCTATGGAGCCATTGAATTTATCAAGAGGCTTACTAAGTACAAAGTGTACGCATTCTTTTCCACGACTAAAGCCCACATTCAATCGCTGAGCTTTAATCTGACCGTCCTCTTCCACATCAACATTATTGAGGTCTTTTATGAAAATGCCCCAGAGTCTATCACTATGCTCCGAAGCTACCATTGGGTAGTAGATAATGTCCCTTTCCTCACCCTGACAGGTATCAAAAGTCATTATCTTCAAATCCAGCTTCTCGAAGTAGAAATCACGTTCTGGAAGCTTATTTATCATCTCGACCAATAGTTTTTGCTGGTTGGTATGTGGGGTAATGATTCCAACGCTCATTTCTTGCCCCTCTTCCTTCATCCGTTCCAATTCGGAAATGATGAACTCTACTTCTGCCTTGTTGGAGTTTGGGTAGACTTCGTCCTCTGGGGCGGCCTCTATGTAGGAAAACTTGATTACGTCGTCAATATTCTTGCCGCGTATCTTCATTACCTGGAGACTCTCTTGATAGAAGTACTTGTTCGAGTACGAGATTATTTCCTTGTAGCCACGGAAGTGTTTCCGGAGCTGGGTCCTGTAATTGCTTATGAACTCTACAAACTCAAGAATAGATGTCTTGATATTGAACTTTTCTAGCTTAACGAGCTTTGTACCCTCCGTTGAAACGTTCTCCTTAAATGAACGCTCAAGCATATTAAGGTACTCACGATTCGTATCTGAGCGAGCTTGAGCTGCCTTGATGTTGCTGAACTGCTTCTTATCTCCAAGGATAAGTACCTTCTTTGCTCGAAGAAGTGCCGGAAATGCCTGAGCAATGCTTACCTGCGAGGCCTCATCTATGATGACCAGGTCAAACATTTCCTCTTCAAGAGGAATATATTCTGCATAGTCTCTGATACCAGCGAGGATACACGGGAAGGCCTTCTGAAGTTTGCGGAACTGCTCTTTAGGAAACTTCTGCTTATTCTTAATAACAGCCCTTAATGCCTCAGCATCGGTTCGATTGTGCTCATAGAAATCAATAAGCCTTCCATCCAGAAGATATGCAACCTGCGTGATTACCAATTCTTCAATATTCTTCTTCCTCAATGCGTAGTTAAGGTCAGGGATCTCTGAGAATTCTTTTGTGAGCTTCTGCCTGAGGCTTAAATATCTCAATTGCTTATCAAACAAGAATTCGTCAGAAGAAATAATCAGGTTGCTAAAGAGGCTGGAGAATTCAGCAAAATCCAGACCTGCTTTCTCAGCTGTTCTCGTGTACTTCTGGGTGAAATCTCTCAGATAAGTAGTCTCCTCTCCGGCTTTTACAAACTCTTTAAGATATTCAGTTCCGCCTTCTTCTTTCAAAAGGCGGTGAACTATTCCCACGTAATCTAATCCCGTGGAAAGTTTTGTGTTCACTTCCTCTCCAAGGGAATGTATGTAATCGAAAATGGCATATGCGTCTTTCAGTCTCTGAATTTCCTGATGAGCCATTGCTACCGGGGTGCGGAATGCTTGCCTGAAACGTAGGTCTACTTCTCCAACTTTCTTTTTCTCGAACAAAAAGCCTACGAGAAAAGCCTTAAGGCTCTCATACTCTTTAATGAAGTCAGCCAACTTCTCTATTTCTTTCTTTGAGAAGGAATCAAAAATGGCTATTGAATCAAGTTTCTCTTTGTATATATCCTTTAGCTTCTCGATACTCTCAGAGGCGAGAGAGAGGAAGCGAATCACATTCTCATAATCCTCAACTGTACCGATATCTTTGGAATTGACTCCAATTATTTCGAACAGCTCCTTCCCTACTTCCGAGTCGTAAGCTCCCTTAAGGAGGTTGAGCGAAGACCGTGCTTCACTAATTTCAATAGGAGCCTCTTCAAATGGAAGGGCTTCGTTAATATCAAAGGTAAGTTCTTCTGTATTTATAGAACTCTCTAGGGCGACGAGTTCTTTTACTTCTTGAATATCAATGTCTTCACAGGCCACTACTTCAGCCTCCAGGTCTTCTCTCAGTGAATTTATAGACTTCTCGATATTCCCCACGATCACCTCATGATTCTTTCTTACCGCGTGATGGTGGGTCTTAATATCCTGGTAAGTACCTTGAGCAAGAATCTTAGCGTAAGTGTTTCCTGTCTTACCGAGTCGAAGAATTGGGTTCTGGAAGTTTTCAGCATTCCTGACCTTATTAATCGTCTGGGTAATATTATTTTCAACGACATCCAGAGCTTCTTTCTTATCAGACAAAACGAGTACGGATTGCTCTCGAAGAACGGCATCGAAGATAATGGCCGTAATAGTGTGGCTCTTACCAGTACCAGGAGGTCCCTCAATGACTAGATACCGGCATGAGTCTTTCCTTATTGCAGAGAGAATTTGAAGCTGTTCTGCATTAAGTGGGATAGGGCTTGAAACTACAAGCCTCTCGGTTATGTCAGTATCATCCCATTCTTTCTCTACCTCTGGATTACAGGGTTCAGGGTTGTTATAGAGGAAGTCTCCAAGCAGCTTGTTGAAAGATTCGGATAGCAATCCCCCCTCCTCGCCAAGCTGTTTAAGAATGTCCTCGTAGTCATTTACAAGAGCCTCATCAGACTTATCGAAGAGCGCTATATAGCAGGAGTTGGTAATCCGTACAGTTGGCCCTTTCGCCACCTGGGCTTTTTCCTCAACAAATGAGACATTACCCTTCGCTTCAAAGAAGTTGATTATCTCCGTTAATATGACGGAAAGAACTTCTTGAAGGTCAGTCGTGTGCTGAGCCAGATAAATGATTCGCTCTGTAATTGTTTGAAGGTTCCCCTTTTTCCCACTAAGAACATTGTTCTCCTGGACTATATATTCCAGAGCCTTCTTGTTTATGTATATTTGTGAATCAAACTCTAGCGAAAGCACCTCATCCTGTCTCGTTATACTTATCGGCACGTAAAATATTGGGTACTTTGCGTTACCAAAAGCAATATCGCCAAAATAAAGGTAGAAGTCCTGCTTTTCTAAAATGCTCCTATTGCGAGACATCTCAAATATCTCCGCAAACAAATCGGCAACCTGTAGACTCTCAAAAAAGGAATTGAGTGTGCTCTTAACTTCTGAGAGTGCGAAAACGCTCTTTAGTTCTTTCTCAAGATTTACTTTCTCCTTTGCAATAAAAAGATTAAGGGTCTCAGAAACCCTGCTCTCCACTAGACGCAAGAGCACCTCGGAAAGCTCCTCTTCAACCAGAAAAATATTCCCTTCATCCCCCAATGTGAGGTTCTGTAGTGGCTTATCAAGCTTTTCAATAAACGGGTCTACCAATTCGACACGGATTGTTGCTCGTGCTGAATCAATTGCCGTATTTAAGGCAATATCGTATTCCGTTTCGTAAAGTGTACCGAGCCTCTCAATATCCTCCGCGATATTCTTTATTATTTTGTTTATCTGAGCAGCACTTATTTTTTCGACCTGAAGCTTGACCAAGTCGAGTAAATTCTTAGGTAGCTTTGTTTGATAAACACCCTTCTCTATCTTACTGAGTACATCTCTATCAAAATTCTTATTAACTAAAGACCAGACTAGCTTATTGAAAGTTTCGTACTTTTGAAGATTCAAACCGACAAGTAAGTTGTCATTGTTCCTAAATTTAATAGCCCTACGCGGCAATTTCTTCTTGTGAAAATCGGACTCCAAGAAGTCCATGAAGTACTTTGCTACATCCTTAAAGAAAAGGAGTCCGTTCTCGGCCGATGGAGTAGGAGTTGTTTGCATGTCTTGAGTTAATAGTACCAAGTTTCTTCATAATTTAACTGGGTTCTTAACATACCACTTATCCAAAAAGGCCTTATTTAAAGGCTCTCTTTAGATTTCTTTGAGGTTTTCTTTAGAAAATATCCAGATTTTCTATATCAATTCTCTGGCTTCCAGGTACCTAAAACAATGTAGTAGAAGAGGCGACGTCCGAATTCAAAAAGAAGAGCTACTGCAATTAAGTAAGCGACACTATAGAGCAACACTTCAATCCAACTACCCCTTGTTAGGGCAATATCTTCAATCTCTACTGAGGGCAGAGTGTCATTGTTATATTTCGCGTCCAGTATTTCTCTTGGTGAACTTCTTACCTCTTCCTCCCCGCACGCTATCCGTAGTGTATATCGCTGAGCATTGCTAAGGGATTCAAGGCCAAGACTCGAGCTGTACCCTGAGAGATCGATTCGCTTATCTCTAGAGGCTTGGAAAGTAGAATGGTTCCCTCCTGTGCAAATAATCCTATGGTCCACGACGAGAGAGTCAGGCTCATTCTCGTCATAGATAGCTATGAGCATTACCAGAGTCATGATTCCAAAAAGACCGATATAACCGACTTTCAAAAGTCGATACCACCACTTTGAATTCAGGTCTGCTAATGAATGAGGCTGTTTGTTCATATCCTTGATAACTAGGATACCAAATTTCTACTTGTTAAAGCTTGTAAACGTTTATAAACGAAAGAGGTTCAAACCAGAGAGGTGGTTTTGACGTCGTTATGATTGAATCATTGGCTTTTACGCTTTGACACCCCCTACCAGCTATCCACCAAATGTAAAAAATGTGAGGCTCTGCTTTCCAGTAATGAGGTTCTAACCTCGTGAAGCCACCTCCACCGACATAGAACTATATGGCGACATATAGAAGCATAGGAGAACCGCCTCATGGGCGGTTTTCTGATTGTCTAACTACGCACATATCATTCCTACTCAAAGCGATGGAATGTGAACCATTTCATGGTACCTACCGGAATTCCATACACCTCTTCAATCACAGTTCTGGGACTTCGGAGCTCAACCGAATTCCAATCCAGCCCGAGTGAGTTTGCTGTTGTCTTTAGCGCATCTTCGCTGGGACCCTCCAATTCGACATATGTTGGTATCTTCGGCCATGTATCGATATCCACCACCACGTCACCCATATGAAACGTGTACCGCTTCTTCTCCTGATGTCGGTACGCAACATAGCCAAGGCGTTCTAAGAGTGCCTCAGCGGCATCAGCGTTATCTACCTCGAACTCAATCTCTTCCGTACCTTCAGCGGTTATTTCTGTCCGGTGCTTATAGGTGAGCTTCGTTTTCCCATCACACGTACGCAGTCGGAGAATTTTATGCGCACCGTCGCGCCAGGTCATCGCATTGTCATAAATTATGCGTTCTTGAAGGAGGTATTCTCCCTTGTCCTCAGCGCCTAACTCCTCGAGTTTCTTGATAAGTTCCTCCTTATCGATCTCGAGAAACCTGACCTCGATTTCTCTGTAATTCATGTCGTTAGTATAACCCTGGCTGATGGTGGCCCGAAACTATCTCCTACCACCCATCCACGATCCGTAAGAAGTTAGGCGAGCTGTCCTGAATCAGACAGGTTCTAACCTCGTGAAGCCACTTCCACCGACATAGAACTATATGGCGATATATAGAACAGTAGAAACCGCCTTTGAGGCGGTTTCTACCTATCTCTCGTATTGCATTAGCTCTACAGGTACGCCGTTTCTTCAATAAACGCCACGACAAGGCCCGGTGACGGAGAGTTCGGCTCTATAATCACTTTCTTCCCCTTTAGGGCTGCTGATAAATCATCCACTTCAAACGCAACATGCGGTGTCGTGAGGACCAGGGCGGGATACGTAGCATCAGGGTCAAACCGCATCCATTGAAGTCGGTATGGATTCGCTTCATGATCTGTAACTGTCATCTTGAGGTGAGCAAGATACATTTCATCTTTTTGTATTTCTTTCGTGGGGATCCCTGTGTGGTTGTACTTCACCATCAAAGTATACCAATTGCTTACGAATACCGGTTAACGCATCAAACCGCCGGAATTGGCGGTTTGATGCAACTGACAGTCCAGGGTGCCATCCCTACACGTAGCTGTTTGCTACATAGTGAGGTAGATCTCTCCTGCTAGTGTTTTGATTCTGTACGATTCCATTTTCGGTCCAGGCATGCCGGGCGTTCCAGATGGCATGCCAGGGAGTGCGATTCCTGATATCTCGGGTTTCTCGGTAGTGAGTGTAGCGATGACTTCGAGAGGAACGTGTCCCTCTACCACATACCCATCGATGATAGTCGTGTGGCAGCTTTCAAGCTCTGGTCCTATGCCGTGCGTTGCTTTAATTGAAGCCAGTTCTTCGTCAGATACATTATTAACTACGACATCTGCCGACTGTGCTTCCAGTTCCGCAATGAAGCCGCCACAGCAGCTACACCCTGGCGACTTGTATACCTCCATACGCTTGCCGGCGAGTTCAGGATGATTGTCAGCGACAGTCTTTCGTTCAGGCTGCTGTGCGAAGAGCGCCAGCGACCCACTCACAAGAACTGCAGCAACAAGCCCCGCCATGATTGGTCCCCTTAATTTCTTTTGCCTGCCGTACAGGAACCAGCCGATGGCAACACCAACTACTGCCCCTATAAGGAGCATCATGGCTAATGAAAGTAGGTCATTCCCCACTGCTTCCGGATGGTCTCCGGTATGTGCAAGCGTGATGAACGGGAGCGCGTACGAGACTGCGCCTCCCAGTAGTACTTTTGCTTTCATGCTACTGAGGCCAGACTGAAAGCCAGTCGCGCATCGTCTCAATCTCGCGCGTCTGCGAGGAGACAATATTCTTAGCAAGCTCCTTCATCTCAGTGCGTGAGGTACCGGACTCAAGCATCTGCGCCATCATCACCGCCATCTCGTGATGGACGATCATTTGCGCGATGAACTCGCGATCGAAGTCAGATGCAGCTTGGAGGGCATCTACATCCCCTTCCATTCCCTGCATGTGCATACCACCATGGCCCATGCTTTCGGTCGGTGCCCTATCGAACCATTCCTGGTACCACTGCTGCATCTTGCCGATCTCATCCGTCTGCGCGTCGATGATCTCTTGTGAGAGCGTACGCACGCGCTCATCCTTTGAGCGTTCAAGCGCGAGCTCTGCCATCTCGATCGCCCCTTCATGGTGCGGAATCATCTGCTCGATAAAGTGAGCGTCTACATTGCCCATACCCATGTTATTACCCGGCATGCGTGGTGCGAATGTGTAGCCGAGGACGAGTCCCGCGATTAGTGCGACTCCCGCTATCAGTACTGTTTTATTCTCCATAGTTGATACTTATCTAATAAGCAAACTAAGGAATGCTATGGAGCCTTCGGGTTCAAAATGCCTTGCGAGAATAGGAGGGTATACAGAGGAACGGGTACTGGTTGAGCCGAGGGAAAAGCCCGATGTCTTTTCCTCGGCGGATGAAGAAGCAAAAGTCCAGACACGAGCACCGGCACGACAAGCAAGAGCGTGATGGAGTCGAGTGTAGGCTGTGCCTGCGAAAAGCTGCCGATCAAAAGGTCCATGTCGCTGTACGACATGGTGCAAAGCGACATACCAGCTACCGACACTTCGCATCCGGAGCCATGGTCTCCGTGTACAAGGGGAAAAGCGAAGGAAAAGGTGCCGATATACAGCAGTGCTCCGAGAAGGAGGAGGCTCGTAATACGTCTTAGCCCTAGTCCCGACATGCGCATAGTGTACACCTAGTGCCCATGGTGAGCATGCACAACCGCATGCCCCTTCCCTCTGGCAATGAGCCAACGGTTGACCGGAAACGCGAACATCCCCGCGACGACTAGCGCAAGCACCATGCTCCCCCAGAACAACGGGCTCGTAAGTCCAGCATCCATAGCGCCTGGAATAAGGAGCATGACCGCATTGTCGACAACCTCCATGATTGCTATAGAGACTGTGTCTGCAGCGAACGCTAATCCAATGGCGGCACCGAGTGTCATCCCATGCCGTAGGAGCGGAACCATCGTGAAGAGATACCCGAAGAAGAAGGCGAGTACCACAGCGAGCAGGATAGTTTGCCCTGTTCCCCACCCAAGTGCCGTACCGATAACAAGACCGAGTACCTCGCCAGTCGCGCAGCCAGTTAGACAGTGGAGTGTGGCACTAAAGGCTACTTTGTTGAGGCTCTGCCCATGATTGTGATCCATACTAAGCGCGCTTTAGTGAGTAAACCTTCAAGATCTCCTTCGTTGCCTTACCTTCCTGTCCCTTTTTCATCTGCCCGATGACGCAGGTACCAAGATGGCTTTCCAGGAGCTGGTCTTCTACGCCTGACAGCGCACGCTTCACGGCCGAAGTCTGCGTGATGATATCAACGCAGTAAATATCCTCTTCAATCATTTTCTTTAAACCTCGTACTTGTCCCTCTATGCGATTTAGTCGGTTTAATACCTGCTTCTTTGCTTCTGTCTTCATGCACTCAATATACCCCCATGGGGTATATTGTCAAAGTCTACACAATGAGTATCCTAAACACTATGGATCATCACAAAAATTACGGTCGTCTTCTTCTCATGTTCGTCCTGCACCTCATTGCCATGTACGTGCTCATGTACGCCATGGTGGATGCCTTCGGAAATATCCACCCAAACCATAATCAGTTCTATATGGCGGCGCTCATGGCAGCGCCAATGGTGGTACTCGAACTTCTCATCATGGGTTCTATGTATCCGAAAAAGAGACAGAATGTGGGGATTATTGCAGTTGGTGTATTCCTGCTAGTTTGTTCATTCATTTTCATCAGACAGCAGGTTGCCATTGGAGATGAGCAGTTTCTTAAGTCCATGATTCCTCACCACGCTGGGGCGATACTTATGTGCGAGAAGGCACACCTAGAAGATCCCCAGATTAAGGAACTCTGCGGGAATATCCTTTCGGGTCAGCAGACAGAGATTGAGTGGATGACGACCAAACTCCAATCTTTAGAAAGAGGTTCTAACCAATAGTTCACGTCCGGACTCAAAATACGTGCGCTGATTGGCTTTTGACCTCTTTCCCCACTACCACTCATCCACCACTTTTAAGAAATGTGAGGACGTGCCTTGCAAGAGTGAGGTTCTAAGCTCATGAACCCAATTCCACATGGTTTCATGAAAAGGCCCTAACGGGCCTTTTTGTATATACACGTCCTTATCGAGGGGAGGTTCTATTATTCTGCAGCAACCTCTCAGAATTCCCCCACCTCTCGCCTCTTAAGATTTATCGAGCTGGGCCAAATGATGCGAGATGTCCTCTTCTGAGGTGACTTGGTAGGCAATACCTCCAACAGCTCTAAAGGTCTCACAAGCTCCCGTGGAGTCATCTATAAGGATGCTACGTTCTACTGGGGCTGAATATTTGTTTATGTAATCTCGAAATACTTCCCCTTCGTTATCACTTTTGAACTTACCTTCGTAGTAAGAGTTACTAATATCGTCGAAGTAGTCTTTCAACTTCAAGGCAGGGACAGTAAATCGGGCGAAACTATCCATATTCACAGTTATCAAAATAGTTGTATATATCTCTCGAAGATTCCCTACAGTTTCAAGGACATTTTTTGAAACATTCATAGTTTCTGCATCCCTTACAAAGACTTCTCATATCTCTTCGAATGGAATTCTTAGCTGCTCAGACAGGAACTGATTTACTTCTTCTGCAGTATGTTTCCCTTTCATCCACTCCTCTGCATAGCTTTTCCTTTCTTTAAAAAGGAGTGTTTGTACCTTCTCATACTGTTCTGCAGGAAGACTTCGCCAAAACCGATCATGGCAAAGTGTTCCATCAAAATCTATAAAAAGAATCGGTTTCATTTGAGTATCAAGAATATTATACAATATACTCGCTCTAGGTGGATAAACTGCTGAGATTTTCAGCAGTTTATCCACCTAGAGTTATCCTGTCAAATTCATTGCTTTTACAGGTAAACCTGTGTACATTTACTAATAGCTCATCTACCTAGTCGCAGAAGGAGTAAAGAGACCGCCATTTATGTGGCGGTCTCGGCTTTTATACTGGTACTAAATACCGTGAAAGCTCTTATATTCCTTTTCAAGCTTCCTTTTTGTGTGCGAATAAGTGACCGGGTACGCAGTCCAAGGAATTAAGTATTCTTTTCTCTTTGCGAGAACTACCAGATACTCCCAGTCTCCGAAACAGATGCAAATCCTACCTTCTGTAACTCCGTCCTTATTGACTCTCGTGTTTTCCCAAACTTTTACATATTCAGGGTAAGAGTCGCAATCATCGATAATAGGCTTTGGCCACTTTATCCTTTCGCATCGTGATTCATCTTTAACCCGCTCAACCTCTATCTTCCCTTCTGATATGAGGTGCCAAAATGTGGCCTCCTTTCCTTCTACTTGAGGATGCTTTTTAAGACCAAGTCGAGTACCGCGAAATACTGGTCTTTTGTGCACAAAATCTGCTTGGAAAAGTTCGTAAACGGCCTCTAAATAAACATCCCAGTCGTTTCCATGGTCAACTAGCCTGATTAATTCTGGTAACTTCATGATGAGAGAAATTAGCCCTCAGAGTGCCAGACAAAAAGATTGAACTTATCTTCACTAGGCAGTGTCGACTTTGTGAGAGAATATTTTGACCTCTCCTGAATTCTTTCAATTACTCGCTGTTTTGCTTCGCTAGATTTAATGCCTCGATTTAGGTGAGAGACAGCGCCTATTAGCAGATCCGCTAATTGCATAATTCCAACCTCCTCTGATCTTATGATCTGCATATTTTGAACAATACGCGAATTAAAATCATACATATTTCTTCCCAACACCTTATGTAGTTGTTTAACCTTTGCGCCGCCACGAGTATCTTTTATATCAATATAAATGTCGTAGGTATCCTGAGGACTTAAAACGGCTTTTATCATTGTGAAATACATCCTGTAGTAAAAGTCGTCATGACTCATCTCGAACTTTTGGTGATCGAGAGCCATCTTATTAGGCACAACAAGTCCCCGAAAATGCAGGTCTGGCGAATCGAAGAAATAATCTACAAGATGCAGATACATCGGAAGTTTCTTTGGAGAAATCTTGGTCCACTTGATTTCAGTCCAAGGAGATAGCCCGTATTGCGTCTTTATCTCTCTTATTCGGGTCAAAATCTCCTGCGCTGAATCCTTTGGACACCACACAGCACCCAGCACCATCGCTGTTTGGTGATCATTTTCGAGATGACAGCTCTCATCGCAATACAGGTTGTATTTAACGGCCATTGGGATAATGATACAGGAAATCCCATCTTGTTGCTGGTTTTAGATAAGGAGGTTCTAATCTCCCAGCCCAGTTCTGGGTACCCCGTAGGCACGTATTGGCTTTCGTGTACTCATGGTGATACCCGACTCTGGTTCGTTTGATGAGCTCCTGAATAGAAATGTCTCCTTTAAAGAGGCCTGGACTCAATTCGTTGCGACGCATAAACCGGATTAGGAACGTCTTTTCATTTGCCCATAGCGCATACAACAAAACCGCCCAACGGCGGTTTTGCTACACTCCCTATTCTTAAATTATTTCTCCGCAATCTCCTTGAGCTTCTCAAGCGCCTTCGGCCACATGTCGTTAAACATATCGGCGTACTCGTCAGGAAGTCCGGAAAGGTCAACGGAGACTTCTGTACTCCCGTCCTTGTCTGTAAGGGTGTAGTTCTCAAACCCTGACGTTCCTTCCCAAGGAATCTCTTCGCCGTTCCGTATCTCCGCCTGATGCTGAAGAGAAATAAATTCCTGCGGACGATTCTCCTTTACGAGCGCTGCCATTCCGCCCTCCTTCCCTCCCTCAGGATCGGGACCAAGAAACTCCATGCGGGATCCCTCGCTCCAGTCGCCGACGAAGTAGGAACCGTGCGAGAATACTTCCGACCATTGGCGGTATGTCTCGTCTCCGAGCATAGCGTCCCACACCTTCTGGCGTGGCGCGTTGATCTGAATTTTGTAGTGTAGATCAGTCATATGCGAAAAGCGTTAAGAGTAATCTGTAGTAAGTGTACCTGCCTCAGCATGCACTGCAATGCATACGCGCTTTCTAACTCTCTGGCCTATACTAAGACTCATGAAACTCGCCACCCTCTTCCTTGCAGTCCTCATCGGCGCTCTATCCCTCTACCTCCTGTTAAAGGAGCCGAGTAGCGACCGCGTCTGGATTCCTGAGCAGTCACGCATGGCGACGGTTACGCACGCAACGAGCTCGGTAACAATTCATAACGTGAGGAATTGGACCTACGACGAGTCATCCGTCCTTGATGCTGCATGGACAGATCTCAAGGTTGATCCCTCTACTATTACGCGCGCATGGTTTCTTGTGGAGCCTTTCTCTGAGTTTGAAGCGGTTGGCCACACCTTCCTCTCTTTTGAGTTTAGCGACGGCACAGCCGTGTCTTTCTCAGTAGAAGCGCGCCGGGAAGAGGGCGAATCATACTCGGCAACGAAGGGCGTCTTTCGCGAGTACGAACTCTCATACCAATGGGGTCTTGAGCGCGACTTCGTAACGCGCCGTCTCGTATACCTCAACCACCCATTGCGCCTCTACCCGCTCGAGCTCTCTCCGGAAGCCGCACAGTCCCTATTCCTCTCGCTCACCCACGAGACGAACACGCTCGCACTGAGTCCACGCTTCTACAACACCCTTACGGCCAACTGTACGAACGTACTCGCCACTATCGTTAACCGAAACTACCCCGGTACGCTTCCCTACAACATCGCCTGGAACGCAACGGGATACGCGGACCGGTACTTGATGGACCAGGGACTGATTGCCGCTCCGAACTCTCCCGAAGAAACTATGGCCGCGCACGATCTAACCCCACACAAAGCGGATGTGGCAGCGAAGGCTACAAGCGGCCCCAAGGACTTCAGCGCCTATCTCAGAACCCTCGTAGGTACATAAGAAAACGGCCGCATGAATGCGGCCGTTTTCTTAAACTCTGAGTAGCTTATACGCGGCGCACCATCTTCACGATGGCAAGAAGCACAACGGCACCAAGAACGGCAACAAGGAAGCTGTAGAGGTTAAAGCCTTCAACGCCCTGCTGTCCGAAGAGGCTCATGATCCATCCGCCAAGGACGGCACCCACGATACCGACAATAATGTCGAGAAGAAGGCCCTGCTGGCCATTCGTCTTCATGATCATTGACGCGATCCAACCTGCTAGAGCACCAAATACAATCCAGATAAGAAATTCCATAGTAGTTTTTACGATTAGCTCTTATTGCGCACCTTCGCTACCACCCATGTCGGGTGTCGGCACTTCAACATTCACCTGCGTTGCAGGCGTGTTTCCGCCACCGTTCCCGTAGCCCGGCCACACGAAGATGGCGATGAGGGCAATTACGATAAGAAGCCCTACCGCAAGAATCCAACCGCCTGCTCCGTTATCTCCCGATCCGGGATTGTTAACGACTGTTGCCATTACATTAGTGATTAGCTTCTATGCCCGTTAGTGTACGGATCGTGCGTGAGGCCTTCATGAAGGAGACTCGTTCCCTGCTTCATGAAAGCGTCAGGACTATTTCTATATCGTTTCGAAGTACGTAATTAACGCATCACTTATGAACCGAACTGGACTTATTTGGGTTGTGCTCGGCATTGTTGCCATCCTTATCCTTATCTTCGCCCTTAACCGGCCCGTAACAGAGGAAGCGATGGAGAACACCGCGACTACGACGGCAGCCGCCTTCGACCGCGAAGCAGCACGCGCAGAAGCAGCAACTGACCTTGCAGCACTTCGCGTACGCGCAGAAGCGGGCGAAAGCTATGACGACCTCTCAACGGAGTACGCTGAGGTACGCGCAGACCTCGCCGCAGCGTATGACAACGCTGAAGGTGCTGCAGCAGAAGAATGGGCTGAGATCCGCGCAGATTTTGACGCCTTTGAGGCTTCAGCGCGCGAAGGCACCGGAAACCTGCTTGAGGCGTTTGCTAACCTCATCTCCCGCCTTTCGGCTGATGTACGGGTAGAAACCTCTACTGAGTAGAAACCCATCATTTTCATGGCATTGAGCCCGGCGAAAGCCGGGCTTTGTGCTTGAGTACGGCCTATTTACGTGCTAGAATCACCAATACACCACAAACCTTGAGCACACCAACTGATCGAATTCGCATAAACCGGGAGATTAGAGCCGCCCAACTCCGGGTTATAGGCGCCGAGGGAGAGAACCTCGGCGTCATAAGTACGGAAGACGCCCTTAAAGCGGCTCAAAACCTCGGTCTCGACCTCATTGAGATCTCGCCGAACGCGGTTCCGCCCGTTGCGAAAATCATGGATTATGGTAAATTCGAGTACGAGCGAAGCAAGAAAGAGAGTGCCGCCAGGGCCAAGGTAAAGGTTTCTGAAACCAAGGAGGTCCAGATAAAGGTAGGCACAGGAGAGAACGACATGCGCCTCAAAGCCAAGAAGGCAGCCGAATGGCTCGCCGACGGGCACCGGGTGCGTGTCGAGCTCTTCCTCAAGGGCCGCTACAAGGGTATGGAGGAAGCGTTCCTCAAGACCCGGCTCGAAAAGTTCGTGCTCCTCATTCCCTATCCGTACAAGATAGCCGAGCCTATCGCGCGAGCCCCGAAGGGATTCGCCGGCATCCTCGAACGTGACGCGAAGGCAGTTGCCACCGGAACGAAGAAACCAGACAGTCCTGAACCCGAAACTACGTAAAACATGAAAACGAACAAGTCATACACGAAGCGCATCAAGGTAACCCGTAACGGGGTGCTTGTTGCCCGCAAGCCGGGTCAGGACCATTTCAATGCCAAGGAGCGCGGACGCACCAAGGGCGTGAAAAGGCGTGCAAACCTCATCACGGTTCCAAAGCGCATCATCCGCCAGTTCCTCAGCAAGACAAGCGCATAACTTTTAAGTAATTAATTCCGTATGGCACGAGTAAAAGGAGGAGTAGCATCGGCAAAGCGCCGCCGCAACATATTGGTACGCGCCAAGGGCTTCCGTCATGGCCGCTCTACCAAGGTGCGCCTCGCGAAGGAGTCGCTGGTGCATGCGGGAAAGAACGCGTTTAACCACCGCCGCGACAAGAAGACTGACTTCCGTCAGCTTTGGATTGTCCGCCTTAACGCGGCTATCCGCGAGCTCGGCTTCAAGTCCTACAGCACGTTTATCGCCGCAAAAGCAAAGGCAGGTGTAGAGCTCGACCGCAAGGTACTTGCCACCCTTGCCGCTCAGGAGCCTGAGGTATTCGCTCGCGTTGCGAACAAGATTCAGGGATAAGGATTTCCCTCGAACAAAAAGCCCCGCATCTGCGGGGCTTTTTGTTTATATCTTCGTGACACCGTCTTTCCGAATCTCCCAAACTTCGCCCTGACTCGGCACGATAGCCTTCGCTCCAAGGAAGTCATGAATCCGCTGCGCAAGGAATCGCTGCGCTGCCGGCTCTCCTATGGAAACGAATATGGCTTTGGCGCGCGGAAGCGAACCTTGAGCGAACGCGAGCAGCCCTTCCCTATCAGCGTGCGCAGACCAGCTCGTAAGGCTCTCAACCTTCGCGCGAACCTTAACCTCGTGTCCATCGAGCTTAACCTTCGTTGCGCCGTCTTGAAGCAGGCGACCCGGAGAGCCTGGAGCCTGGTACCCAACGATAAGGAGCGTAGTTGTAGGATCTGGAAGGTACTTCGCCTCCCACTTCCCGATACGGCCGCCATGGCTCATACCCGCGCCCGCGATAATAAGCTTCGGGCTCGGCTCTCCCGCTATAGTTTCTGAATCCTCGCGACTTGGCGTCATAGTGAGGAATGGGAAGCGGAAAATGCTCTGCTCCTTCTTCATCTCAGCCTTCGCTGCCTCGTTGAAGTATTCGCTCGCCCACTTCTCATAAATAGCCGTAACGTTAATCGCAAGCGGCGAATCAAGGAAGACAGGAATCTTCGGAAGCTCTCCTGCTTCCATAAGGTTTGAAATTTCGTACAGCATGAGCTGCGTGCGCTCCATGGAGAATGCCGGCATGAGAATGGTTCCGCCGCGCTCTATAGCGCGCTTCAATGTGTCGCGCAGCTGCGGCACGCGCTGATCCACGTGCTCGTGCAGACGGTCTCCGTATACCGCCTCCATGATAAGTGCATCTGCGTCAGGAACCGGATCCGCGTCCCTGAGGTATGGATTTGGCGAGTTGCCAATGTCTCCCGTAAACGCAGCTGTGGTGCCGTCTGCGTCTTTCACACGCACGCTTCCGGCGCCGAGGATATGCCCGGTATCGCGCATATATATCGAAAGCCCGGGCGCTATGGTGCGCTCTTCGTTGTACGGAATCGTCTCCACGAGTGTCAAAAGACGCTCAACATCCTCGACGCTATAAAGCGGGAGCTGGCCATAGCGCTTGGCTTCCTGCGCAAGCAAGTTAACGCTATCGCTGAGCATAAGCGCCATAAGATCGCGCGTTGCCTCGGTCATGTACGCTTTTCCTTTGAAGCCTTCTCGCACAAGCTTCGGTGCGCGGCCTATATGGTCAAGGTGCGCGTGCGTAATAACGAGCGCATCGATAGTAGAGGCGTCGTAGGGGAACGATGCGTACATACACTTAGCGCAGAAGTCTCTTCCCTGCTCAAGTCCGCAGTCTATTAAAATCTTGCCGCCTTCCGTTCCCTCAACGAGGAAATTCGAGCCAGTAACGGCTCCAGCGCCCCCATGAAATGTTACGCGGATCGCCATATCGTAAATCGAGCAGCGGTGTACCCGAGCGTCATACCCAGTGCGTCCATAAGCAGATCAAGCGAGGTATCGAACGCAAAATTCGCTTCCCGTTGCGCGTTAATACCAAGCTCAAACAATTCCCACCCTATCGCAATCCCAAACATAGCGCCGAGGAATACGAGCGCACGTCGCTTATCAAGCAGTGCAACGCCAAACACCGCGACTGTAAGCCCACCGAGGAAGTGCACGAACGTATCAAGCCAGGTGTACGTCCAGTAGAGCCAGTACTCAAGCGCAACGTACTGTATGTACGCTACGAGCGAAGCGAGAACAAGAGCTGCAAGGAGCCATGCAAGACGCATAATACGACCACTTTAGCATGAGAAAAGCCGAGGATTTCTCCTCGGCTTTTCTCATAGAGCCGTCCCGGTGTGGCAACTTTTGTATGCCACGTGGGTGCCCGCATCGTAAGAAGCAAAGCCGCCTACGGGATATAAGGCTCCCTGGTTGAAAGCAAGTTGCGTTTATAGGACGGCTCTACACGTAGTATACCAAAATCCGGCCAGAGGCCGGATTGGTGTGGACTACTCGAGAATGCCGTCGAGATTCACGTCGTAGAGGATCTGATCGCCTACGAGACGGTAGCTAATGATCTCTTCCGGAGTGAACCAGAGACTGATCTCCGTTTCCGCATTCTCGGGAGTGTCGGAGCAGTGGATGAGGTTGCGCACTGCGCGATCATCAACTGCAGAGATTCCGTAAGAATCGATCGTGAAGTCGCCGCGGATAGTTCCGACGTCAGACGTCGATGGCTCAGTGCCTCCCGTGATCTTGGTGATTACGCCGACTGCCTGGTTTCCTTCCCACGCCATCATCACAACAGGACCCGAGGTCATGTAGCGCTCAAGCGCGCGGATAATATCCTTTCCGTACTCAATAGGCTCCTTCTCCGCAGAAAGGCCTGCTGCAGCACGCTCAGCCGCGATGTTGGTTCCCTTCTTGATGAACCATTCGTCGTCCTTGTTGTAGTGCTTCCAGATGCGGTCGCTATCAGGAACCGCAAGCTTAAGCCCGATAAGCTTAAGGCCGGTGCGCTCAAAGCGCTTGATGATCTCTCCTACGAGAGAGCGCTGAATGCCGTCTGGCTTGATAATGACGAAGCTGCGTTCGAGTTTTGGGTGCGGAATTGGCATGGAAAGTGATACTAAAAATCGCCCGAAGGCGAACTAATGGGCTGAGTATAGCGTACCCAAAGGGCCAGCACCAGGCTTCGGGACAAACGCCTTCTTCCTTAAAATCGCTCTGTCGGCCTCCGAGTCACAACCGTTACGCCACTCTCCTCAATGAGGATGGTGTGCTCAGAATGGGACGAAATCGAGCCGTCCTTTGAGCGGTACGTGTATCCGTCGGGCGCAAGTATAATCGTTCCCTTGCCTGCGTTTGCGATAGGCTCAAGCGCGAGCACCATACCCTCCTTAATCTCTTCCCCGGTCCCAGGGTACCCGTAGTTTGCGATGTACGGCTCTTCATGGACGCGCTTCCCTACGGCGTGCCCGCCGAGCACCTTTACGATAGAAACCCCGGTACCCTTGAAGGATTCGCCGATTGCGTGAGAGATGTCGCCAATCCGTCCGCCAACGCGTGCGGCACTAATCCCGGCTTCAAGCGCGCGCTCCGTGGCTGCAATAAGGTTCTGCGCCTCCTTCGACACCTTCCCCACGGGAACCGTAACGGCGGAGTCCGTGATGAAGCCTTTGTGCACGATGCCGAAGTCGAGCGAAACAATATCGCCTTCCTTAAGAATCCGTGCGTCCTCATTCGGAATGCCGTGCACCACCTCTTCGTTAACAGAAACGCACAGCGCTGCAGGAAACGGACGGCGTGCACCCTCAGGCGTATAGCCCTTAAACGCTGGCTCGTCCCCGCCTTCGAGAATAAGGCGAAGCGCCTCGTCCTCAAGTGCCTGCGTAGAAACTCCTGGAGCAACCATGCGCTCAAGCTTCTCAAGGATAACGCCGAGCCTGCGACCAGACTCGATGATTCCCTCTCGCTCTTCAGGAGTGTACGCAACCATACTTATGCAAGTGTCGCACGAATATCAGCCTCCACTTCCTCCGGCGTCTTCGTGCCGTCGAGCGTCGTGAGGAGTCCGCGCTCCTTGAAGAACTCAAGCACGGGCGCAGTGTATGCGTCATACACGCCAAGACGTGCGGCGATCTTCTCGGGCGTAGCACTATCTGGACGGTGCTCGCTTTCCGCACGCTTTAACATTCGTGTTGTTACTTCCTCGTTCGGCACCATAAGATCAATAACCCGGTACGGGCGCTCGAGCCAGTCCATGACGCTCGCAAAGCGCTCTGCCTGCGCAAGCGTGCGCGGATACCCGTCACACACCATACCCGCATCAGGAGCGAGTGAAAGCGCTACGTCTTCAAAGATGTAGTTAGCAAACCAGTCAGGAAGGAGCTCCCCTGCGTCATACGCTTCGCGCACGTGAGCGGCAATTGGTCCCTCGCCGTCCCGCAGCGTCTTAAAACGCTCGCCAGTTGAAAAGTGCGCCCATCCGCGCGCCTCAGCGAGGCGTTTTGCCTGGGTTCCCTTTCCTGAGCCCGGACGGCCGGTAAGGATAATAGTATTTGAAAGTGATTCTTGCATAGATATTCCTACTGTATCAGTAATGAAAGATGCGCGCATTTATGCGAGCCCCAGGATCTTCGCGACCTCTTCTGAGACCTCTTCAGGGGTACGCTCCCCGTCAATATCCACGCAAGCATTCCCCTTCCTAAAGACCTCTAGGGCTTTCTCCGTAAAGCGATTGTATTCGTCGAGACGCATCTGCACACAGTGATCATCAGCACGGCCAGACTCCCCTTTGCGTGAATCGAGCCTGCGATGCACCTCTTCATCCGATATCGCGATATTAATAACCGTAAACGGACGTTCCAAAAATTCCGACGCAGCGAAGATAAGCTCTGCTTCTTCGATCTTTCTGTTGAATCCGTCGAAGATAACGCTTTGCGCATCAGGATGCGAGAGTGCAATGCGTAGGTACAAGTACTCAACAAACCAAGGAGGCGACAACAGCCCCTGATCCATTTCAAGCCTTGTTCTTCGCCCTGCTGGAGTGTCTTCAGCAGCAATGGCGCGGAACTGGTCTCCAGAGCCGTACATCGGCCACCCAGTCCGTGCAGCAAGGATCTTGGCCTGCGTGCCCTTTCCGCTACCAGGCTTTCCGAGAAAGAATACCGTCTGCGGCGATTCCATACTGATTACTCTAGCATTAACGAGCAAAGCCTCCCGGAGGAGGCTTTTTTCTAATACTCCCGAAGGGACGCCTGCGCGTCGATCTTCCGAATGAGGTCGAGCACCACGTTAACCACGATGAGAAGCGCGGTACCGCCGATAAGGACGGCTGTAATGCCGGTAAGGCCCTGGATGATGAATGGGACAACCGCAACCAAGCCGAGGAAGAGCGCTCCAGGGAGCGTCACGCGGTTAACCACGTTTCCAATGAAGGTCTCGGTCTCGCGTCCTGGGCGCACGCCAGGAACAAAGGCTCCAGACTTCTGAAGATTGTCAGCCACGCGCTTGGGTTCGAAGGTGATGGAGGTGTAGAAGTACGTAAACATAACCACGAGCACGAAGTACACCGCGCCGTGCCAGTACGGGTTTGCGCTGAAAGCCTGGTATCCGGCAAGCGCACCAGCGGCTCCTGCTACACCAACTGCCGCAAGTCCGGTAAGGACCATCTGCGGAAGAAGAAGGAGCGAGAGCGCAAAGATAATCGGCATAACACCGGCCTGCAGAAGGCGAATAGGAAGGTACGTTGGCGCAGCTGATACAGCGCCGCGTGTTGCACGGGCGTAGTTGATTGGAATCGAGCGCTCTGCCTCAGACACCAGAACAACGGCGAAGATAATCGCAATTCCAAGAAGTGCGAAGCCTACGTATGCCGGAATGTTTGCGGCCGTTGCCGTAAACAGAAGCTGGGAAAGGCCAGCAGGAAGCGCTGCCACGATACCAGCGAAGATAATGAGGGAAACACCGTTGCCGATGCCGAACTCGGTGATAAGCTCGCCGATCCACATAAGGAGCAATGAGCCCGCGGTAATAAGGAATACGTTAACAGCAAAATCAAACGGTGTAAGCGTGCGCACGATTCCCTGGCTCTCCAGGAGCGAGAGGAATGCGATACCCTGAAGAATTGCGAACGGTACCGTGATAGCGCGCGCAATCGAAGTGAACTTCGTGCGTCCTGCGTCTCCTTCCTCGCTGTACATCGCCTTAACCTTTGGAATAAGGACAGTAGCGAGCTGCATAACGATAGAAGCCGTAATGTACGGACCAACGCCGAGCATCACGATAGAAAGGTTTGCGAGCCCGCCTCCGGAGAAGATGTTGAGGAGACCGAGGAACTGATTGTTATTGAAAAACTGTGCAAGCGCGATTGGGTCAACGCCAGGAATTGGCACCGCCGCGAGGAAGCGGAAGACTACAAAGGCACCCAGGATGAAGAGGATCCGGTTCCTGATGACCCGATCCGAGAAGACGACCTTGAGCTTGTGAATCGCCTTTCCAATCATAGGACTAGAGGACGGAGCCGCCTGCGGCTTCGATTGCGGTCTTCGCAACGACCGATACGTCGCAGTCAGTAACCTTAAGCGCCTTCGTAAGGCTGCCAGCACCGAGAATCTTTACGTAGGCAATGCGGCCACCCTTCGCGCTGATGAGACCCTTCTTGTAGAGCGTCTCTGGCGTGATTGCGTCTCCTGCGGAGAATGCAGCCTCGAGCGTAGCGAGGTTAACTGGCTCGTACTCGCGGCGCTTTGCGCGCACGGTGCGGGCACGGTTCTTTCCGTGACCACGAAGCTTCGGAAGCTTCTTAAGGATGTCGCGCATCTCCGGGCGCTTCTTGTGTCCGGCACGAGCGTTCTGCCCCTTGGTACCACGACCAGAGGTCTTACCACGCTTGCCACCACGTCCTACACGAGGAGTGGTGATGCGCTGGGTCTTGGGTGCGAGAGTGTTGGACTGCATAGTAAAGAGAATTATCGAGCGCCTGCAGACGCAAGAGCGGCAACGGTAGCGCGCGCAATGGTGAGCTTGTTCTTGGTGCGGGTGAGGATCTTTGCAATCACGTTCGTAACACCAGCGTGCTCAAGCACGGAGCGCATTGCAGATCCTGCAACAACACCGCGGCCGGGAGACGGGATGATAGTAACAATCGAAGACGAGTACTTCACTGACACGTCGTGCGCAATGGAACCTTCTGGAGTGCGCTTAACAGTTACGAGGTGCTTCTTCGCATCGCGAACCGCCTTATCAATAGCAAGCGCGGTATCTGCACCCTTTCCAAGGCCAACGCCAACACGTCCCTTCTTGTCGCCGATAACAACCGTTACGGAGAAGGAGAAGCGGCGACCGCCGGCCATAACGCGGGCCACGCGACGAACCTCAAGCGTTGCCTGCTCAAACTCTGAGCGCTCGCGAGGGGCGCGAGGCCCGCGTCCGCGACCACCATCACGTCCACCCGGGCCCCGTCCGCGACCACCAGGACCTCCGCTGCGGAATCCGCCACGACCGCCATCGCGGGCAGGTGCAGCAGCAGCGTCAACAACAGGAGCTTCTGCCTCTGGTGCCTTTGCGTCGGTATTCGTGTCGAGTGTTGTATCAGTCATGTATTAGAAAGTAAGCCCTGCTTCGCGTGCCGCGTCCGCAAGACCCTTGACCTGGCCTGCGTATCCGTAGCCTCCGCGATCAAAGACCACGGCGGTGATGCCAGCCTTCTGGGCCTTCTCCGCAATGCTCTTGCCCACGCCTGCTGCCTGCGCAGTAAGAGTGCCGCCAACCTCGCGTCCGTGTGATGCAGCAACAGTCTTTCCTGCCTCGTCGTCGATAAGCTGTGCGGACACGAACTTGTTGCTCTTAAACACCGCGAGGCGAGGACGCGCTGCGGTACCTGAAATGCGTGCGCGCACACGGTTGTGGCGGCGGTCGCGGAGTTCCTTTTTAGTGAGAGTTGCCATACGTAAATACTAGACGGCCTTCTTGCCCTGCTTGCGGCGGATAACCTCGTTGTCGTACGCGATACCCTTTCCAAGGTATGGCTCCGGTGGCTTTACCGCGCGTACTTCAGCGGCAAACTGACCAACCTTCTGCTTGTCCGCGCCTTCAATCGTAATCGTAAGCTTCTCAACCTTAGCCTCAAGACCCTCAGGAACGGGAAGCGTAACCTGATGCGAGAAGCCGACGTTAAGCACGAGCTCGCGTCCGCGAAGCTCTGCCTTAAAGCCCACACCCTTCATAACGAGAACGCGCTTGAATGGCGTCTCAACGCCCGAGATCATCGCGCGTGCGTGCGCAGCGTAGGTTCCTGTAAGCGCGCGTGCGAGCTTGGTGTCGTTGGATGGCGTGATCATGAGACCCTCCGGAGTAATCGCAATGGCGATTGCCTGGTGGATTGGCATCGCAAGCTGTGCCTGCGTACCCTTCACCGAAAGCACTCCACCGTCCGTAGAAACGGTTACTTTGGAAGGGATAGCGATTGGCTTCTTTGCAAGGCGGGACATAATAGAAAGCATTACCAGATCTCAAAGAGATTCTCTCCGCCGCTGCGCACCTTACGTGCTTCAGCATCCGTGAGTACACCCTTCGGTGTTGAAAGGAGGCGTGCGCCCATACCGTTCTTCACTGAGTGCGCCTCAGCTGAAGGCGTGTAAAGGCGACGTCCTGGCTTAGAAATGCGCTTTACGCCGTTGATCTTGTGGCGGCCGCGCTCGTCGTACGCGAGGACAACCTCAAACTCGTAGGGACCCTTTCCCTTCTTAACCTCAGCAACGTAGCCAAGACTCTTGAGCTTGTGTGCAATCTCCTCAACGTGCTTTGAAAACGGTACAGACACGGTGGGCTTGTTAATAGCGCCAGCGTTCTTAAGACGAATGATGAAATCTCCTACGCGATCAGTAACCATACAAAAATACTGGATTTACCAGGAAGCTTTCTTAACGCCCGGGATCTTGCCCTCAAGTGCGAGCTCGCGGAAAGCGATGCGGGAAAGACCGAAATCACGCATGTAGCCACGACCGCGGCCGGTAATAGCGCAGCGGTTCTTAACACGAACCGGAGACGCATTCTTCGGAAGCTTCTGAAGACCGTCCCAATCGCCAGCAGCCTTAAGCTCCGTGCGCTTTGCAGCGTACTTGTCGGCGAGCTTAATGCGCTTTGCGTTGCGGGCGAGTTGGGATGTTTTGGCCATAAGAAAAAAGCTCCGGGGAGCCGTTCCACCAATCTATCAGCCAGGAAGTAGGCTGTCAAATCAATGTGGAGACCCCGCAGATTGCTCCGCGGGGTCATTGGTTTAGGCAGCGTCCTGCTTCGGGATTTGGAGGTACTTGTACACCTGGTTTGGAGGCAGGAAGTAGTTCGCAGCCCAGAATGGCTTGGTTCCTTGCTGCAGCACGAGCTGAACCCAGTACTTTTTCGCCCTCCCCTGTCCCACCATGCCCCGAAACAAAACATGGGACGTGTGGCAGTGGGTAGCGAGTATGTCCGTGGCAAGCTCAGTGAGCTTGCTGTTGAACGCCTCCTGAATCGTGTAGGCGTCCTCTTCGGCCAGGTTAGACAGCTGAAGAAGCTCACCGTGAGTCAGATACCGCCTTTCTGGCGACACCAGCTCAAAGAGACGCTCGGCATCAATACCAGTCCCCCGCGCCTCAGCGGTGAGCGTTTCCTTCCTGGGCATCCAGAGCCGCAACTTGAAGTCTACGCGCTGCGTCTCTCGAACCCAGGAGGCTGAGAAGGCAACGCGAGCGTCGTCGATGAGTTCTTCGACGTGACTGTGTTCGTATCCCACATCGCGGCTCGCAAACTCAAGCCACGCAGGATCGCTTTTCATCGGAGTTAACATTCGAGGTCCTTCCTGAACAAAACGTTCCTCCCCGATACTTCACCATCGAGCGGCATATGTCAAAGAAAAAGCCCGCATCTGCGGGCTTTTTCTTTGAGTGAAGCGTATTACGCCTCTTTCTTAAATGGAATGCCGAGGTGGCGGAAGAAGGCTTCTGCCTCTGGCTTGGTCTTCGCTGTTGATACAAGCGTGATAGCCATACCGAATACGTCCTTGAGGTCTTCTTCTGCAGTCTCAGGGAAGATCGTGTGATCCTTGATGCCGATGGTGAGGTTGCCCATCTCATCAACGCCCGAAATGTTGAGTCCGCGGAAGTCGCGCGTACGAGGAAGCGTGATGTGGATGAGCTTGTCGAGGAACTCGTGCATGCGTGCGCCGCGAAGTGTTACCTGAAAGCCAATGATGTCGCCTTCGCGCATCTTGAACTGGGCAATGGACTGCTTTGCTGCGCGAGGCGCTGCCTTCTGTCCGGTAACCCGGGAAAGACGATCCTCTACGAGTGCCTTCTTTGTCTTGTCAGCCTTGCCGACGCCTGAGGACACCACGATCTTCATAAGACGCGGAGATGCGTTTACGTTCGTGTAGCCAAACGACTCCTTGAGAGTGTCGAATGCGTTTGCAAGCTTTTCTTTAGTCATCATCATACCTAAATGCGTTATGCGAGCGTGGAACCGCTCTTAACCGTGACGCGAACCTTCTTCCCGTCCTTGTTGGTCTCCTGCTTTACGCGGGTTCCCTTCTTCTCCTTAGGATCCTGGAGCATGACGTTTGAGATTGCGATTGCGCGTGGCTTCTCGACGATGCGGCCGGTCTGTCCGCGAGTACCGCGGCTATGGCGCTTTACGAGTGCAACACCCTCAACCACGATCTTCGCGTCTTCGCGAATCACGCGCTCAACCGTACCGGTCTTACCCTTATCTTTTCCGGAGATAACAACGACGGTGTCGCCTTTCTTGATTTTAAACTTTGCGGTCTGGAGACCCTTTGATGCCTTGGACATAATCGTTGCGGTTAGACTACTTCAGGCGCGATAGACGCGATGTTCTGCCAGCCGCGCTCGACGAGGTCGCGGGGTACAGGACCGAAGACGCGGTTCCCCTTGGGACCCATCTCCTTACCCTGCTTTTCAATAAGCACGACGGCGTTGTCGTCGAAGCGGACGTAGATGCCAGACGCACGGCGGAACGCCTTCTTCTGGCGTACGACGACTGCCTTGTAAATATCTTTCTTCTTTACTGCCTTGCGGGGCTCTGCAGTCTGGATGGATACGACTACCACGTCGCCAATCTCCGCATAGCGGCGCTTTGAGCCTCCGAGTACCTTGAACACGCGAGCGACTTTGCCGCCTGAGTTGTCGGTAACGGTGACGATTGACTGTGGCTGTACCATAAATAAAGAGATTACTTAGCGATCTTGAATGACTTCATCTTAGAAATCGGCGCGCACGCAACAATCGTTACCTGATCCCCCACCTTTGCCGTGTTGCCCTCGTCGTGGGCGAGGAACTTCTGGCTGCGGGTCTGGTACTTCTTGTACTTCGGGTGCTTTACGTACCGAGAGACCGAGACGGTGGCCGTGTCCTTCATCGCCGTTTTAACAACGGTTCCGCGGAACGACTGGGGCTTTGGGGTTTTGGTATCCATGGTAATTATGCAGCTTTGTTCTTCTGTGCGGTCTTCTCAGTGAGAAGGCGCGCGATATCCTTGCGAGTCTTAGTAAGTGCCGAAGGATCCTTTGCGCGAGCGCCTGCAGCTTCAAAGCGAAGCTTGCGAAGCTCTTCGCGCTTCTCCACGAGGAGCTTGGTGATCTCCTCTGGCTTGGTGTCCTTGAATGAAAGTTTCTTGGCCATAGTATTAGCGGGTTATGACCGTGGTCTTAAGCGGAAGCTTTGCACCAGCGCGGCGAAGTGCATCGCGGGCCTTAGCATCGTCCACACCATCGAGCTCAAAGAGGATGCGTCCTGGACGTACCTCGAACACGAAGTGCTTCGGATCTCCCTTACCCTTACCCATGCCCACCTCGGCAGGCTTGTTCGTAATAGGACGGTCCGGGAAGATGCGGATCCAAAGCTTACCACCTTTACCCGTAACGCGGGTAAGCACCTTACGGGCAGCCTCGATCTGGTTTGAGGTAATGCGCGAAGGAGTCGTAGCACGTAGGCCGTAGGAACCGAACGCAACCGTAATGCCGCGAGTATCAGGACGCGCAAGACGCTCCGGGGACTTTCGTCCGGTCTGCCACTTGCGGTGCTTAACTTTCTTTGGAAAAAGCATAGTACGTAAATTTAGCGGCGTGGGCCGTTAGTCGCAGGGCGCTCAGATGCAGGACGTGCTGCGCTCTCTGCGTTGAAGGTCTCGCCGAGGTAGATCCACACCTTGATACCGATTACGCCGTATGGAAGAAGTGCCTCCGTGTGTGCGTAGTCGATGTTTGCACGGAAGGTCTGAAGCGGAATGCGGCCGCGCTTGATCTGCTCGGTGCGGCTCATCTCAGCGCCGCCAAGGCGACCTGAAACCACGATGCGCACACCAGCAACCTCGCGAACTGCCATAACCTTTTCAACCGTCTGCTTCAGCACGCGGCGGAACGGCATGCGCTTCTCAAGACCCTCAGCAACCATGTATCCCACCACCTGGGCGCTGGTCTCCGGCTGGCGGATCTCCATGATGTCGAGCTTCACGACGGGCTTTGCTCCCGAGGCCTTTGCATGCACGAGCTTTGTTACTTCTGTACGAAGCTTCGTTGCATTCTCGCCTGAGCGGCCGATTACGAGACCTGGGCGGGCGGTGTGAAGGATCACACGCACCTCAGCAGCACCGCGCTCGATTTCAATGTCCGAAATGTGCATCGCCTTGCCGCGCTTCTTGAAGAAGGCGCGGATCGTTGCGTCAGCCGCAAGATTATCGCGGTATGACTTCTTATCTGCAGCGAACCAGCGGCTCTTCCAATCACGGATGATGCCGAGGCGGTGGGCGTACGGGTGGACAGTGTGAGTCATGGTAATTACTTGGAATCGTTCGAAAGGCGCACGATGATGCGGCTGCGGCGCTTCCGGATAGGAGCGGCACGGCCCATGGCACGAGGCATGAAGCGCACGATCATACCGGCTGAATCAACGCGGATATCCTCGATGCGGAGGTTCTCCGTGCTCTCGCCGCGGTTCTTCGCGTTGGCAACCGCTGACTGAATAAGCTTCTTAACCGGCTCTGCGGCGCGCTTGGAAAGGAACGAAAGCTCAGCGATCGCATCTACAGCCTTCTTTCCCTTCACAAGGTCCGTTACGAGACGCACCTTGCGAGGCGACTGGTTGTAGGTATCGATAGACGCACGGATAGCCTTCTTTGCCTCCTCCTTGCGTGCCTTTGCTGGCTGCTTATGTGTTCCTACCGATGCCATACTTATTTCTTCTTAGGCGCTGCAGGAGCGGCCTTAGCTGCCTTAGCGGCGGTGATCTCAGCCTGCTTCTTCTTCTCTTCAAGCTGCTTCTGCATCTTACCTCCGTGGCGTACGAACTTCTTGGTTGGCGAGAACTCGCCAAGGCGGTGTCCTACCATTTCCTCGGATACGAGGACGTCTACATGGCTCTTGCCGTTGTGCACGCCAAACGTAAACCCAACGAACTCCGGAGGGATCTGGCTTGCGCGTGCCCACGTCTTAATGACGCCGGCATCTGACGGCTTTTTGTCCTGAATCTTCTTCATGAGCTTCAGGTCAACGTATGGGCCTTTCTTGAGTGAGCGGGACATGGATAGACAATGGAAAGCCCGCCAAGCGGGATAGATAGAATCTATAGGAAACGGGAGTCTATGTCAAATAAAGGGCCAGCGTGCTAGGGTTTCCGCAGAATTGAATTCAACCCTGGGAGACTGGTTATGCTGCTCAGACGAGATCTGTACCGGGTCATTACTGACGAAGACGAGCAGGAGATCGAAAGACTCTTTAAATTGGCGCTCGATCTCCGCTTTAGACTCCCTGCGTACTTGGAGGAAGTTTGGCTGGTGGCTGGAAGGAAGTACTACCCCGAATGCCACGAAACAGCTCATGCTTTTGCCCAAATCGCTGGAATTGAGGCGGTAGATGGAGAACATGTTGTGCTTACCAAGACCAACTGCTCTTCGGAGGAAGGTGATTTTGGAGCTAATTACACAACGGTTCTTCACTCTTGGAACGTGTTTGAGGTTCCGAGCGGACAAAAGTTCATTCTCGACGTTCTACCTGTATACGACTCCTCTATACTGCCCATCGTGCTTCAGGCTCCGAATCCTGCCTACTGGATTCCTAAAGACGCGCTGAGAGTTAATGCGCTCAAACAAATCCAGGAGCCGCGCATGCAACACCGAATTAAGAACCTGGCTGAGGCAATGCAAAAGGTGCTCGAGAGTTGACCCCGCTCCGGCGGGGTCTTTTCCTTAGGCTATACTTCTTCTATATGATCGACCTCAACTCCCCCTCTGCCCGACGCATGGAGCTTATCGGCGCGAGCGTTCTTATTGTTATCGTCCTCGGCTTTACCATCTGGTACATGGCCACGCACCAGGCTCCTGAGCCATACGCGCCCTTCCCGGGAACCGTTGAAGAGGTTGTAGAGACGCTTCCGCCTGAAGTGTACGAAGAACACGGCACCTACTTTGATATAGAGGCCACCTACCCCGCAGAAACGCCCCTTAAGGCGAGCGCGAGCGCTGAGGCAGATGCAGAGGCCGTATCCCTCATGGAGGACTTCGTAGACGAGACTATTGCCGACTTCAAGCGCCAGGGCGACTTCGACAATCTCACTCCTGCTGATATCGAGCTTATGGGCCTTTCTGACACCCGCAAGGAAAGCATCATGATCTCGTACGAAGAGTACGCAGGAGCGGATACCGTCTCCTACGTGTACACCCTCTACGTTGATACGCTTGGCGCGCATCCAAACGCCTTCTTCCGCACCTTCACCTTTGACCGCCTTTCGGGAGAAGAGCTGAAAATAAACGAGCTCTTCGTTTCCGGCTCCGACTATCTCGGGCGCCTCTCCGCTATCGCAGAGTTTGAGCTTTCAAAGTCTCTTGGAGAGTTTGCCGACATCGAGTACATCCGCCAGGGCGTCGCCAAGGATGCTATTAACTTCCAAAGCTTTGCTATAGACGGCGAGAATCTTGTTCTCGTCTTCCCGCCGTACCAGGTAGCGCCCTACGCAGCTGGCACGCAGGAAGTATCCATTCCTCTTTCTCAGCTTTCGGAGATTCTGAAGCTGGAATACCTTCCTTAAGTTGCGCACGGGGTACCAACAAGATACGGTACCCATAGACAGCACAGAGGAGACGAATTATGTGTGAAGGATGTGGATGTGGAGACCCAGAGCCGCGCGTAAATCCTGCAAAGCTTGCGCAGGCTCGTATCAACCTCCGGAACCGCGGCATCGACACGAATGCCATCTCCGACCCTGACTGCTACGGAACGCGTAGCCAGAAAATCGGCCGATGGTTCGGGAGACTCTGGTTCAACTTCAAGATTGCTGCCGGTTGGACCTGGTAGCGAAAGAAAAGGCCGGAACCCTCAGGTTCCGGCCTTATCTCAATTTAAAGAAAAGCCCCGCATTCGCGGGGCTTTTCTTTATCGCTTCTTTCCAACCTTGCGGCGAGAAACAATAAACTTGTTCGAGTACTTCTTCGGTGTGCGGGTCTTCTGGCCCTTGCCGGTTGGACGGCCCCAGATGGACTTTGCGCGACGGAGACCGCGTCCCTGGCGTCCTTCACCACCGCCGTGTGGGTGATCAACCGGATTCATGGCAGTACCACGCACGGTAGGGCGGATACCCTTCCAACGGCTCTTGCCGGCCTTTCCGTAGTTCTGCAGGCGCTGCTCCTCGTTGCCAACAGCACCAACGGATGCCCATGCAGACTCGATGATCTTGCGGATCTCGCTCGATGGCATCTTTACCTGCGCGTATCCAGCGTCATGCGCAACGATCTCGCAGTAGTTTCCTGCTGAGCGTGCGATGCGTGCTCCTGCTCCTGGACGAAGCTCTACGTTGTAGATAAATGTTCCTGCTGGAATCTTCGCAAGCGGAAGGCGGTTACCCGTCTTGATCGGTGCCTTCTCAGAGATGAGGAAGGTGTCGCCAACCTTCATGTCCTTCGGAACGGTTACGTAGCGGCGCTCGCCATCAGCAAATACCGTAAGCGCAATGAATGCGGTGCGGTATGGATCGTACTCGATGGTCTCGATGCGCGCTGGAATGTCGCGCTTCTCGAGCTTGAAGTCCACGTCGCGAAGGCGGCGCTTATGGCCTCCACCCTGGTGGCGCATGGTGATGCGTCCGGCGTTGTTGCGGCCGGCCTGGTTCTTCTTCGTTGAAAGAAGCGCCTTATGTGGCTTGTCGCCTGAGAGTACGCCACGGTACGTGACGACAGTCATTGAGCGACGAGACTTTGAGGTTGGCTTGAAAGACTTCATGGTAATAGAGGTTATGCGAGCGTGAGGGTGTCACCCTTCTTGAGGTAGACGTATGCCTTATGGCGGCGAGCGCGCGTACCGACGCCGCGGCGTGTGCGAAGCGATACCTTCTTTGCAGGAAGATTCGCCATGCGCACCTTCGAAGGAATCACATTGAATGCCTTCTCGATAGCGTTTGCTACGTCGAGCTTGGTTGCCGTTGCCGGAACCTCAAAGACGTAAACGCCGTTCTCAGTGCCGATAAGAGCCTTTTCTGAGAACCATGGGCGCTTCAGGATGTTCGCAATGCGCGCGTCATCCTTCTTTAGCAGACCCTCGCCCCAGGTGCGTACCCCGGACTTCTCCTTCTTTGGAGCCTTCTTGTTGTCGTTAGAGAAAAGTGCCATAGATACGTATGTTATGCCTTCTTCGTAAGGCGCGCGGAGAGCTGCGGTAGCGCCTCAGCCGGATTCTCAATAACGAGGTACTTCTTCGTTACGAGATCAACCGGGTTAAGGTTGCGCGCTTCCTCAAGCGTGAGGCTGCCAATGTTGCGGAACGACTTCGCGACGTTCGCATCCTTCTTCGCGAAGGCAACGATTGCTGCGTTCTTGCGCTTGGTTGCGAGCTTTGCGGCACCGGAACCTGCAGCGATAGCAACGAGCATTGCCTTTGCGTCCTTAGTCTTTGGTGTTGCAAAGGAAAGCGTGTTCACGAAGAGCACCTCGCCGTCCTTCCACTTCTTCGAAAGCACTGAGGCAAACGCTGCTGCACGCATCTTGCGGTTGATCTTCACCGAGTAGTCCTTATCTGCACGAGGACCGTGGGTCACACCGCCGCCCTTCCAGATTGGAGAGCGAGTGGAGCCGTGGCGGGCGCGTCCTGTTCCCTTCTGCTTCCATGGCTTCTTACCACCACCGGATACTTCGCCGCGGAACTTCGTGTGCGCGGTAACGGGGCGTGCGTTCGCCTGCATACCAACCACCACCTGGTGTACGAGGTCTGCATTCCAGCGAGCTGCAAAGAGCTCAGCAGGAAGCGCGATGGTGCCTGCGCTCTTTCCCTCTGCGTTCCAAATCGTTGCCTCAAGTGCAACTGGCGCAGCAGTCTTCGCTACAGCCTTTGGGGCTGCTGCTTTCTTTGCGGGGGTTTTCTTTGCGGTTGCCATAAGTACGTAAATTACGAGATTACATTGAGCGAATCTCTACAAGCGCGCCGGGAGCGCCAGGAATAGCACCTGAGATAATCATCTCGCCGGTAGTCCCGTCGACCTTGAGGACTTTGAGGTTGCTGACCGTAACGCGGTCGCTACCCATGCGGCCGGCCATGCGCATGCCCTTGGCAACGCGACCTCCCGCACGACCACCGCCACCGATGGATCCTGGCTCGCGCTCAGAGTGCTTCTGACCGTGGGAGCGGCGGCCTCCGTGGAAACCGTGGCGCTTCACCACGCCGGCGAATCCCTTACCCTTCGACGTTGAGGTAACAACAACGGTGTCGCCCTCTGCGAAGGTGTCGGCCTTAATCTCCGAACCAACCGCAAGATCTCCTGCTTCGGTGCGGAACTCCTTAAGAACCTTGTACGCCTTGCCCTTGGTGTGGCCGAGGATGCTCTTTCCCACGCGCTGCACCTTCTGCTCGCCAAACGCGACCTGCACTGCGGCATAGCCGTCAGCACCATCCGTGTTCTTGACCTGGGTCACTACGACAGGACCGGCCGTTACTACGGTACCGGCAAGTGCTTCACCGGCTTCGGTGAAGATCTGGGTCATGCGTCCTTTGCGAGCGAGGATGAATTTCATGCGTTGGGTAAAAATAAAGGCGCTATTCAATAGCGCGTTCGTCCCAGTTACGGGCTTCCCGGCCATTGGTCCGCCCCGAAGGACGTACATAGCAATGCAGGGACTATACAGGGTATCTGATTTGAATGCAAATAGTCCCGCGATTTACCCGCGGGACTTCTTTTTTGCTCCTTTCTTACGATGAGCGGGCGCATAACTGGGTGCGGTGGTAAACCTGCCGCCAACCTTTACCCCATCTATTACTATCCCCTCGTCGTAGCGATAGCGCCTGGCCTTCTTGTTCCAGCGCTTCTCTTCACGAGCCCCGACCGTCTTTACGCCCTTCTGCTCTGGTTCGTTCCTGCCATTGCCGAAGAGCGCTGCACAGCCTTGTGCCAAGTCTTTGTTATTCCTGACCACATCAGCGGGCGGCACACCCCTTCTCAGGAAGCCCATCTGTATTTCCTTTCACACAAAGATCTAACGGAGCGATACTCTACCACAAAAACAAAACCGCCCTTTCGGGCGGTTTTGCTGTCTTCCCTTTCGGGACTAGACCATCTTCACGTCAATCGTGACACCAGATGGAAGGGTGAGGTTCGTGAGAGCCTCGATAACCTTCGGATTCGGCGACATGATGTCGATGAGACGCTTGTGGATGCGCATCTCGAACTGCTCGCGGGCGTCCTTATGGACGAACGTAGAGCGGTTAACGGTCCAGCGCTTGATTTCAGTCGGAAGCGGAACCGGGCCAACGATCTTCGCATCGAAGCGATTCGCGGTGTCCATGATCTGCTTAACCGAAAGATCCAGGATCTTGTGCTCGTAGGCACGAACGCGGATCCGGAGCTTCGGCTCAGCAGCCGGAGCTGCTTCTTTCTTAGCGGTCTTTTTCGCTGCTGTGGCCATACGAGTAAGAAGCTATCAGGCTTACGCGACGATCTTCGTCACGACGCCGGCACCGACAGTCTTGCCACCCTCGCGAACGGAGAAGCGGAAGTTGTCCTCAAGCGCGATAGGCGCTGTGAGCTTGACCTTGAAGGTCACGGTGTCGCCTGGCATAACCATTTCCTTTCCTTCCGGAAGGGTCACCTCGCCGGTGACGTCGGTTGTGCGGACGTAGAACTGAGGCTTGTAACCTGAGAAGAATGGCGTGTGGCGTCCACCCTCATCCTTGGAGAGGACGTAAACCTCTGCCTCGAACTCGGTGTGTGGCTTTACGGAGCCGAGCTTCGCAAGCACCTGGCCGCGATGCACGTCTTCCTTCTTCGTTCCGCGGAGAAGAATACCTGCGTTGTCGCCGGCCATACCCTCCTGGAGCTGCTTGTTGAACATCTCGATACCGGTGACGGTAGTCTTGACCGTGTCCTTAAGACCAACGATCTCGATTTCCTCGCCCACCTTGATCACACCGCGCTCGATGCGACCAGTGATAACGGTACCGCGTCCTTCGATCGAGAAGATGTCCTCGATAGGCATGAGGAACGGCTTGTCGAGCTCGCGCTCAGGCTGTGGGAAGTACGTGTCCATGGTGTCCACGAGCTCCTTAACCTTAAGCGCCCACTGATCATCCGCTGCAGTTGCCTCAAGAGCCTTGAGACCGGAACCGCGGATAACTGGCGTTGCTGTGCCGTCAAAGCCCTGCTTGGTGAGAAGCTCGCGGATCTCTTCCTCAACGAGGTCGAGCATGTCTGCGTCCTCCACCATGTCTACCTTGTTAAGGAAGACAATAAGCTTTGGCACACCAACCTGCTTTGCAAGAAGGATGTGCTCGCGGGTCTGAGGCATTGCGCCGTCAGTTGC
>DAORIM010000002.1:0-25148 GCA_035438505.1 Minisyncoccota bacterium
CTTTGCGCGAGCCTCCTCAACTGCTTCTGCGCGAGCCTCGTTCTTCATTTCGGCTTCGTCGTCAACGACGAACTCAGGTCCGGAGATGTTCTGTACACCAAGTCCTCCGAGTGCCGCGAGTACGTCGCCTGCCTTTGCGGTATCGCGCACGCGCACCTCAACACTCTGCGATACGTCGTAGCCCACAATGCGCGGAGAGCCTACGGGCGGGCACACCATGCCGTAGCAGCCTGCCTGTGGGTACTCGTACTTCGGAGAGACGTTGTACGACAGTGTCTTCACGTCGCGCTCCTCGATATCCATATCCTCAAGCGCCTTGAGGGCGGCATCGGTCTTCGCTGTTGCTGCGCTCTGCGCATCTGCTACCGAAGACGCTGACTCCATAACAGTGAAAGTGATTCGAGCGGTGTCAGGGATCATCGCCACAGAGCCTGTGCCCTCTACCGTAATAGTGTTGTAGGGGTCGTTAATATCACGGCCAAATGCCTTGTCCCAGGTGGAAACAAGAAGGAAAAGTGCGAGCAGCACGAGAACTGCGACGGCTGCGAGTCGTGCGGTGCGATTACTGCTAAGCTCGGTGATGAACTGATTCATGGTGCGGTCGGTTAGTGGTTCGTTTCTATGCTACCACGACGCACACCTCCCTCGTTTTAGGGGATCGTTTGAAGCGTTCGCAAAAGTTCTTGCAACGCCTGGTGCTCGGGGAAATTTTCAGCAGGGGTATCCGACATCCACTCAACGACGTCGTGCTCGACAATATCAAATCGAAGCACGTCTGCTTCGCGGACGAGGAAATAGGAAGAGTGCACGAGAGCCTCAAAGCGCTCGATGGTTGTTGCACGAAAGACCCTTCCGCTAAGCGAAAGGTTCCTAAACCGAGAAAAGTCAGCAGCGTGTTCGCCTGAAGGCTGGTATGTCGTGTTTTCAAGAATCACCTCGTCTCCCGTTGCCTCGCCTTCTATTGCGTACTGACGAACAACTATCGTGTGTGGCGGCCAGCCGCCCAAAGAAGGCTTTACAAATGTCGCCAGGACATTGGGGTCTTGCGCGCCCGCGCTTTCTTCTAGGGAGTATCCCGAAGGCGCGAGAAACGAGACGTTCGCGCGAAGTATTTCAACATTCGGAAACGCGCACGGAGCAAATTCGCAGGACGGACCCGTGCGGCCAACTGCGGAGCCGTCTGGACACACCTTCGCCTCGAGCGTGCATTCGCGCTCAGCAACCGTTACGCCCGGGCGCTCCATGGTGTTGCGGTACAAGAATGCCCCAACGCCAACGACAAAGATCAGTACGACGCCGGCAAGGAGTTCTTTCATGGATTACTGTTTGAGCGTATCTCGAATCTCTTCAAGCACCATAAGCTCAGGGCTCTTGGTTGCCTGCTCTGCAGTTCCTGCCTCCTGCTCTCTGCGCGCAATCATGGTGAGGTGGTTGATAAGCTTTACCAGAAGGAAGAGTGCGAACGCGGTGATAACAAACGTGATTACCGCCTGGATGAAAAGGCCGTACTGAATTGCGGCATCGGTTGTGGGGATCTGGAAGGCTAAGTCTGCAAAGTTGATGCCGCGCGTAAGGAGCGAGAGCGGCGGCGTGATTATGTTTGTTACGAGTGAGTTCGTAATTGCCGTAAACGCGGCGCCAATAACCACACCCACCGCAAGGTCTATGGCGTTGCCGCGCAGCGCAAACTTTTTGAACTCGCTAAGGAAGTGCTTCATACAGTATTTAAGGGGGCGGCTACCGGGAATCGAACCCGAATTGACAGAACCACAATCTGTAGTGTTAACCGTTACACCATAGCCGCCATGAATTTCTCACGATCGCCCTCGTAATGGTGTACCAGGAAATGGCAGTTATGACAAAGCCATGCAAGATTTTTTAAGCTGTTATTCTTCCGATTCTTATCGATATGGTGCACAGCGAGCACTCGAAAATCGCTTGTTTGGCACACCCTGCAGATTCGGGGAGTCTTTGCTCGCTCCATCACCGAACGATAGGAGCTCTCACCTGTCGTGAAGTTCTTGTGCTTATCGCCAATATATAACTGGTTTCTCCATCGAGTCTGGCAGCTTTTTCCACAAAAGAATTTGCCGCTCTGCGAGCGAACAATATCCGTTTTTCGCTTATAGGAAACTCTTCCGCAAATGTCACAAGGAATTTCCAAGCCGCTCTTCTTGGACGTCTTGTAGCATTCGAGTCCACAGTATTTCCCGTTTCCTTTACTTAGTGCGGAGGGTTTCGCATAGAAGCTGTTTGAACATCTTGTGCAAGAAGTGAGCGGCATATAGCTAGTATATATTTCACACAAGGGTTGATTTGCGTGTCTGTGGATATTCAGAAACGAGTGTTCCCACCCAATAACAAAAGAGCGCCTACAGGCGCTCTTTTGTTATGTGTGCCCAGGAGAGGACTTGAACCTCCACCCCCGAAAGGACATCCACCTCAAGGATGCGTGTATACCAATTTCACCACCTGGGCATTTACCGTTCTGAAACAGAAAGGCCCGCTTACTATAGCGGGCCTTTCTTGTATTTACAAATGCTGGCTACTACGCAGCTTCGTCCTTCTTTTCTTCGCGCGATTCCTCAGCAGCGGTCTCCTCAGGAGTTACGACATCCTGATCTCCCTCGGGAACGGTATCAACCTCAACAGCAACTGCTTCTTCTGCAAGAACAGGCTCTTCAGGCTTCTCTTCTTCCTTGAAGTCCTCAGTTGAGAGCTTAACCATGCGCATGTTGCGGAGCTGGCGACGAACCTCGCGAGCAACCTTCTCACGAATGAAGTAGAGCTTCGCGCGGCGGACTTTCGAACGACGCGTAATCTCAATCTTGTCGATGATCGGGCTGTAGAGCGGGAAGATCTTCTCAACACCGATGCCCGACATGGTTGCGCGGACCGTAAATGTAGCGCCTGCCTCCGTGCCGTGCTTCACAGCAAGGACGAGACCTTCGAATACCTGGAGACGGGTCTTACCCTTCTCAACCACCTTCTGGTGGACGCGAACGGTGTCGCCAGGCTTAATGCCAAGCTTCACGCGCTCGTCGGTTTTAACGGGAGTTATTACGGAATTCATTGCCGCGGTACTGTACCATAGCCCTTGTTACGGGGCAACGAACGCCTCGGTTTCTGGGAATCTGGCTATCGCCCCGCGGATGTCCTCAGGGATGGGCGCCCGAAGTACCAAGCCTCCCGGAAGCTCAAGCTGGTACGCATGGAGCGCCAGACGAGGGAGATCAAAGTCGCAGGGCCTCCCTGGAGCGTAGAGGGGGTCGCAGACCACGGGATGGTGTATTGCCTTGAGATGGACGCGAATCTGATGCGTCCGACCTGTCTCCGGCATAACTCGCATAAGCGCATGCGTGCCAATATCTGACACTATTTCGTACCGTGTCAGCGCGTCGCGGAGCATTCCTTTTGCTTTGGGCTGGGCGGAGCGGAGTCTGAAGTCTTTCCTGCTGCGGCCGATTGAAAACTCGATCGTCCCCCGGCGCTCCTTAGGTACGCCGTAAATGATAGCGAGGTATGTTTTCTTGGCTTTCCGGTCTTGGAACGCAGCCTTGAGGCGTGCGTGCGATTCCGGAGTCTTCGCGAATACAAGTACGCCTGAGGTGTCTCGGTCGAGTCGGTGTACTACTCCCGGGCGGGCTATTTCGCTGCCGTCCTTAAGGCGCTGCGTCTCGCCGACCATTGCAGACTCGGGATAGACACGGGCAAACCAGTCGCTCGCGGTCTCTTCCGTATTATGTCCGTCCGGATGCGTCATGAGCCCTGCGGGCTTATTAATCGCAACAAGATCGTCGTCCTCGTAGAGGATAGTGGGTTCCATGTTCCCCACCCTACCACTATTTCCCATGTCTGCGCTCACGCTGCGCGAAGTCCGCAAGAATTGATGCGAACTCTTCTTCTGAAAAGTCAGGCCATTTGGTATCGGTAAAGTGCAGTTCGCTATACACCGATTGCCAGGGAAGAAAATTTGAAAGGCGCTGGTCTCCTCCTGTCCGAATAATTAAATCGGGATCCCGCAGTCCCTTCGTCCACAGCGCGCTTGCAAACGCCTCCTCATCAATATTGCACGCACCCGCATCAAGGAGTGTGTTAACCGCAGTAAGTATTTCAGAGCGGCCGCCATACGAAATCGCCAGTACGAGCGTTCCGTTCGTTCCGTCCTTCGTTCGCTCTTCTGCATTGCGCATCGTCTCGAGTGTCCGAGCGCCGAGCCTCTCAAGGTCGCCAATGAATCGGATGCGAAGCCCTCTCGATTCAAATCGAGCGAGGTGCTCGACAAAAAAGCGATCAAGCAAGCCCATTAGAAACTCGACTTCTTCCGGACTTCGCTTCCAATTCTCGGATGAGAACGCATACACCACCATTTCTTCAACGCCAGCAGCTCGTGCCCACTCCGCAAAATCTAAAAGTTTCTGTGCGCCTGCTTCGTGTCCTTTATGAGAAGGAAGGTCTCGTTCTTTCGCCCAGCGCCTGTTCCCGTCCATTATTATCCCGATCGAGCGCGGCGCGTTAGGCATACACAATGTCGAATCGAACAAACTCACCGGTTGCCGCAAGCCAGCGAGGCTCCACTGTTTCTACGTGCGCCAAAAGCGGGCCCTTATGAAGCTTGGCAAGGTACGCATCAAGCGCATCCCGAGGCCCTTCGGCCACGACGCGCACAGTGCCGTCCGGAATATTCTGCACTTCGCCCACGAGCTTCAAGCCACGCGCCTTTCGCTGTGCAAAGTCGCGGTACATAACCATTTGGACCCGTCCGGACACCCGAGCTTCAAGCCGTTCATGCATATAGATAAGAACGTATCACGTTCCCGGAAGGTTACTTCAAAATATTCGAGAAGTGCGGTACTCTACCCTGGCGCGCGCTTAGCTCAGTTGGTAGAGCACCCCGTTTACACCGGGATGGTCGGGGGTTCGAGTCCCTCAGCGCGCACTCGAAAACAAACACAGCTCCCGTACGGGAGCTGTGTTTGTTTCGTTAAAAAAGTGTGCCCCCACAAGGAATCGAACCTAGATCAAGAGCTTAGAAGTCTCCTGCTTTATCCATTAAGCTATGGGGGCCCATAAAGCCTATCCGGCCTATCGCGATGGGTCAACGAAGCGATACTCCTGGCGGTACTTGAGCTCCTCATTTTTGCGCGTTTCAAATATAGAGCGGATGGATTCTATGGGAGCCGCATCAAAGCGCTCCGGCGCTTCCTCCTGGCCAATGGTACCTCCCTCTTCGACGCTCTTCAGAAGCCAAAAGTTCCATGCAACAGAAAGCGCGATGAGAACTGTTGCCGTTGCGAGAAGCACGAACCAGTCGCGAGACGGATGTAGCCGGTCTCCGTAGGAGAGTCGCTTGAGCAAAGGACCAATCTCGATGTTTGTTTTCATATTTATGGTGAAGCGGGTTCCGTACCAATCCTGAGCGTTGCGGTTGCGGTCCACACCGACGCTGCTTCTCCGGAATTCGTATCAAGCGTCACGTTTTCAACCGTGCCGTCGTACGGACCGTACTCAAATGCGCCAAGCGTCCGCAACACAGAATCAAACGACCCGGTAATCTTAAGTGAGAGCCTGATTCCTGGCTTGCCTTCAATTGGCTCAGAGCCTACCGACACCACCTCAACCTGACTTCCAAGCGTCGTGCCCGTGCTTTCAAGAGAGCCGAGGAACGGCACTATTTCAGCCTCGCGAATGCGGTACGCACGGATGCTTTCTTCGTCCGCAGTAAGAAGTGCGAGCGCGTCCTTTGCAGCTGCGACGCGCGCAGTGTCCTGCCCGCGCATCTTTATGTCACTCGAGAGTGCGGTGGCCGTGGCGCTCGCCTTCCCTACCGACACATACCAAAATCCGTACGCACCAAGAACAAGCGCAAGAAGCGTTCCGGCAATCGCAAGGTGTACTAGTGCAAGGCGTCTCATGGCAGCAGGGATCCGGTGAGGGTTATAACAAACGGAATCTCACTCTCTTTAGCATACGCACTGATTGGAAGATCCGCGGACTCGACGTACGGCTGCGTGCGTAGTGCTTGCTCGAACGCGCGCAGTGCTTCGCGCGTAGAAGCAATGCCCGTTACGGTCATTTTTGCTCCTGTTTCTGCCGGGGCGTATGAAAAGCCAGTAAGACGTATGCCTGAGCGCGGGACTTCAATGACCGCAGCAATGGCGGCAGATGCCTTTGGTGTTGTTGAGAGCCGCGCAAGATGTGCTGCGCTTTCTGAAAGACTTTTCACGCGGGCACTCACCTCCTGCTCTTCGCTTCCTGCAAGTCCCTGAGAAAGGCGTTCCAGCTCTATGGTGCGTTCGCGCACCTGATGGTTGAGGTACAGGTACGACGGAAGCAGAAGTACGCCGTGCACAATAGCGACACCGGAAAGCAAGAACACTCCCACAACAGCAAGCCGCACGAAGTACGCTTGCCGCAGTGCGCGGGCGCGGTCTTCAGGAAGCAAATCTATCTGGTCACGCATCATGGTCACGGAGTGCGAGCCCTATAGCCGTCGCATAGCCAAGGGACTCGAGGTAATCGAGCGGCGGAAGCCAGTGGTCGCGCGGCGCGAGGTTTGTAAACACATCGCCCAATTCCACAGGAATCTTAAGGCTATTCTCTAAGTATTCTGGAAGCCCGCGCACGCTCGCATTCCCTCCAATAAGAATGGCGCGCGTCACCGGCTCATGCAGAGAACCGGCTGCGGCGCGCGACTGCCAATAATCAAGGCGCCGCACAATCTCCTCGCGTATAGCAGAGACGGTGGAGAGCATTGCCTCGAGATAGCCGCCATCTTCCCCGCTACTTACGAGACCGTGCTCAGCCTTCACTCGCTTCGCTTCTTCTTCCGTTACGCCAAAGTGCTTCTGCACCGCAAGCGTAAGTGCATGCCCGCCAATTTCAAGCGTCGTCGCAAAGCGCGGTATGCGACGGGCGACGATAGAAAGCTTGGTGGTTGTTCTACCGATATCAATTATGAGAACGGTCTCCTGATCTCCTCGCGGAAGCAGGGAGCGCGGCGTTGCGAACGTTTCGCTTTCAACTGCGCGTACCGTTACACGAGCCTCATCAAACGCTGAGAGCGATTCTTCAATAACGCGCCTTGCATACCCAACGCCCGCAACAGGCGTGGTGTCGCGCGCAGGACCTGCGGCCACGACATCAAATGCAACTTCTGATGGCGGAAGCGGAACGTACTCGTCCAGGTGCTGTTCTATTGCAGTCCGCCACGCACGCGGGTCGCTCCCGGGGACATTCGCCTCAAAGAGATAGCTGCGCGACTCGGAGAGTGCGATGGTCGCAAACCGTGCACGATGCTCCTTAACGATCGTGCGCACAGCGTCAATAATCGCAGCGCGATCAGTCATCTCCCCTCCCGTAAGGGCACCGGGAGCAAGGCGCACTTCTCCAAACGCCGTAAGCTCGAGTCCGTGCATGCGCTCCTCCACAAGCGCGAGCTTCACGCCGCTCGCGGACACATCAATACCTGCCGCTGGAAGCGCGAGATACTTCGGAGGCGCAAATTCAATACGAGCCAGACGGGAAAAGATATTCGGCATACGATTCGTATGCGCAGTATACCGCGCGTGCGCGGATGAAGACTGCTTAATGCGCAGAAGTTCCTGGAGGAACTGTTCGATCTGGCGTCAGGAACGCGAACGTCTCGCCCTGTCCTACGGCAAACAACATGCCATTTGATTCGAGTCCCTTGAGGCGGCGAGGTGCGAGGTTGGTAGCGAACGCAAATTGCTTTCCGATGAGTGTTGCCGGGTCTTCAACATAGGCCCGGATGCCGGAGACTATTTGGCGCGGACCTGTCTCTTCTCCAAAATCAACTTCAAGTCGCAGCAATTTGTCTGTCTCTGGAACCAGTTCGGCAACAAGGACAGTACCGACCTTAACTTCGATCTTTGCAAACCCTTCTATTGAAATGCGCTCGCTAGGCTCCATGAGTACGGGAAAGATAGCTGGTAAGAATAAGTGCTGCTGCACTTGCGTCGACAATCGGAAACCCTGGCATCCGAACTCCTTCCGGATCACGGCGCGCTTCTTGCGTCGTAAGCATTTCCGGCTCGAGGTAGACCGGGAGCCCACTGCGTTCTTCAAGAAGCCGCGCAAACGCCTTGGCGTCCTTTGCAACAGGATTGTCTTCTCCTTGATAGTTACGAGACTCTCCCATTACAACCGCCTCTACTCCCTTTCGTTCGATAAGCTTGAGCATCTCGTCGATAAGCCGCCCGTCGTTCGGAATAATGCCGTGAGGAAATCCCATGGACCCGCCTTCGTCTGAAAGCGCGAGTCCAATTTTCTTGGTGCCAAAATCAATGCCGAGGTATCGCATGTCCTCATGCTACACGCCCCATCGCCTGCATGCTACACTCGCGCTGATGCTTCCCTTTCTTGATGCCGCACAGATTCCTTTCCTGTCCTCGATTCCGCCGCTTGTTGTCTTTACCCTGCTCGTCCTACTGTTGATCTGGACGACGGTTATAAAAGCGTTTGCGCTTTGGTACGCGGCGCGCAACGGCCAGGTGTTTTGGTTTGTGGCTCTTTTGATACTCAACTCTGTTGGTATCCTTGAGCTCGTGTACCTTCTTGCGTTTCGCAAAGACAAGCAGGGTTTTACTTCACAGGAGGCGAAGGTTGCATCAGACGCCACAACGGCGTAGAACGGTATATACGGAGGAGTGCGTGAGTGGTCGAAACGAACTGTCTTGAAAACAGTCAGGCCGAGAGGTCTCGTGGGTTCGAATCCCACCTCCTCCGCTACAAACACCAATTTCATTGGTAACTCGGTGCTATCATTCGAATATCTATGGCACGCACCGTGTTCTTTGAGTGGGATGCAGAAGGGTACGTCTTCGAAGAGAAGAGCGGCGATTGGTTTTGGGCACTCGGTATCATTGCCGTAGCTGGAGCCGTTGCCAGCGTTCTGTTCGGCAACATCATTCTCGCGCTCGTTGTCCTCGTTGCAGCCGGCACGCTCGCGCTTTCGGCTATGAAGCGTCCGCGCGTACACCGCTTCCGCATCACAGACGAGGGTGTGATGATTGACGAAAACCTCTACGAGTACGAAAGCATTCTTTCATTCTCCGTTCTTGAGTACATCGACCCGAATCTCCCGCCTGCCCTTTCCCTTCGGACCAGCAAGATCCTTGCGCCGCATCTCATTATCCCAATTACTGACTACGATCCGCTTGAGATCTACGAATTCTTTGCGGAACATACGGAAGACGGAAAGCATGAGCTATCCGTTGTAGATCGCATTATCGATCTTCTGCGCCTTTGATTTACGAGGCCGGGTGCGGTAGAGTCCTGATACGCTCTTGTCGTTCAATGGATAGGACGCAACTTTGCGGAAGTTGTAATGATGGTTCGATTCCATCCAAGAGCACCATGAAAAGAAGCAGCGCCCCAGGGGCGCTGCTTCTTTTTGGCTTAAAGCACTCGGTGCTATAGTCCGGAAACGCTCCCGTCGTTCAGTGGATAGGACATCTCCCTCCGAAGGAGAAAACGCAGGTTCGATTCCTGCTGGGAGCACAAAGCAAAAGACCCGCAGATGCGGGTCTTTTGTGTTACGCCTTTACGCGGGCAATTGCCTTTGCGAGGCGGGACTTCTTGCGCGATGCTGCGTTCTTCTTGATAACGCCGCCCTTTGCCGCCTTGTCGATTGCCTTGAAAGCTGCTGCAAGGGACTTTTCAGCCTCCTTAACGTCAGTAGCGATAGCCTTCTTTACTACCTTCGTAGTATCGGCGAGCGTGCGCTTCCTGCGCACGTTAAATACGTGCTTCTTGAGGGATGCGCGATGCGCCTTTTTTGCGTTCTTGGTGATTGCCATGTGCACCGGATAGTACGGCATTCAGGGAATATGCGCAAGAAATGCTACGATACTGCCATGATCAGGCAGGTACAGGGAACGGTGGTGGGAGCGGAGCCCGGGGGCATAATCCTCAACATTGGAGGCTGGGGTGCATTCATATATATGACAGCACCCGAAGCGTATCCAGAAGGAATGGCGCTCACACTTAAGACCTATCTTGCCGTAAAGCAAGACGGCATGGACCTATACGGCTTCCCTGACGAAGCCGAACGGCGATTTTTTGAGCTCTTGGTTGGCGTGCCGGGTGTTGGCCCAAAGACCGCACTCTCTATTTTGCGCAAAGCGCCCCGCGAAGCGCTCGAGGGCGCCATTGGAAAGCGCGATCTTGATTACCTCACCCGCGTAATTGGTCTTGGCAAGAAGGCTGCAGAAAAACTCATGGTAGAGCTCTCAGAAAAGGTCGGCGGCGGCCAGGCACCCGACACTGACGACGGCGAAGTCTTCGATACGCTTGTGGCACTCGGGTACACCGAACGCGAAGCGCGCACCACCCTTGGAAAGATTCCGGCATCCGTCGTTGGAAAAGACGCGCGCCTGAAGGCTGCGCTCTCTGCAAAATAATCATGTACGCACTTCTCAACAAATGCATTGAGTTTCTGAAGAAGCTTTTACCCGCTTCGTTGGTGCGCCCTCTCCTGCCTCTCTACCACCGCGTACTCGCGTTCGTGCTTGCCGCTGGGTATGGCTTCCCTGCGCGCTCCATGACTGTTATTGGCGTTACGGGAACCAAGGGAAAGTCATCGGTGTCCGACATGCTCTTTACGGTGCTTAAGCACGCCGGTTATTCCGTCGCTGTTGCCGGCACGATTCGATTTGCAATTAATGACGAGTCGACGCCGAACCTCTTCAAGATGACGATGCCCGGCAGAGGCTTCATACACGCCTTTCTTGCACGAGCGCGCGATAAAGGCGCAAAGTATGCTGTCGTAGAAATCACGAGCGAGAGTGTGCGCCAGCATCGCCACCGCTACCTGTCTCTTAACGGACTCGTGTTTACGAACCTTCAGAAGGAGCACATAGAGTCCCATGGATCCTTTGAGAACTACGCCGCTGCGAAGCTTGAAATTGGAAAAGAGCTTGCCCGCTCGCTGAAGCGTCCGCGCGTAATGATTGCAAACGCAGACGATCCGCAAAGCGCACCATACCTTGCACTCCCTGTTGAGAACACGCGACCTTTCTCCTACGCTGACGCCAGCGAAATTGTACACGGACCCGGAACGGTTGCGTTTACGTACAGCGACGTGAGATTCAACCTTTCACTTCCCGGAAGCTTTAGCGTTATGAATGCGCTCGCGGTTATAAAGGCTGCAGAGTTTCTCGGAGTTCCCCTCCAGACAATCGCTGACGCGCTTGCGGCGCTTGAGCGCATTCCAGGACGCACCGAACGGATTGAAGAGGGCCAAGATTTCCAGGCCGTTGTAGATTACGCGCACACCCCTGACTCGCTCAAGGCGCTCTATGCGGCGTACCCCTGTCGCAAGATATGCGTGCTCGGCAACACGGGTGGCGGGCGCGATACCTGGAAGCGTCCTGAGATGGGCAAGATCGCTGAAGAATCTTGTGACGAGGTAATTCTTACGAACGAAGATCCGTACGAAGAAGACCCGCGTGCAATTGTAGACGCAATGGCAGAGGGTATGAATCGAAAGCCAACCATAATCATGGATCGTCGCGAGGCTATTGCGCACGCACTCAGTCTTGCGAAAACTGGAGACGCGGTGCTGATAACCGGAAAAGGCACGGACCCGTACATCATGGAAGCCAACGACACGAAGACGCCATGGAGCGACGCAGAGGTCGTACGTGAAGAACTCCGTAAATTGAAGTAGTACTTGCTACTATACGAGTATGAAAAGCGACGGGATCTTCTTCCTTGGCGTGCTCGCCTTCTTCTTTATTCTCTGGTTTGCGTCCGGGGGCCCCTCGCGACCAATCTCGTTTGCCGGCCCCTACATCACACCCATCACTGACGTCGACACTCTGCAAGAAGGCTATGGAGATGGCACGACCTACGACGTAGCAGACGGCGCAACCATCTGGTCCCGCATCATTGACGTTGAAGGGACAATTGCTGACAGGCAACGGAACAACTCAGACCTCCGCTTGTACGGCGAAGAGTCGCCGCTCAAGGACCAAGTCCGCGTAACCGCGAGCGGAACCGGAAGCGAGAACCCGGACACTGAGTACGTAACGCTCCGCGCTTCAGGCAATTCAGCAGTTGATATAACCGGGTGGCGACTAGTCTCGGGTGCTTCAGGTCGCGGCGAACGCATCGGCGAGGGCGCAGCACTCCCTCGTTCAGGGCGCGTTAACGACACTGCGCGCATTGTGCTCCAGCCAGGCGAAGAGGCGATCGTAGTTACAGGAGAGTCGCCTTTGGGCGTCTCGTTTAAGGAGAACATGTGCACCGGATACTTTGCTACGCGCCAAACCTACTCCCCCAGCCTTTCTCGCCAGTGCCCTTCTGCGTCTGACGAGTTCGATCGCTTCTTTACCGGCAACGAGTTGCGAGACGACGCGTGCTACTACCGCATGCAGTCGACAAGCGCATGCACGACGCCGAGCGACCGCGATGTGTCATCGCGCTGCATCAGGTTGATTGACGAATATTTGGATTACAACGGCTGCGTCGAGCACCACAGGAATGATTCGCAGTTCCCCGGACGCACGTGGCGTATCTATCTCGACGATGATCGCGAGATGTGGAAATCAAGCCGTGATGCCGTTAAGTTGCTTGATGCTAGCAGCAAGACGGTAGACCTCTATACGTATTAGCGGTATAACGTTCGCATCCGCCCGTAGCTCAGTCGGTAGAGCAGCTCCCTTTTAAGGAGACGGTCCCTGGTTCGAGCCCAGGCGGGCGGACTAATACAGACTAGGACTTGAGCGAGAGCGCAAATCGCTCAAGCGAAGGCCCAAGCGGCAGGTCTCCGGACCGGGCCTGGGAAAGAAGTTCGATGAGAAATACGGAAAGCTCCCGCGCTCCGTCTTTTCCCCATTTCGCATTTCCCTTCTGCATCATGTCTCGCGCCTTCCAGTGCAAGAGGCCATGTGTTGCTTCTGGAGCGTCCCCAAGGCGCTCTGCTTTCACAAGCTCCTTCCATAGTCCTGGTCCGTCTTTTGCACCAAGCGCATTCACGAGCGCTGAATTAAACCCGCGATCCTTTTTTGGAGCGGCGTCTTCCTTAAAAACTTTTGTTGCGGCTTCCTCGAGCTTCTTGGCGTTTGCCGCAAGAAGCTTTGGCGCGAGTATGCCAACCGGGTTCTCTGAAGCTGCGAGGTTTGGAAGCATGGCGAGCATGCTTTTAGCCGCGTCTTCGTCAGAGAATGGATCGTCCAGGAGAATGAGCGACTTCGCGAAGAATAATCCCTGCGCGCTGATAGCGTCTCGAAGTGCTTCTTCTGTTATCTGCGCGCCCTGCAGACGAATGTATGCAGCGTCCGGAGCTTTTGCCCGAGCAGCAGCAACCCAAGTAAACGCTTTCGCGCGCGCCTTTCCTATATCGGTGCCGTGGAATAGGTAAATCATATCGACTGCATGTCCCCCCAGTTAGTGCCCTGCTTCACTTCTGCAAGCACCGGCACACCATTCGCTTCGCTCTTTGGAAGCGCGTCTTCCATAACTTTGCGGATCTTTGCAGAAAGTTCTTCCACGCGATCGGTGCGTATCTCGTACACGAGTTCGTCGTGCACCTGGAGCAATAGGTGTGCATCCGCGCGCGCACCCAGTGCGACGAGCATTGCGTCAGCCTCCACCATCGCCTTCTTAATTAGATCTGCCTGGGTTCCCTGAATTGGCGCATTGATAGCCATGCGCTCAGCCTGTGCGCGCACGTATGGAAGAGCTGATTTCATTTCCGGGAATTGGCGCCTGCGCCCGAACATCGTTTCGGTATAGCCGTGCTTGCGCGCATAGCCACGCGTGGACTCAAGGTATTTCGCAAGCGTATCAAACGTTGCGAAGTAATCGTCATAAAATGTGTGCGCTTCCGAGAGCGTGGTGCCGAGCTGCGTCTTAAGTGCATTTACTCCCATGCCGTACAAGATACCGAAGTTAATGATTTTCGCGCGCCTGCGCATTTCGTGATCAACCGCTTCAGGAGCCACACCAAATACAGCCGATGCTACTTCGGTATGTACATCTCTTCCGCTCTTAAAGATTTCTATGAGCTTTTGGTCTCCGGAAAGCATCGCTGCAATGCGCAGCTCGACCTGCGAGTAATCTAGCGCAACGAGCGTGAAGCCGTCGCGGGGAATAAATGCTCGTCGAATCGCCCTTCCGCGCTCCACACGATTCGGAATATTCTGCAGGTTAGGATTCGCACTCGCCATGCGCCCAGTAACTGCGCCCGTCTGCAGAAAGTCCGCATGAAGCTTGTTCTCTGCATCAAGCAGCGGAGGCAGTGCTTCGATGTAGGTTGAAAGGAGCTTCGCGAGTCCGCGGAACTTCAAAACCTCGTCGACGATTGGATGGAGATCTCTGATCTTTTCAAGCTCTGATTCCTTCGTCGAGCGCTGTCCGCCGGCGGTCTTCTTCTGCCCCTTAACCGCAAGCCCGAGCTCGTCGAACAAGACTTCCCCAAGTTGCTTCGGCGAGCTGATGTTAAATTCACGGCCTGCGGCTTTGTATATACGCTTTTCGATAGCCGTAAGTTCCTTTCTGTACTCCTTGCGAAGCTCTTCAAGGACGCTCGTGTCTACGCGAACGCCGCACACTTTCATCGCGGCAAGAATGCTAATAAGTGGCTTCTCTATTGTTTCGTACAGTTCGCCAAGTCGTCCGGTTTCCCCAATAGCCTTTTCCAGGGTTGCGTACGCTTCGTCGAACGACTTCGCCTTGGTGTATGCGAGGATGTCGTCGAATGTGGGGTTCGTAAAATCGGAATACAAAAGCCACAACATAACCCGCGCTTCCTGCATGCGTGTTGGAGGAATACTCTCCTGGTCCTCCTCGGGTCCTTCGTCGAGGCCTAGGTCCTCCTCGTCTTCCCCTCCCTCTCGCTCAAGCAATGTTTTAACGCGCGGTTTGAGAGATCGGAACCCGAGTTCGTCAAAGAGAGCGAGAAGTGCTTTCTGGTCTACGCATTCCTTCCAGAACTTCTTTGGGAATGAGAATGAAATAGGCGCATCGGTACGTATGGTTGCAAGTGCTTTAGAGAACCGCGCGTCTTCCTCATGTTCTTTGAGGAGATTTACGATGCGTGGCTTGATTCCCGCAGCCAGCACCGCTGCCTCGTCTTTAGTAAGCGTTTTGTACAAGTCTTCTACGCTTCCAAACTTCTGCACAAGGTCTGTTCCTGTCTTGTCGCCGATGCCCGGCACGCCTTTGATGTTGTCTGAGGGATCGCCGCGAAGACCCTTGAAATCCGCGATGCGCTCAGGTCCGAAGCCGTAGCGCTCTGTTACCGCCGCCTCGTCATAGAGGATTGTGTCGTTAAGTCCCTTCTTTAGGGTATACACCTGTACTTTCTTTCCGGTGATGAGCTGCATCGTGTCCATGTCTCCGGACGCAATGACAATCTCAATCTCTGCGTCATCCTTGAGCTTCTCTACAATGGTGCCCAAGATATCGTCCGCCTCAAATCCCTCCTTCTCGTATATAGGCACCGCAAACGCTTCAAAAACTCTCCGAGAGGTTCCGAGCTGTGTGGCAAGCGAGTCGTCAGTCGCGGCCCGTCCCGCCTTATAATCCGCGTACGCTTCGTGCCGCACGGTTGGCTTTGGAAGGTCGTAGCACGCAACGACATAATCTGGACGCAGCTCTGTCGCTATACGCAGAAGCATTGAAGAAAGTCCGTACAGCGCTCCTGTTGGTTGACCGTCAGGCGCCGTAAAATCAGGAAGTGCGTGGTACGCACGGTGAATGATCGCGTGCGCATCAAGCAGCACAAGACGCGTCGTTTTGCTGCGAAGGCTTCTAGGCATAGGTAATGGTGCGGGTGCCGTCTGGTTTCGCTTCAAGCGTTATGCCGACGTCTGCACGACGAAGCATGTCGGCAACGCGTTCAGGCCACTCAAGAAGAATCAGCGTCTCGGTGTTTTTGTCTGCGTCGCTAAAGCCGAGCTTTTCCAGATCGCTTCCTTGCTCAAGTCGGTACGCATCGATGTGCAGCAATTCGCGAAACAGCTGCCCTTCCGGGAGTGCGTAGGTTTTTGCGAGCACGAAGGTGGGGCTGGTTACGTGTTCCGTTACCCCAAGAACTTGTGCAATCTTCTGAGCAAAAGTGGTCTTCCCTGCGCCAAGGTCTCCTGAAAGAGTTACGAGGGTTGCTCCTTCTTCCTTTGGAGAAAGGCCTTCAACGAGCGCTTGGGCCTCGCGCAGAAGCGCCTCCTCGTCCTTGATTGCCGCATCAGGTCTCATGCGGTAATTGTACCAAGCGACCGAAGAACGCGCGCGAATGCGGTATTATAGGCGCAATGCCTGCTCATTTTGATACCGAAGAAGAGAACCGAAAGCTTGCCTCTGTGCACGAACAGGAAGAGGAGGATCTTGCGCGACTTCTTTCTGAAAAGTACGGCTTTACGTACACCGACCTCACCATAATTCCGCTCAACGTCGACGCGCTGCGGCTTATTCCTGAAAAGGAGGCGCGGCAGGCGGAGCTTGTTGCGTTTGATAAGAGCGGCAAGCATGTGTCTGTTGCGATGCGTAATCCAAACAATCCTCTTGTAAAGGATATTGAGCACGCACTGGAATCAAACGGCTTTATACTTTCGCGCTTCTTGGTTTCCAACAAATCCCTTGAGCGTGCGTACGCGCGTTACATCGAGCTCTCGCTCGCAAGCGAAACAAAGGCGGGAGTGCTTGATATTCGCGGCGACGAACTTGCGCGCGACCGCGAAGAACTCACGAGTCTCGCGTTGCTTCGCGCGAAGCTTGATGGCGTGCTCGTATCAGGACAGCGTGCACAGGTATCGCGCGTGCTCGAGCATGTTCTTGCTGCCGCATTCGCACTACGCGCGTCTGACATTCACCTTGAGCCGGAAGAAGTTGGTATTCGTCTACGCCTTCGTCTTGATGGCTCGCTTGTGGATGCATATACCTTTGATGCTCATACCTACCAGCTTCTTTCTTCGCGCATCAAGCTTTTGTCTGGCCTGAAGCTCAATATCAAGGACCGCGCACAGGACGGACGCTTCTCGGTACCTGTTGGCGACAGTGAGGTTGAGATCCGCAGTTCGCTTATCCCGGGCGCGTACGGAGAGTCGTTCGTGATGCGTATTCTTGACCCGTCGATTCTGGGCGTTTCTTTTGAGAAGCTTGGCATACGCGCCGACCTGCTTGAGCGATTGAAGGTAGAGATTACGCGCCCAACCGGCATGCTTCTCGTTACCGGTCCTACGGGCTCCGGAAAGACCACGACACTCTACTCGTTCCTGCGCCACATCCACACACCAGAAATTAAGATCGTCACGATTGAAGACCCTATTGAGTATCACCTTCCCGGCATTGTGCAGACGCAGACTGACGGGAAGCAATATACGTTTGCATCCGGTCTTCGCTCGGTGCTGCGCCAAGATCCTGACGTGATTATGGTTGGCGAGGTGCGCGACGCAGAAGTTGCCGCTACCGCAATCCAAGCATCTCTAACCGGACACTTCGTATTCTCGACGCTTCACACCAACAACGCTGCAGGAACCTTCCCCCGCCTGGTTGATCTTGGAGTTGATCCAAAGACCTTTGCGTCTGCGATATCAGTAGCGATGGCACAGCGCCTGGTGCGCACCCTTGATCCGGAAGCAAAGAAGCAGGTTCCAGCTACGGACGAACAGAAGCGCCTTATGCAACTCGTTCTCTCAACTCTTGAGAACAAGAGCCTTTTGCCGGCCTCGCTTGATATGGTGTGGGTCCCTGATCCAAAGACACCTGAGGAAAGCGGATACAAAGGACGAACCGGCGTATACGAGGCCATCTTTATGGATGACGAGCTGGGCACTTTCCTGCGCGAGAATCCGAGTGAGGGCGATGTTGTGAAGTCTGTTCGCCGCCAAGGATTCCTAACCATGGCCCAAGACGGCGTCCTCAAGGCGCTTGCTGGCGAAACCTCGCTTGAGGAAGTGTTTCGAGTTGTTGATCTCCCGCGCGAATAACGCAAAACGCACGCCGTAGCGTGCGTTTTGTTTCTGCGCCTTCTCTCGAGATCGTGCACAGTACCCTCCAGGCACTCCTTCCCAAACGGGAAGGTGAACGAGTCGCCTGAGGATGCTTCCAGCGCTCCGCGAACAAGCGCGGTACCAGAAGGTCCTTGGGGAAACGCCCTGAAGCCGTCAAGCCTTGCCTAGAGGGTGCTATGTGCGATCTAAAAAGAGAATCGGCCCTGTTTAAAGAGCCGGTGTGATAGAATGCTAGCACAGCGAAATTTTATGTCAAGCCCCTCCGACATCCCTAAAATACGCGACCAGGCGCTTGATAGCGCGCTTCGGCCTTCGGTCTGGGACGACTATGTCGGTCAGGGCCACGTAAAAGCTAATGTTTCCGTGGTTTTAGAGGCTGCGAAGAAGCGCGGGGATATGCCAGAGCACATCCTCTTTTATGGGCCTCCTGGGGTTGGAAAGACCACGCTCGCTCATCTTGTAGCCGCATCTCTTGATGCTCCTCTTAAAAGCACCTCGGGTGTCGCTATAGAGCGGGCTGCGGACCTCGCTTCTATTCTTACCAATCTTGAGCCAGGCACCGTTCTCTTTATCGACGAGATCCACCAACTCTCTTCTAAGGTGGAGGAGCTTTTATATCCGGCTCTTGAGTCCGGTTCTCTCGACATCATCCTCGGAAAGGGGCCGTCTGCGCGAACTGTTGAGCTAGCCCTTCCCCCATTTACGCTCGTGGGAGCAACGACTCGCATGGCACAACTCTCTTCCCCGTTGCGCTCGCGATTCGGCGGCGGTGTGTACCAGCTTGATTTCTATACTGACGACGACCTGCGTCGCATTATTCGCCGCTCTGCCGGTGTACTCGGCCTTGATGCTCCAGAAGAAGTTGTTGAGCGTGTAGCCTCGCGTAGCCGAGCAACGCCGCGCGTAGCGAACGCACTCTTAAAGCGCGTCCGAGACTATTCCGAGGTTGAGAATCGTCCTTTGTCTGCTGAGGTAGCAGATCTTGCCTGCGAACTGTTTGGTATCGACACCCTTGGCCTTACGAAAGACGATCGCCGCTATCTTGAAACGCTCCGCGACTCCTTTAAAGGAGGGCCCGCAGGAATTCGCGCACTCGCTTCTGCTCTGCATGAAGACCCGGATACGGTTGAGAACGTGTATGAACCGTATTTGATGCGTCTTGGCTTTGTTGAGCGGTCTCCGCGCGGACGCGTCCTTACAAGCAAGGGAAAAGAGTATTTGAATACATAGCTTCTGGCAGCGTCAAAAATCGAATCCCTTCTCTTTTGCTATAGTGTTTGTATGTCAGGACACAGCAAATGGTCTCAAATTAAGCGTCAGAAAGGAGTCGCCGATGCTGCGAAGTCTAAGGCCTTTTCGCGATTCTCGAAGCTCATCGCAATGGAATCGAAGAAGTCTGCCGGGAATATCTCGTCCCCCGGACTTGCAACCGCTATCGCACGCGCCAAAGCGATAAACATGCCGAAAGACAGCATTGATCGCGCCGTAACGAAGGGTGCGTCCAAAGACTCAGGAGATTTAGTCCAAGTTGTGTACGAATGGTATGGTCCAGGCGGTACCGCAATTATTATCGATGCGCTCACGGATAATACGAATCGCACCACGCAAGAGATTAAGCACCTCATAACCAAGAGTGGTTTTGAACTCGGCGCGCAGGGCTCAGCTGCCTGGGCGTTTCAAAAGTCCGGAGACGGTTCGCTTGTTCCGAACGAGCCGCTTATGGACCTCTCTGAAAGCGACGAGGAGGCGCTCGGGAGAATATTCGAGCAACTTGATGAGCACGACGACGTGCAGCGTTTCTTTACGAACGCTCGCGGGTACGAAACGAGTGAAAGCGACTAATGCGTATTCTGGCTATTGATCCTGGATACGATCGCATGGGCCTTGCAGTTCTTGAGGGTGATCCTTCCCGGCCTTCGCATGTGTGGAGCGATTGCATCATTCCTCCCAAGGGCGCTACGGAAGAGCGTCTTGCGGTTATTCATGGCGCGGTTGCTTCCGCTATAGCAGAGCACGCTCCTGATGCGGTGGCGATAGAGAGTCTGTTTTGGAGCACGAACAACAAACGAAGTGCGCTTGGTGTGGCGGAGGCGCGCGGCGCTGCCCTTTCTGCCGCAGCTGAAGCGGGGCTTTCTGTGTCCGAGCATTCCCCGCAGCAGGTAAAACTTGCGGTAACTGGGTACGGTGCCTCCGACAAGAAGGCAGTCGCAAGTATGGTTCCCCGCCTGATTTCCCTTCCTCCGAAGAAGCGTCTGGACGACGAGCTCGATGCGATTGCGCTCGCTATCTGCGCGCTGTCCACACGTCGGCATTCCTAAGCTTGCAAAGATTCCGTCCTCTCTCACAATAGAGAGGCTTACCGCATGTGCGTAAGCCTGATAAGCGTAATTTGCGTACCATCATGATTGATGATGAAAACCTAGAAGACGACCTCGAGACTCCCCTCCTAGACGAAGACCTTGAAGAAGAGTCTGAGGAAGACGAGGACGAGGCAGTGGACGATTAAATGTGCTCCTAGAACGGCCCCGCGGGGCCGTTCTTCGTGATAGCATGAGCTCCATCATGACCAAACGATCCAATAAGCTCAGTGTGCGCAAGCACCTCGAGAACCCTCACCCTGTGCTTCGCGTTGCCTACATAGGCATCGGCGTTCTGATGCTTGTTGCTGGTGCCGGGATCCTTTGGGCTGCGTTTACGCCAATTCCTGACCTCAACTCCTTTGATTCGAGAAAAGTAGCTCAGTCCACGAAAATCTACGATCGCGAAGGAAAGACGGTCCTCTATGATCTTAACCACGACGTCCGCAGGAACGTCGTCCCTCTCACGGAGATTTCGCCAAACCTCCAGAAGGCAGCAATTGCTATTGAGGACTCCGAGTTCTACAACCACAGCGGCGTTTCTCTCATGGCAGTGGCTCGCGCTATCTGGGTCGACATCAAGACTCTTTCCTTTGCGCAGGGCGGCTCCACTATTACCCAGCAGGTTGTGAAGAATACGATTCTTTCGGGAGACAAGAGTCCTATCCGAAAGCTTCAGGAGTGGGTGCTTGCCTGGAAGCTTGAGCAGAAATATACCAAGGATCAAATTCTGGAGTTCTACTTCAACGTAACGCCGTATGGCGGCACGCTCTATGGTGCTGAAGTAGCGTCCCGTGCGTTCTTTGGAAAAAGCGTAAACGACCTCACGCTCGCCGAGGCTGCATACATGGCCTCGATTCCCCAGCGCCCTACCTACTTCTCTCCGTACGGCAACAATCGCGCACGTCTTGATGAGCGCAAGAACTACGTGCTTGAGCGCATGCACACGCTTGGCTACATCAGTGAGGACGAAATGATCGAGGCACAGAACGATACCGTGGTATTCAGCCGCCAGCAGAACAACTCGATCATTGCGCCGCACTTTGTCTTCTACATCGAACAGCTTCTTGAGGATAAGTACGGTCCAGATGTTGTAACCCAAGGACTTTCCGTTATAACGACGCTTGATACCGAGCTTCAGAACGCTGCACAGACAATCGTTAAGGAAGGCGCGCTCTCAAACACCGCACGCTTTAACGCCTCAAACGCAGCCCTTGCTGCGGTTGATCCGAAGACCGGACAGATCCTCGCCATGGTTGGGTCTCGCGACTACTTCGACGAAGTTATTCCCGGCAACTACAACGTTGCGGTGGCGCCTCGCCAGCCAGGATCTTCCTTCAAGCCGTTCGTTTACGCTGCAGCTATTGAGAAGGGCTTTACTTCAGAGACCGTTATCTTTGACGTCCCTACACAGTTCTCTACCGCCTGCTCGCCAAGCGACGTAGCAAACGCCGAGTACCCTTGCTACGCGCCACAGAACTATGACTTTGCGTTCCGCGGTCCTATGACGTTTAGAAGCGCGCTCGCCCAGTCCATTAACATCCCTGCCGTTAAGGCGCTGTACCTTGCGGGTATTGATAACGTGATTGATCTCTCTCGCCGCATGGGTATTACAACCCTCGGAAGCGCAAAGGATTATGGTCTTTCGTTCGCGCTCGGTGCAGCTGAGGTGTCGCCGCTTGAGATGGCGAGTGCTATGGGTGTGTTCGCAAACGACGGCATCCGAAATCCGCCAACGGGTATCCTCGAGATCCGAGACATGAAGGGCAAGGTTATTGAAAAGTTCGAGGAGAAGCCGGAGCAGGCTATTAGTCCAGAAGTGGCGCGCACGATGGCTGACATAATGTCGGACAACCAGGCGCGCGTTCCTTCCTACAACATCAACAACCCGCTCGCCTTCTCCGACTACGACGTAGCGGCAAAGACTGGTACTACAAACGAGTCACGCGACGCGTGGACTGTAGGATATTCCCCAACCATCTCTGTTGCTGTGTGGGCCGGAAACAATGACAACAGTCCGATGGTTAAGGAGATCGCCGGCTACATCGTTGCTCCAATCTGGCGCCAGTTTATGGACGTGGCACTCACGAAAGTTCCGAAGGAATACTTTAAGGAGCCGCCTGGCATTCCTGAGAGCGCGCCACCAACGCTTCGCGGCGAGATTATCTGGCACTCGATCCTTACGCTTGTTAACAAGGACAACCCCATGAGCGGCGCACCACTTAATCCATACAGTGATCCGCAGACCGCGTATTGGGAAGCACCGGTACAGGCTTGGGCAGCCGGAGCCGCACTCAACACACAAGCAACAACAACTCCCGAGGTTATTGAAGAAGAAACTGACGATGAGCGTCGAGATAGAGAGCGAGAAGAAAGACGAAGAGAGCGTGAGGAGAACTAACACAAGGGCCGCGATTTCCGCGGCCCTTGTGTTAGTTCAGTCTGGGCGATATTGAGGCCCGAATTATTTGACTAATTCGTACTTATATGTATACTATATTTCAGTTGCTGAGTTTGGGAGAAAAAAATGCAACACCCATTGCTTCTAGTTGCTGGTCTTTTAAATCTGGTCGTCGTCTTCTGTGTCGCAAAAGATTTTCTTTCCCGCGACAAAGGTTCTCGCAAGTTTAATGAATTACTGACCTTGGGTTTGATGCTGCTCACAGCTGGATTAAACCTTGGTATGGCGTTCGGCATTATACCCATGGGTATTCTCATTCGCTAGGTCGTCTCTAACACCAACAAGATTGGTCGTAGGAGGCGGCTTTTCTTTTTATATAACCGTAGGTTGGCAGTCTGGGACGATGTTGGAACCTACACATTGACAACAATGAATAATAGCGTATGACAAGTACAGGCAATGATGCCTGGGCAGGAATGTCCATAAAACACCCGGAAGGGTCCTAGGAATAGGAGAAGGCACCTTGAATAACGTCCAGAAGCTCGTAGCGGGCACCGCGAACCTCAACCGCATGCGCGCAGAGATCAAGACAATTGCAGGAACAATAACGTCCATGATCGACTGCCGCAGCGGGAACCATGCTCAGGAAACGAGTGGCGTGTACTGGGTCATTGATTCAATGAGCCGATACCAAGAAGTTTATCTGTACTGCGTCGATTCCGCGGTGACGACGGATGAACACCGCGCGCTCTACCACTCCTATCAAAGGGAAGAGATCGGTCTCAGTGACGTCGCGAAAGTACATCAAAGTCTCGAAGGGTTCGTAGAGTGGGCCATGAGTATATACCCCGACCTTCAGACGCGGCTGAAGCCTATCTTAGAAGCCGCCGAGTTCTAGCGCTTACAAGCCCCGATAGGAGAGCCTCGTCGCTCTGTGTGTCGGGGCTTTTCTATTTACACAAGTTTGCTGGCAGTTTGGGACGATGTTAGAACCGCCGGGACTTATATACAAAGCTACCCCGAACTTTAACTCTATTTAGGATTCCACAGCACGGAGACATTGGTTGAATTCGAGATGATTGGGTCCGGACAGATACCTAGCGCAGCCATTGGAATGAAAATGGTGCTTTAAATCAAGAAACTCTTCATTTCCTGGGCTTCTTAAGTGTCTTTTCGTCCTTATACTTTGACTTCCCGATAGCTTTTAGTACCGCATCGAAAGTTGCGGGTATGGGCTCATGCTTCTTAGGTTTTCGTCCTCGGGTCTCCTTCATGCAGTAAGTGCTTTGTAAGACAGCTTACCATTCTCCGCGATACGTCTTGTTATCTCGGTGAACACCACATCCATTCCCTCGGGGCGCATATTGAACCGGAATACAAACTCATCTATGTAGCGCTGGAGGTGCTTCTTGGACATTTGGTGATAGGTACCGTGGTGTCCACGCTTGAAGAGGGCCCAGAAGGACTCTATGGAGTTGGTATTGATCTCGCCGTACGCGTAGGTGCCTTTCCCGTGCTTCACGGAACCGTGCCGATACCCGGCTTTGGGAAGTTTCTTGTATACTCGGGCCTCGTCCGACATGACGTACGCGCTCTTGTCTATGTGCTCCTTGATTGTAGGCAGGAGGACTTCTGTGCCGCGGTGCGGGACATGGAAGGCACGTACCTTGCCGCCGCGCTCTACCATGCCGAAGATCGGAGCCTTCTTACGGAATCCGTCCTTGCGCTGGTGCTTGCCGCCTGTGTAGGTCTCGTCGATCTCCACGATGCCCGAGCCGCCGAAGAGCTTATCTCCGCCGCCCTGCTTCAGGGCTTCGCGGATACGGTGGTCCATGAACCAGGCGGTCTTCTGCGAAACGCCTACCTGCTCCGCAAGCTCGATCGAGGAAATACCTTTCTTGCTTGTTGTGAGGAGGTAGATGGCGATGAACCATTTTCGGAGCGGGAGCTTCGACTCCCCAAAGAGGGTGCCGGTCTTGATGGTGAAGTCCTGTTTACAGGAGGCGCAGCGGTAGCGCTTTCCGTCTGAGAATCGGTGGATCTTGTTATGGTTACAGTGCGGACAAAAATCTCCGTCCCGGAACCGAATGGCTTCAAAATAGGCGCGGCACTTTTCCTCAGTTGGGAATGCAGCCATGAAATCTGAGAGATTCTTGAAGGTCATATACCTATCCTAGCGGATAGGGTTGGGGTAGTCAAGTTATAGAAATAGATATGTGTGGATAGAGCAAAGAATTTAACGTAACTCGATTCTAAACCCAGATGAAAATGTTTGAAATCTAGAGTGCGGCACGCATTCCTTAACCATAATTATGGTTCTTAACGCTTAAGTTCCTCGACCCGTTTTAGTACCTCAGGACGTGCGGTAATTGTGTCTGCATCGCCAAGGATTTCAGTGTCCGCAAACTTCTT
>DAORIM010000002.1:25248-47973 GCA_035438505.1 Minisyncoccota bacterium
AACTCGTTCTGCCAAACGCTCAATAGAATGTGAGAGGCTAATCTCTTCTTTGAGCAACATTGTCGCGCGCTCCTGAACTTGCGGAAGTTGTGTAACCGTCTCTTGGCTGCCAAGGATTTCAGTGTCCGCAAACTTCTTAACTCGTTCTGCCAAACGCTCAATAGAATGTGAGAGGCTAATCTCTTCTTTGAGCCTTTCCGTAGCAATTTTAGGAAGATCTACCGAACTAGATTCAAGGAGCCCTGATTGTACAAATGTCCCGGCAAGACCCTTCAATTCGCTTATATCTGTACTAGACAGCATGTCGAGAGCTTCTTTAGTTGCTAGGGACTTTATGCCTGGATCTTCCAGAACTGGAGGAGGGATCATAAGCAACTCCTCTTTGGTGAAAGCAATTGCTTGCGATTCAAATGCGCTACGAATAGCCTCACTATTTCCTCCTTTAAAGGAGCTTGCTATTTGAGCATGCAGGAGATCTTGATACCCATCCATTAGCTCCCAAAGCGCTTCTCTGTCATTCGACTTTCCTAATTCCTTATACTCACCCCTATAAAGTTCGTTTGCCTTTGCATACTCATGATTCTTGAGTGCATCATACAGCTCGGGATTTGGGATTCGGAACTCCTCCTGTTTTCGTGCCTCTTCTATACCTACGAGATCAAACTCTTCGCGGACAGAAACAGTATCCATAGCCTCAGTATTTGAAAGACTAGTACGCTCGCGCTCAGCATCAATTTGAGTATTCATGCGAAGCGCTTCTTCTTGAAGCATGCCCATACCTGTATCTTTCTTGCCAAAGACACGATTGAAGAAGCCTTTATCTGCCTGCCTAATTTCCGCGCGCGCTTCTGCCTCTTCTAGGGCAAGGTCGCTGTGTTGCTTAATCTTTGGAGCTCCTTCAGACATAAGAATAGGATGATGAATTATGCTTATATCATAACAATTATGCGCACCTGGCAACTGAGCATTGGGGATAGTGTTGTTGAGTAGTTATTCAACCCCCCTGGATTAAGTTTACCCAGCTTGAGGGTAGTTTTGTATATAAGTCCCGAACCGCCATACTTGACATACAGTAATTATTGACTCATACTTTAAGTATCTCCAAGCCCGAAAGGATTCTGAGATGAGATTGGTCCTTGTTAGTTATCACCTCGCGGCCGCACCCATTGTGCTCGTTCCAATCGTCCTGGTCTTGGCCTTCTTCGCCATTCCACTGTCCATCTACGTCGGAGCTACCTACGACATCGGCCTCACGGCTCTGGCTCTGCTGGGGCTGGTGATTGCCTGTGTCGCTGGGGTTCGCTACCGAAAATGGGTGCGGAAGTACCAACGATACGAGCTGCCGCGACTCGAGCAGAATCTTTAACCGCTCGCCAAGAAAGCTGACCCACCAGGTCTCCTCTTCTTGGTGGGCGGTTTTCTTTTGAACAAACATTGCTGGCAGTCTGGGACGATGTTGGAACTTTTCTAGTACCTAAAAACCCTCCATTCGCAGTCTTTGAGTAGCACCAACTCGAGTTACGGTGCTGTATTCCTAAGAAGCGTGATGGCTCCCTCTGTAGGGGGCATTTCTGGGCTCTCGAAATGACACACAATACGAAGGGGTACCAGGCCAAGTCCTTCTCTCATGCGGTCCTCTGAATGGGAAGCACCAAGCGTAGCGAGAATATATGCTCCAGCAGAGGAGCCTGCGACTGTCTTACCCTCAATGAGAGGCTTGAGGTCTGAGTAATTTCGTAGGATCTCAAGGAGCTTGTCGGTGTCGCCTCCATGTAAATAGACTGCGTCTGAGCGTGTAAGTTCTTCAAGAAAGTGTTCGTGGGTTGCTTTGGTGAACGTAAAGGTTTTGCCGGGTGCGTGTTCCTGAAACTTGCCTGACATCTCTTCAAAAACCTCCTTGGTATCGTGGCTACGGGATGCGAAGTACACGAGGAGGATTTCTCCCTTGTCAGGGATTTCACTTGTGAACTCTTCGTAGAAGGAACGGTTTAGCTCGTTGTCTCTTCTCGTGAACCCGCCATGTAGGATGAACTTCGTCATGTCTTAAATCTTACCCCATGGGCTGGCGGAGTAGGGATCGAACCTACTGATTCATCGGCATCACGAGATACAAGAACGAATTGTCCCCTGCTCCCCGAATAACCATAGCCCTTCCAATGCCGCTCGCTGAGAGCGTCACGCTTTCTGTGCCAATTATGGAAATCGGTGCGGATAGGTACCGATGGTTGAAAGAAAGCTCAACCGCTTCTCCCGATACTGCTGCGGGGATTGATTCTGCAGAATCTCCTACGTCTGCGTTCTGTGCTGAGAGCGCAATGGCCTTTCCAGAAACATCGAATCCAAGGCGAACCTTCTGGAAGGTATCGGAGAATATCGCCGTTCGCTTCAGTACGCCATCAAAGTCTTTCTTGAGGACTGTGGCCTCAGAAATAAACTGCTTCGGGATAATCTGCGTGTAGTCAGGATAGTTTGCAGTAACCAGACGTGTCGTAAGAACACCCTTGCTCCAGTAGAACGCACACTGATGCTCATCTACAGCAACTTCAACCGCCTCGTCAGGAAGCGTCTGCATGATGTCTATCGCATTCTTGGCTGGAATGAGCATAGAAAAGGTTGGTGTGCTGCCAGAAAGCCCAACCTTCTTCTCTGCGAGGCGGAATGAGTCAGTTGCAACCGCCATCATCGTGCCGCCTTCGTTCTTTATAAGCACCGAGGCGAGTTCGGGGCGCACGGTTGAGACCGACGCGTAGCTCACAACTGCATTCACCAACCCCTTCAGAAGAGCGCCTGGAAGCTCGAATTTTGCTTTAGGAGACTCAGGAAGCGGAAGTGTGGGGAAATCCTCAAACGGAAGCGTTTTGAGTGTAGAGCGGCCGTTTCCAGTCGAGACAACAACAGTGTCGCCTGAGTGCTCAAGAGTGAGTGTGCCGGAACCAGACAGCGAGGCTGCAATCTCCCGAAGCGTAGACGCAGGGAGCGCAACAACCCCGTCGCTCTTGATAGTGCCCTCAACCTTTAGATCGATTCCTGTCTCAAGGTTCGTTGCACGAAGCTTGATGCCGTCATCCCCTGCAATGATTGCGATGCCGGCGAGCACCGGAAGCGTGCCGCTTCTTCGCTCTGCAAACCGAGCAACACTCTGCACCCCTTCAGAGAATGTCTTTTTATCTAAAGTAATAATCATAGTTCTATTATTAGGGGTGTGGACACCGGGGACAAGCCCCTCTGTCTTCTAAACTCAGCGTTTTCTGAGGAAGACCTACCCGACAGCCTGTTGAGAACGATCTCGCCTGACCGAGACCTGTTGGGGATAGACCGGAGGCTGTCCCCACGAAGAAGCGCTTTCCACAACGGCTCCCCAACCTTTTCCCTGTGCTTGTCCGGTGGTTGTGCATGGCTTTTCCCCAGAGTTATACCAGGAGCGTGCGAATGTCCTGGATCTCCTTCGCAAACTCTGCGTCTTCTATAACTTCACGCTTCACCTTTTCGCACGAATGGATAACGGTTGTGTGATCCCTGCCGCCAAGCTTTGAGCCGATGGTTGGGTACGAAACACTGAAGTCCTCGCGAAGAATGTACATAATTACCTGGCGAGGACGCACCACCTCCCTTCTACGGGTCTTTTCATAAATACTCTCCTCATCAATACCGTAAAACTCAGCAACCTTTGAAACTACATGCTTAACGGATACGGTTTTCTGCGGGCGCGCGAACGAACGGAGTGAGTGGCGCACCTCTGCGAGGTCTGGCGGCACCCCCTTTACCTGGGTATGGCAGACAACACTGTTTATAACGCCCTCAAGCTCGCGAATAGAGCCGGAAATAGACATCGCAATATGCTCAATAACTTCGTCTGAGAGGTATACCCCATGGGAAGCAGCCTTCTTGCGAACAATCTCCATCCGGCTTTCAGTATCCGGCTCGCCGATATCCATAGACATACCCGCCGCAAAGCGGCCACGAAGACGGTCTGCAATATCAGGGATTGCCGCAGGCGCTCGGTCGGACGAAAACAGAATCTGCTTGTTGTTGTCGTACAGCGCGTTAAAGAGATGGAAGAGTTCTTCCTGAGTCTTCTCCTTCTTAGAGAAGAACTGGATGTCGTCCATGATTAATAAGTCGTACTGGCGGTACTTTTCCTTAAAGCGGTTTGTATTTCCTGCCTGAATGGAGTTCGTGTAGTCCTGTGCGAAGGATTCTGCTGTTAAGTAAAAGACTTTGCGGCCTGGGTACAGCTTCTTAAACTGGTTTCCTATCGCTTGGATAAGGTGCGTCTTCCCTCTCCCAGTGTCTCCATAGATGAAGAGCGGGTTGTACATGATTCCAGGGCGCTTAAGCGCCGCCTGTGCTGCAGTATGTGCGAGCTCGTTGAAGGCTCCAACCACAAACGTATCAAAGGTATAGCGAGGATTTAGGCCGTCACTTTTGTTTATATAGAACTCGTCGAGCGGCATCTCAACTGTAGGCTGCGGAGTGCGCCTCGGTTCCTTCGGTGCTTTCTGGCGATCGCTCTTCACAATCTGATACTCAATGTTCCGGTATTCGTGCGATACGCCGCGCACAATCTTTAGCAGCAGCATGTGGAACTTCTTGAGGTACCAGTCGCGGAAGAACTGGCTTGGAACGCCTATGTATACGATCCCCTCTTCTACCTTCACGATAGAGCTATCGCGGAACCAGGTGTTGAAATTCGCAGGAGAAATGGAGAGCTCGACCTGCGTGAGGACATATTCCCAGAGTTCGCGCGGATCGTGTCGGTTCATCGTGGGGGTAATTATACGGACCTGGGGAAAATGCGCGACTTTCCGGATCATGAGGCGTTTCCTTGCGACCTTCCCGTCAACCTGTTAATATCCTGTGCACATGCCTAAGCGCACCTATCAGCCAAAGAAAAGGAAGCGAGCCCGCACTCACGGGTTCCGCGCACGCTCCGCTACCCCTACCGGACGCGCTGTATTGCTGCGTCGCCGCCGCAAGGGCCGCGCAAAGCTCACTGTCTAATGATTCCACGTACTATGCGCCTCTCTCGGGCGCATTTTGCGCCTTCAGGACCAGAAAAAAGGCTTGCGAGCCCCCATTTTTCCCTTTCTGTACGCGAAACTGCTGGAAACGGCGGATGCACCACCGTTATCTCTAAGAAAGTAGCCAAACTCGCGGTTTCAAGGCATCTGCTGAAGCGCAGAATGCTTGCGGTTATGAAGCCATTTTGTACGAAGGACACGGCGCTTATCGTGTATGCCCGTCCGGGAGCAGCCAACCTCACATTCAAGGAGCTTTCTGAGGAATTAGGCGCACTTCTTGCGCGAGTAGCGTAAACTGTCTCAATGATCGACTTCTTTCACACCGTCCTCTATACGCCCATCTATAACCTCCTTATCGGCCTTACCGATATCCTTCCAGGGTACGACATAGGGCTCGCGGTGGTAGTAGCAACACTTATCGTAAAGGTAATTATCATGCCGCTCTCGTTTGCGGCGCTCCGCACCCAGCGCTCCATTAAGGCTATGGAGCCCGAAATGAAGCGTATTCGCGAAGAGATGAAGGACGATAAGGAAGCACAGGCAAAGGCTATGTTCGCGCTCTACAAGGAATACAACGTAAATCCGTTTGCAGGGCTTCTTACGCTTATTATCCAGCTTCCTATCGTCCTTTCCCTCTACTGGGTATTCAACAGCAAGACGCTTCTTTCGGTTGATACTGCGCTTCTCTACTCCTTTATTCCCGTCCCTGAGGCGATTTCCCCACTCTTCCTAGGGATCTTTGCTATTACGGGTGCAAGCGTCATCCTCGCGCTCCTGGCGGGCCTTACACAGCTTGTATACGGCTGGTATGCCATCCCTGTTCCGGAAAAATCAACGAAAGCACCGGGAACGGATATGCAGGCGGACTTCGGACGCGCAATGGCGCTCCAGATGCGCTACGCACTCCCCCTCTTCATCATCGCTGCCGCGTACTTTACGTCTGTGGCTATCGCCCTCTACTTCATAACCAGTAACCTCGTGGGTATTCTGCAGGAGTTCGTGGTGCGCAGACAAAAGATTCGCCCAACAGCATAAGAAAAGGCCCGCGCAAGCGGGCCTTTTCTTTTAGAGGTCGTATACCCAGAGCGAGCCGTCTTTCTTATTCGTAAAGACAAGCGTATCTGCTTGGGAATCAATAGTTAGCGATACCGCGTCTATTGCTACGTCAGCAACTTGTCCTGGATCAACCACGAGCGAAGCAAGCCTGGTGCTGAGGTCTATGCGCCAAATGCGATCGGAGAATGTCCGCGCACCCTGGTACCAATCGTCGGGAATGTTTCCTGAGAGCGCGGTAGGTACAGCACAGTACACGGCGCGACCTCCCGGCGCCCACGCGCACTTCTCTGCAAGGGTTGAAAGCGGAAGCGCGGTTGAGGAGCGTGTTGCAAGATCAAGCGATTGCAAGTACGTGCGATTCCGATCTACATAGCTATATAGAACTGCAGTTCCTTCGCTGTTAGGAAGCGCAGCAAGGCCGCGAAGAGGACCCAGAAGCCTTGAGAACGATCCATCTGCGCGTGACACAAGAAACGCATACCCATCAAGCCCGCTTGATGGGTTGGTATACGCAACAATGTCGCCTCCGGAGAATGCACCGGTTAGGCGCGAGATTGCTGAAGTAAAGAGCGTGCGGGCATTTGTGCCATCCGTGTTTGAAAGACTACCAATGGAACCTGAGCTGTTTGGGAGAAGCGAGAAGACCGTACTTGATCCCTGCATCGCAAGGCTACTTACGCCGGCCTCAAGGAAGTACCCTTCCCCGCCGTCTGCAGGAAGCGCATACGTGTCAACGCGCTCAACGCCGTCAGCGCCGCGCGCAAGGTAGCGCACAAACGCACGCGCACCGTCGGCGCTCCACACCGCCTCCTGAATTCCAGGAATGGTGCGGTTAGAGATGCGGGTCAGCAAACGATCGTGCACGCGAAAGGCGTAAATGTTTCCGCTTTGGCGCTCAATGAAGCGGACCTCGACGTCTTCTGGGGTTCCTGGGTCGGTTGAGGTGGCGGGAATAACGGGTGGGATATATAAAGCAGCCGCACCCTTCGCAACGGGAATGTCCGTTATGCGTATAAGTCGTGGTGCCACGACGGTACCTGCGCCCTGCAACGGCTGCCCGTCTGGCGTGAGGGCATCCGACGGACGGTCATCGCTTGAGCCAAATGGATTTCCTGGCGTGCCTACGGAGAGCGTAGGACCGTTCGCAAAGAAGAGGAAGTATGCGCCAGCAACAAGTCCGATAAGGACTACGACGCTTGCGATGATAAGGAGGGTGCGGCGATTCATAACTATGTTGCAGGAAGCGTGCAGCTGGCTACGCGCTCAGCGCACTGATACACCGTATTTTGGTTTCCTGTCTGGCTTGGAACCTCCGTTGCTGCACTACACGTTCCCCAGCGAGCAGTGAAAAGGAGTTCGACACCGCTCGCGTCCCAGTCGCGCTCCATAGTTCCTCCTGCAGCAGAGCAGGCGTTGTTATATGCAACGTACCGAGTGTTGTCTCGAGGCACGCGGTTCCATTCTCCTACGCGCTCGCTCGTGCTCGTATTCCACTCCTGGTAGATTTCGTAGCTGATATCGTTATTGAGATCCACCTCCCCTCCCTCAAGCACGCTTTCATATCGTCCACAGCAAATACTTCCTTCCGCAATTCCGGCACAGCACGAGTTGCTAATCGCAATGTACCCATCATCTCCCGCTGCCCTACAGCTGTTTCCCGCAATAGCAAAGACCGATTCAAACTGCTCGCATTGCTGCGTAAAGCCGGTTCCGTCAGGACTTGTCGTCGGTACGCGGCACTCAAAGGTTGGTGTGTTCGGGTCGTCAACCGGGGTGCCGTCTCGTTCCGCGCATTCTTCTTCAGAGTTAAGCGGCACAACAACAGTGTTTAACTCAAGATTTCGCTGGCGCTGCTGTGCCGCGAGATCTCCAAGGTTCTTAATCTCAAGGCTCAAGATCTCTGGGTTGATAATCGAGAACACAACAACAGGAGAAAGCACGAGGATAAGGCCGCCAATTGATAGCGCGATGAGGTTCTTCGCCTCCTTCTTCTCTGTCACGCTGTCCCCTCCCATATAGAGGATGCCGGCGCGCATAATCTGTAGCACAGCAACAACCGCAGCAATGCCGATACAAATGCGGTATAGGCCGTTTAGAAATTGCGGTAAATCAACCGAGTTCCCTGCCGCCTGAATAAACGGAACGTTTGTAAGGGGCACGAACCCTGTCGAGCCCGTCGTTGTCTGCGCAAGCGCAAGGACGGGGAGGATGAGGAGCCCGAGTATAAAAAAGAAGTATTTCATATGTTATAGGCCAAAGAATCCAAACCCTGTTACAGAACCAAAGTCGACTGAAACGCGCGCATCAGCTGATCGGCGAGTCTCAGGTTCAGTTGCTGTAAGTGCTAATTGTGCCGTTCCTGCACCGCTTCCGGTCGCGCGCACCGTGATGTCCCTGTCGGCGCTCGCAGTCGCGTTATTAACTGTCCATGAGAATACAGGAGGCACTGAGAAGAAGTACCCTACTGCCCGGAAGGTAGCCTCCGTGTCCGGCATGGTGAAGCGATTCGCGAGCGCAACATCGAAGTTAGGGCCAAGGAGCGGGTCGTTCTGGTATACGCGAGCTACAGGATCAACGGCTGAAATTACCGTCCTCGCTTCGCCCACGAGGCTCTGATCCTGACTCGTTACAGTTACGGTAATTTCAGCGTTTCGGTAGCGCACTGGCGCCGTTGCGAGAAGTGTAGACTTGCCTATCCCCGAGTAATCCGTCAGCACACGACTTCCGAGCTTCCAGGTATACACCAAGTTTTGCGGCTGTGTGCGTGCTCCGGCTGCTGTGCGCATATCGGCGAGCGCCACAAGACGCACTTGTCCTTCGGACGCAACCAATCCCCCTCCTCGATAAAACGGATGTACCGTTGAAACAGCTTCTTGTACGAGCGAAACCTCGGCGGGGCGGATCACGAGCTCCTTTGTGTAGGTCCGGCCAGCAGCATCTATAACGGTAACTACAACCGTGGTGCGCTCCCCGAGGCCTCCTGCACGTATCGTAGTCGCTTGGGTGCCGCTCCCTTCATACACACGTGTTCCGTTAGCGGAAACCCGAACCGTGCTTCCGGAGAGGTCAATGAGGGAGCTGCGCGGCGCAACGGTAAACGACTGATACGGCCGTGGGTACTGTGGCGAAACCACAAGCGTAATAGGGTCGCTTCCTGGGAGCGCCTGTGCTTGCGCTACACCGCTCATGCCAAGAAGAATAAGTATAAGGAGCGCGCTCCGGATCATATGCACAGTATATACCGTTCTTGCGGCAGAGACGGACAATTAAGAGTGAGTAAGGCTACGCGGAGCGGCGCGAATCAGCTGCGGGAAGCGAGTCGTTCGCTGCTGGGGGAATATTGTCGTTTGCAGGGCGAGGGGTTGGGCGGACAGAGGAGGTTCTAACCGGGGCTTCCTGCTGCTCTCGTCTTCCCTGTTGTCTTAATGCTGCACGCGCAGCCCCTGCAGCCCCGCCAGTTGCAGCGCCAATTGCCGCTTTCCTAAGGGTGCGCGGACTAACTTTTAGCGAAACACCCTTATCTTCAAGCATTGTTTGAGTAACAATCACCACAACGCCGAGTGTCGTGGCAGGAACGGCGTTTATAACGGGTATAAGCTCTGCGACGACGCTGCCGAGTGACGCTACCACCTTCAGGCCAGCGTTTTTGTCGAAATAATTAACACCCAGGATAGCGAACCAAACAAAAAATCCAACAGCAGCAAAAAACGTTAGAAGAAACGACAGCGGAATAAACACTACTGACCACGTGAGCAGGAACTGCAAGCCGTCTACAAGGAGCGCGAGCGCAACAATTATTCCGGCGGTGAAAATGCCGATGCGCTTTTGGGGCTGCTGGGCAGGAGCGGGGGCCATGAGCTAGGCTACGAGCCCTGCGTCGTTGCGCTCCTTTTCGCGCCGTATCTGCAGAAGCTGCGAGGGATCGGACGTAATAATCTGGTCCTCGGTGTACGAGGCCACAATCTTGATGGCCACGTGCTTAAGGCCTGCAAAGAAGAGTCCCTCCCCTACCCCAGACTCAAGCAGGAGAAACTTCTCCTCGTCAGTTAGGTTGAAGGTTTCTTGCAGCACGTTGATTGTTGTTGGCGACTGCTTCAATAGAAGCTGCATCGAAGAGTTCGTAAGAATTGGGCGACCGTACGGAGAACGAAGGAAGTCTTCAACGTCCTGGGTAATGGTTGCAACGCCAAGATAGTATTTGCGGCCGCGCTTTGCGAGCGAGTAGAGGAAGCTCGCGGTGTCGTCAGACTTCATCATCCACCACGCCTCGTCAATGATAAGTAGGCGCTTGCGCAGCTCTTTGCGGACCGCGTTCCAGATGTAATGCGTGATGATGTACATCGCAATCGGCTTGAGCTCATCCTCCATGTCGCGCACAGAGAACACAACGAACTGCTTATTAATATCAATATTCGTTGGCTGATTGATGAATCCGGCCCACGTGCCGTGCGTGTACTTTGAGAGACGGATCACGAGCGACTCAGATCCTTCCATTCCAGAAAGTACGTTCTCAAAGTCTGAAAGAAGCGGCGGCTCTACGCCGTTAAAGTCTGCGTCGCCCGTAATGTCCTTAAGCGCGTAGGTTTCGGTAATCGCGCGGTCAATAATCGCGTCTTCCTCAGGACTAAGTCCTCCGAGCATGATGCGGAAGAGACCCACCAAGTTAATGATGTTTGAGCGAAGCACATCGCTCGGCTCCTCGTCTTCCTTCACCACCGGAAGATCAAACGGGTTGATGTGGTGTTCGCTTGAGAGCGAGATATTGAAGGTGCGACCGCCAGTTGCTTGCGCTAGGTTTTCGTACTCACGCTCCGGGTCGATAACAATCACATCGGTTCCGAACATGAGGGAGCGCAGAATCTCGAGCTTAACCGCGTATGACTTGCCGGAGCCCGACTTCGCGAACACCACAGAGTTGTAGTTCTCCAGCGAGAAACGGTCGAAGAGAATAAGCGACGCGTTGTGGCGGTTGATTCCGTAGAGAATGCCGCGATCGCTCGTAAGGTCGAATGATACAAAGGGGAATATAGAAGAGAGCGGCGAAGAGTTGAGCTTTGAGGTTACCTGGAGCTCGTCATTCGCTAACGGAAGCGTAGAGCGGAAGCCCTGCTCTTGCTGAAAGAGTGCGGGCTTGGTGTACACGAGCTTCGCGTCGAGCATGCCGCGCACGTCAGCTTCGATCTTGTCGAGCTCGTCCTTGTTGTCGGCGTAGAGCGTTATGTAGAGACCCACCTCAAAAATGTGCTCTTCGGCCTGCTGAAGCTGGTCACGTAACTGCTCAAGGTCGCGGTACGCGGTATCAAGCATCGGATCACGCACGAGCCCCTTCTCTTCCCTGTCAGTAATCTGGCTCTCAATTTCAGCAACCTTCTTCTGGAAGCCGCGAAGCGCTGACCCTGTTTCTACAGGGTGTATGAAAATAGCAACATCAAATACCTTGTCCAAATTAATAATTGGCGTAAACCAACTATCAACAAGGAAGCGGGGATATGAAATCGTATAGAACGAGCGCGAAACCTTCTCTCCCAATTCGAGCTCCCGCGCACCAACCTTAAGGGCCGCAGGAGCGATGGCGTCCGCAAGCTTCAGCTCCCCTTCCGCATAGATATCGCGCGGAAGCACGGGCGCCACCTGGGGGCTCGTGTCTTGGTCTTTCTTCTTGCCGAGGAAATCGAGGAGAGCCATAAATTATGCGTCTAGATGAATAGGATTCTCAAGCGAACTGAGATTGAAAGAGCGGTACAGTAACTCAATCACTTCTTCAGTTCCAAGCGGTACTGCTCGCACGCCGCTTGAGGCGAGTCCGGCAACAACGAGTGCCATACGCTGCTCAAGTTGCACGCGGTGTTCTTCAAAGCTCCCTCCCTCCCCTGTGCTCTTGGGGGCAGGACGTCCACCAAGAAATGGCGCTGCACTTTTTACAATGCCCCCGGCGCCAGGTGCATACGGCACCACGACGTAGAAAATCTTTGTCATGATGTCGCTTGAATCAATGAAGTTGCGAATGAATTGAATGTACTCGCGAAGCTGCAGACGCATAAGTTCTGTTGACTGGTCCTGCATTCGCGTCTCAAGAAGCGCAAGGTATGGACGAATATCGGTTTTACGCGAGTGAACAACTATTTGTATAGAAAAGTCGAGCGTATTAAGGAGACTTTGGAACCCTCCAATTATGGCTCGCTGCTCGTCTTCTCCCTTGAGGGCGAAGTTGATGGACGAGCACATAAGCACACCGCGGTACCCGTCATTCTTAAGAACAATTACGCCGTTGCGTACTTCTTTCACGGGCACAAACGATTGTGTGGTTTTAGTAGGAGCCATAGCTATTTAGGAGCTTCGGTAGTGTTTCGGTCTTGGATATCGAGAGACAGCGCAAGATCTTTTAGTTTGCTTTGCGCAAGACCGAGCTTTTGCACACTCGGAGCAACCGGCTGCACTGGCGCCGAGGTTGGAGCCTGCGGCCTCTCCTTCTTCCAAAGATAGAGGCGGTTTCCTATGTAGTAGTTAAACGCGGCCTCCATAATGTCTACGAAAGGCTTGTTATTAACTTTATAGAACGCAAGAGCGGCAGTCAGCGCAGCAACAGGAAGCGCGAGGATGATACCGATGAAAAGCGGAAAATAAAGAAGAAATATTGCGCACAAACCAACGCCGCCAGCGACGTAGACAAACTGCTTCAGTGTGAATGGACCGAATATCTTGTCTTCAACCTCAATGAACTGCGGCACTTGGTATTCCATTACCTTTAGTATAACAGCCGGCGTGAGCCGGCTGTTCGATTTGTTGTGTGGATGCTAGTGACCTCCTCCGTGATCGCCCCCAGATTTCTTTGCGCCCCCGCCTCCCTTCCCTGCCATCTCGGGAGCGCGCTTGATTGCTTGGTAAATCCACATGCCAAAAAGACCGAACAACGCAAAAACGTTTTTAAACGGTCCGGAAATAGCACCCTCCTTATGATGATGATTTCCCCCGCTTGCGTGCGCACCGTGCGCAGCACTGGCAGGTGTGGCGTGAGCGGCAGCATGTGTTTCAAGTCGCCCGGTAACCTCCTCAATAGCCGCGCGATCGCGCTCGAGTATGTTTTCAGCTACGGAAGACCCTGGCTGAGGCCCTCCCGCCTCGATTGTTGGCGTGGGAGTTTCGCTGGCTTCGTTCTCTGTCGAGCTTTCCTCAGCCTCTGACGGCTCGAGGGCTGCCTGGGTATTTTCTTGCGACTGACGAGTAGGAGGTGTTTCTGCCATATGCCCTCAAGCGTACTTCATTTTTACGTCCGTGAGTAGACTGGTTGTGGACGAACTAGACCGGCTCTCGGTACGGGTCGTTTGAATACGGCTTAACAGAAGGAGGGGGTGTCGCGGCCCGGGGCGGCTCTTGAGGTGCCATTGGCGGAACGTAGCTAGGAGTTGGTGGTGTAACCGGAACGGCCGCAGGAATAGGCGCCTCAACACGAGGTGGCTCGGGTGCGGGAGCGACAGGCGCAGGCACTGGCTCAAAGGAACCCGGCAACATCGGTGTCTTAGGCTCGTACTCAAGAGCAGGCGCAGAAACAGGAGCAGGACGCGGAGCCTGTGGAGGAGGGGTTGAGGCAACGTAGCTTGCAATAGGGGGCGCTGATTTAGGCGCGGTCATCACCTGGCGCTTTAGAGGAATGAAAATACGGTCGTTTATCTCCTGAAGGATTCCGCGTGCTGTCTGCTCATCTGTTCCGGAGAGCATAAGGCTGCCAAAGAATTCTGCCGGGCTTACCAGCCCAAGCATTAGATACCCCACCTCCCTATCAAGGTTCGCAGCAACGTCTACGTGAAGTCGATACTTGGTGCGCACGTCATCAATTACTTTCTCTGTAGCTTCGCTTCCGTACGCGTCCTGAATTGGCTCAGGAGCTCGTTGGTACGCTGCGAGAAGTTGTTCTTGGGTGTATTGAGCCATAATTTCTATTTCCAGAAGTCGCCGTTAGGGCCACTCATGTACTTCTTCAGAGCATCTGTAGGAGGTCTGGTTGCAATCTCTGCTTGTATTGCTGCACCCACTTCCTTCATTTCTGAAGGCTTAAGCTTGTTATCCTTCTGAATCTTTGTAAGGACTGTCGGAGGTATTTTTCCAGCAACTTCCCGTTGTTTCAAGATTTCTGCGCCAAGCTCGGAGAACTGTGCCGTCGAAAGCGACGAGAACTTAGCATGACTAACAACATTGGCGCCAGACCTGGTCGTGGCGAACACCTGTTTCAGAACTTCGTTTGCATACGTTGCCTTGATTGCTGCAACTTCTCCAGGAGCTCGTGCAGAACCCTTCGTAAGATCATCTCGTTGCGTGTCAGAAAGATTCTCCAGAACGATTGGGCTGAGAAGTACCGCGCCCGGCATCTGCTCAAGATCCTTCTTGTTCATGTTCTTAATGATGTCCTTCACCGCAGCTGTATCGCCACGAGCCGCAGCTCCATTAAGGGTCTCGAAGCGTCCAGCGCGGATCTTGCCCTTTTCAAGATCTGTAAGGTCTTTGCTCTCCATGAGCTTATTAAACTGATCTGGACTGAGATTTTCAGCCATTTCCTGCAAGCCCTCCTTAATACCATGAAGCTTCTCAAGCTCCTTAGCCGAGAGTGATGCGAGGAAGCGACGGTTATTTGCAGCCTCGGCCTTCTGGGCAGGAGTCATGGTGCTTCTTTCCGTAAGGGCTCCGTCATGCGCTGCCTTCTCAAGCTTCATCGTGTTTACTTCTGCGTCGTACTTCTCCTGCAGTGCCTGGCCAGTCTTTCCTCCCTTAATATCGGAGAACTGATGAGCAATATCGCCATACGTAGCGTGCTCAGCTGCCTTAGCTCCTGCGCTAACGCCTGCTGCACCAAGCACGGTGCCGAGACCCGCCCTGCGCATGTCAAGATTTGTTGTTTCGAGCGGCCTAAGGAAGCGGTTAACAGCAACCTGCCCCACCTTCCCTGCCCTGCTGTCCTTTGCGAAGGGAATACGCTGCACACCCATGCGCAATGCACGCGCGCCACCCCCTATGGCAAAGTTCGTACCGCGAGTAACTGCCCCGAACGTTAATGCGCTCGCAGCGTTCGTCGCGAAGGACGCACCCATAGCACCCATCTTCGAGGCAGCAATAATAGACGCAAGCATAAAGCCGATAACAATCGCAAACACCACCACAACCTGCAAGTTGCCCGCAAGACTGGCTGCCTCACCAGCGAACGCTGCCACCAGCGGATCTCCATTAGGGTTAAGTGACTCAGCAAGCTTCAAGCTTATGAAAATAAGAAGCAGAAGCACCGGAGCAAAGAAGGATTGTGATATGAGTGTGTGCCACCATCTATTCGCGAGCCCACTAAGCCCAGGTATTACCATGCCCGCAAAGCCTATGGGCGACGTAACCATTAGAAGCGACAGGACAACAACACGTATAACGAGCATGATGCCCGCAGCGAGAAGCACCATCGCTGTAATTATCACAAATAAGGCGAGGCCCAGGAGAATAACGGCATCAGTACCGAGGGCTATGTCCCAAACAGTACCTATGCCAGCCATCTGAAGCACCTGCCCCGAAATGCCATTGTTAACCGCGCACTCCTCAACGCTACCGCCTTCGTCACAAACCTCCCCCGCTAGCGCAGTGAAAGTAGAGCCGAAGGCATTCGCGACATCAATAACCGCTTGCGTGGCAAAGAGACTAAAATTTAGCAGTACAGCAAAAATAATAAGGCGAGGAATGGCTTTCTTTGCGCTGATTCCTCCTCCATGTCCGTGACCCCCGCCTTCTACATTAAGGATAAGAAGGACGCCCATAAGAATGAACCCGAAGAGAAGTCCAATATTGGCAATGTCGCGCATTACGCCCCAGGCTGTAAGCATTCCGTCTGAAGTACCGAAGTAGGTTCCAAACTGGAAAACTGTCTTAACAACCACCCAGTCAAAGAAGACGCCAACAATACCGAGGAAGAAACTTGCAAAGGTGAGAATGAAGTAGACAATCGGCTTTACGACCGCATATTCAGCAACAGCTCCAGCCGCCTCTCCGACAGACCCCACCAAGGTGCCGCCTGTTTCTGTGTAGGAGTCTCCCGTAGAAGGATTTGTGCCGGTACAACTCCAGCCGTCAGTAATACCAGCGGTTAAGAGACCGGTCTGCACACATCGCTGATCGCCTCCCCCTTCAAAAACTGTCTGACATTCGCGACGGTACTCCTGTTCTCCTGCCCCCTCACCTTCTTCGTCAAAAAACTGACATGTAGTAACGCTTGGAGGAAGATTTCTACCTTGATCGGCGGGATTTTCAACGCGGCACTCGCGATTCAAGAGACCGGTGTTACAGGTAAATATTGGAACATTACCGCTATTTTGAGCCAATGCCTGTTCAGGAGAAAGACTCACAGCAGTTAAGGCTGTAACTGCAATTAGGAGAAGTTTAGTTAAGTAAGAGAAGCGCCGCATGGATTTAGTTATCCGAGCTGCTGCACGAACCGCTCGAACGTCGCATAAGCTGGCTGTACAGAGACCCTGGCTCCGTTGTTCCTGTATCTTGCGAGCTAACCATTGCTTCGCTCATTTCTTCTGCTGTTGGGAAAGACGGCGAGTTGATTATCTCGTTGTAACGCTCAGAAATTTCTAGCAACGTTTCAGATTGGTTGCCGCCAGCAGCGAGCGCAGCCTCGATTTCTGTCTGAAGCGCAGTAAGGGCGGCGAGCGCATCCCCAGCCTTTACAAGCATGAGACTTGCGCGCTCAAGAACTTCCTGAGGATCGGGCTCCCCACCTGTTCCGCAACGATTACGCGCAGATTCTGCCGCAGTGCGAATTCTCTCCCAGGAAGCCTGGAATGTTTCAAGCTTTTCGCGCTGGCGCGTAATAGTACCGAGGAATGTGTTTCCTATACTGGTCGTGCTCCCGCTTCCTTCAGTGCGGTCAAAGAATGTGCCGCCGCCGCTGGTTGATGGCTGTGAAAGACCGCGTACTCCCCCGCCGTCTCCCCCGCCGATAACCTGAAGCGCAAGCTGGTTAAGAAGCGCTCCGATAATCTCGTTAAACTCGTCGGCGGACACAAGGCGATCAAATGGCACCCCCTCAACCCGATTGAGAGATTCCATGATAACGGTACCCGGCGTACGGATTTCGTAGGAGAGACAATTGTTCTCTCCTCCGGTATTAACCGGACTGTTAGAACCTCCTGTCCCGGTGTTCGTGCCGCCGCCAGTAGCAGGCGCATCCTGACATTCGCCGCGCCAGGAGATGAATCCGCGGTTCCAGGAAAGCTCCTCAAGACGATCTCCCGTAGCGCCTTCAACTGCGTCTTGGAGCGCGGCGTCCGCAAGCATCTCGGCACCGTATGGATTGTTTTGTGGATTCAGTACGGTTGAAAACCACGCGTTCCATCCGCCCTGCGAAAAGTCTCCTTCAAGAAACGCGCGTGCGTCAGGACTCACCTGATTGAGTGTGTACGGATAGCGCGTATAGAACGACTCAGGGCTTGTGTGGAGATAGTACCCGAGGCGAACCGTGTCTAGCACCCGGTCCTGGAACGGGGTTGTCGCAATATCTTGCATCGCAAGTTCTTCAAAGAACCGCGCCGCTACTGCGTCCCCAATTCCCCGGAGGTCTTGCTGCAAGTTTGTTACGAACGCGGGAGAGCCCTCAAAGCCTGAGTTGATCCAGTTAACGATGCTGCGTGTCATGGACTCGATTGCGAGGCTCGCTACCTGCCACGCAAGAGTGTCGAATATCCAATCCTTAGTTTCAAGAAGACTAGTCTTGATCGCGGTTAAAAAAGAGTTCGCTACCTGTAGTGGACTGTCGTAGTCAGCAGCGTACGCGCGACTAGGTACTACTCCTGCAACCAGAGTGAGGGCTATGAGTACTGTAACAACGTACTTTTTCATATCTATTGGGTTGCCAGCTGGCTAGTGTTATAGATCTCATACCCCGGTGCTCCGCTTGGAATCGTTACCTGGCGCGCAGAGAAAATTGCCGCAAGGTTTGCGAACCCTGTCTGCAGGCCTGTCCCCTGCTTCTCGTACATGGCGATGCCCATAAGCGCGCGAAGTGGATCGCTTCGCAGCGCCGTCATATCTCCAGTTGTTTCGCTAAGACGCATCAACGCGTTTGCAATCGTGAGGTGTGCCTGGCGTGCGTCAGCTGGAACAGGCACTTCCATAAGTCCGCGTCCAATCGCTGCGTATGCTTCGCTGATTGCTTCAATCTTTTCAAGCGCACTGTCGTCTCCACGGAGTGCGTCCTGGAAATAGGAAAGTTCATTCTTAGAGCTTATTGACGCAGGCACGGTGTTTGCCGCAAACGCATTCTGCGCAGAAACTGCGTACGCAACAAGCGCGTCCGCTCCAGAAGCGCCTGAAACCCGTACAGAACTCGCAGCAAAAACATCAGGAGAGACTGAGCTCTGTGAAAGATCAGCAACGCTTGATTCTACAAACGTGAGAATTTCTTCTTGTGTTGGCGGCTGCTCTCCACGGTTCTGTAGGTACTGCGCAAGGAGGTTCTGCGCAAAGCGATCAGTTAGCGAAGACGATGCGGGAGTGGTTCCTGGAAGGCTGTCCGGATCAGTTGCTTCTTGCGGCGCGCGTACTACAACCTTCGGCTCAACCAATCCCTGTGCAACAGCATCGCCGTCGCTGATTCCCGCCTGAAAGGATTCAGAATTGTTTGGGTCTGTTCCGTAGAGCGCCTCCTGCCAATCAGGAAGTCCGTCCGTGTCTGTGTCCTTTGCCGCGTACTCGCGCAAAAGCTCTTCCGCAGACTGCGCTTCGGCGATGCGCGAAAGTGGATTAGGTCCAGAAAATACATACGCTCCACTCACCATTAAAATGGCAACGAGCGATGCTGCAGCGAGACGAATTGAGCGAGCTGAATGAGCCATATTTCTTACCGAAATAGTAGCACGCAGGCTCATCCGCCCTTCATGCATATATAGGAGAGGGGTGTGTATTAAGTCGAGGCTCCGTTAGGGCTTCATGCTCCGCGCAAGTGACACCCACGTCTCAAGCGGCAGCTCTTCGGCGCGCGCATTTTCTCCCGTGTCAGTTTCTAGAAATGCGCGGGAAACCGTTTCAGCGGGCCAGTACTCCTCAAGGTTCTTCTTCAACCTCTTCCTCTTATGGGCGAATCCAGCGCGTAGCACCTCGAAGAAACGCGACTCCTCTTCCTCTGAGGCGAATGATTTCCTAGTGATATCGGCAATATGGAGCACCGCGGAGTCTACGTTCGGTGCGGGGCGGAAGGCTCCTCGCGGAACCGTGAAGCGATAGGCGGGAATTCCATAGACCTTCACCGCCAACGAGAGAAGACTGCCCTTCTTCTCTCGCGCAATGCGTTCCGCCACCTCTTTCTGCACCAACAGGGTCATGGAACGCGGCTGGTTGGGCGCGGTGAGGAACTGCCGAATGATTTCGCCAGTGATGTAGTACGGGATGTTGGCAACGAGAAAGTACGGCTCGGCAAGGGTCTTCGTATCAAACGCGCGAATATCCTGATGAATCAGAGTAAGGGTGCCTGCAGTGATCTCGTCGCTAAACGTCTCTTCAAGTTCCGGCACCAGTGCATCGTCCGCCTCAACCGCAGTGACCCGATGGCCTGCGTGTATGAGTTCGCGCGTGAGCATTCCCGTGCCTGGTCCTATCTCAAGCACGCGACTTCCCTCGGGAAGGTTCGCGGCATCAACGATGCGTGCGGCGGTCTGCCGATGCATAAGAAAGTTTTGGCCGAGCGATTTTTTGGGAAGCATACTAGATGTAGATATAGCGTTCTCCGAACGGAGGCTCGTCGCTTTCCGAGTACTCCACGAGCCCCTCATCAATGTCGCGAATAAAGGACGACGGTTCGGACGCGAAGTCAGTTCCGTAAATACGACGTACGCGTGCGAGCGTAAGGTACAGCGTTCGCTTTGCGCGCGTGACGGCAACGTAGAAAAGACGACGCTCTTCTTCTTCGTCACGCTTCTCCCCTTCGTGTCCCTGATGCGGGAAAAGTCCTTCCTCCATGCCCGATACAAAAACCGTATCGAACTCGAGTCCCTTTGCTGCGTGCACGGTCATAAGCGTTACTCCCGCCTTCCCGTTCTTTCCGGGTGCGTCCATTTCGTCCTGGTCTCCGGCGAGCGCAGACTCTGCAAGAAATGCTGCGATACCCTCTTCTCCAGGAAGCATGTCAAAGCGACTCGCGAGCGTCGCGAGCTCCTTCGCATTTTCAAGCCGTTCCTGATCCTCTTCCCCTCCCTTTATAAGCGCAGTCTCAAGTCCCGACTTCTCAATTACGAGGCGGACAAACTCTGACGGCGTAAGTGTTTTTGCCGCAGCGTTAAGGGACTGTACAACCTCTTCAAACGCAGCAATCTTTGCCTGCTCTCCCGCGCGAAGCGACTCCACTTGTCCCGCGGCAAGCTTTCCCAGTGTTACTTTTCCAATGCCGCGCGACGGTGACTGTGCTGCGCGAACGCGGTCTGCCTCGCGACTTGGGTCAAGCGCAAGACGCACCCATGCAATAACGTCCTTCACTTCTTTGCGATCTAGGAAGCGCGTGCCGAGCACTTTGTACGGAACGCCTTCCGAAAGAAATGCTTCCTCAAGTGCGCGCGATTGGAAGTTTGTGCGGAACAAGACCGCAATCTCTTCGGGTGCAACACCAGCACGAATTGCTTTTGTTGCTTCGCGTGCAATGTATCGTGCCTCGCCTTCTGCGTTGCGCGCGAGGTGCAAGCGAATCGGGTCACCGTCTGGGTTGTTGGTTACCGCATGCTTGTCCTTTCGGTTCGCATTCTTTTCGATGATCTGGTTTCCTGCAGCAACAATTGTTTTGGTTGAGCGATAGTTGTGCGCAAGAACAATCGTCTTCGCGTTTGGATATGTTTCTTCAAACTCAAGAAGGTTCTCTATAGTTGCGCCACGCCACGTATAAATCGTCTGGTCGATATCTCCCACAACAAAAAGATTCTTGTGCACGTTTGAAAGGTACCCGGCAAGCGTGCCCTGCAGGCCGTTCGTATCCTGAAACTCATCAACGTGAATATGGCTGAAGAGGTTTTCTGCCTCGCGGCGAATATCCTCGTGCTCTCGCAGCAGACGCACTGGAAGCGCGATGAGGTCATCAAAGTCGAGCGCTTTCTCTTTGCGGACGATAGCTTCGTAGCGTGGCCACACCTCAGATACCACACGCATTTGAAAGCTCTTGCGCCCATCGCTCTCGCGGAACTGCTCAGGCGTCCTCCCCTCCCCCTTCTCTTTTGAGATGCGCGACAGTACAAAGCCCGGCGAGAGCTCCTTCGGATCAATGTCCATTTCCTTGAGCACCTGCTTTACGGCACTCTTGGAGTCGTCTCGATCAAAAATCGTGAAATAACGCGGAATATCTATCCTGCTCCCGTACCGCTGGAGCAATTCCCTGCCCAGGCCATGGAACGTCACCACCATCGGCAGCGGACTGTCGCCGAGGCGGTGTGCGAGGCGCTCCCGCATCTCTCGGGCTGCCTTGTTCGTGAACGTAACCGCCAGAATGCGGTTTGCGGGCACCCCCTCCTTTATAAGGTGGTAGATGCGGGTGGTGAGAACACGGGTTTTGCCCGATCCTGCGCCTGCAAGGACAGAAACCGGCCCCTCGGTTGCGAGGACTGCCTCTCGTTGTGCGTCGTTGAGTCCTTCGAGGTGCTGCATGCCTTGCCAACTATACCTGAATATCGCTCTCAACACCCCCTTTTTAGGGTGGTTGACCCTATCTGGGGAGCGTTTATACTAGCTTCATCGAGTGAGTGGCTGAAACGCAAGATATGGCCTAAGTAGGCCCTATTTGTATTCTGAAGAAACGCTGAATTTCCCCCGTTCCCCGTATAACTGACCCCTATAAACCTTCCGGTCCCCTCGCACTGGCGAACGACCGAAACGCATACTGGATTCCTGGCGCTTTAATCGCCGCAAGCCTCCTTTTGGGGATAGGAATCGCCCTCATGCCACGCACCGTAGGTGCATTCTGGCCATTTTCTGTAACAAATGCAGCGGAAGGTTCTTCCGTACCAATGCTTCATGACAGCAGCCTCGATCTCCTTGAGGCCGCTATAAACCCGGATCCGAACCCTGCCAAGGGTCGCGGAGGCGTTGCGGTGACTGGTGGTTCTGCCCTTATTGCGTACGCGGGACCCGAGGGAACCATTGCAGACATTGACCGTTCCATGGGAAGCGGCCGCATTTCAACCTATATTGTCCGCGACGGCGATTCCCTTTCTGGAATTGCTGACATGTTTAACGTAACGAGCAGCACCATCCTTTGGGCGAACAATATCGGAAAGAACGACCTCCGCCCGGGCATGTCCCTCATCATTCTTCCGGTCTCAGGTGTTCGCCATACCGTAGCGTCTGGAGACAGTCTTGCATCGATTGCGAAGAAGTACGGCTCAGACGCAAGCGAAATCGCCTCGTACAACGATCTTTCGTCCGTAGACGAGCTTGTTAAGGGAGACACCGTTATTATCCCGGGTGGCGAACTTGCAGCAGCGCCAGTCAAAGCGAAGGCGAAAGCAAAGACCACAACCAAGGCAGCCGCTTCAAACATCAGGACTGGCGGCTCGATGGGCAGCGTGAAGTCAACAGGAAACACTGCTGACGCCTCAGCATCGTCCGGGTTTACGAACCCGGTTCCTGGAGGACGCCTTTCACAGGG
>DAORIM010000003.1:0-41500 GCA_035438505.1 Minisyncoccota bacterium
AGCGCATGCTTGTGAGAAAACTTTTCAAAAGCTTCCTCGAGTCCTTCGAGCCACACACGCTCAATGGCAGCGCTCTCTTCGCCAAAGACTTGGTTTGCGGACGCGCTGAGCATTTCGGTTATGCCAAGATGCGCGCGATGCCCGGCCTTGCGAGCAGCTTCGAGGAGATCGTGGATGCCGTGCGGTACGGATTCACTGTGGGTAAGGAGCCCGTGCTTAACGAACGCGATATCTGTAGCGGTGCCGGACACGTCAAGGACTATGAAATCCTTCTGGTGCGGGTAGAGGTCTCGAAATACGGTGTAGGCAACTGGTGCAAAGGCTGTGAGTGAGATTTCTCCGGTATGAAATGTCCGGCGCAGAGAGGTTTCAATAGCATGAGCCGCCGCCTTGTCGAGCGACGACGTTAGGACAGTGAGATCTGCGCGCGTAACGCGCTTTCCAAAGGGATTCGCTGTTTCGTAGCCATTGAGCACCGTTGCAATAACTGTCCTTCCGCTTGCTATACGGTCCTTCGGGAGCACAGTCTTTCCAACAGCGTCTAAATGAGCGCGTGTGAATAGAAAAGGACGCTTTTCTGCTATGTGCGCAGTTTCTATGTGTGTATCCTGCCAGGGCGACGCTACGGAGACGAGTACATTGTCTACTGCGCCGCTTTTCGTCTCCCGATGAAGCGCCGGAGCACCTTCTTCTATCATGAGGCGCTCAAGGAACGAGAGGGACCGGAGCATGCTCTCAGTTATTGTCTCCCCTTCACGCGGCTCGATAGTTACGCGGGCAGTGTAGTAGATAATCGGCTGCGCGCCCTCAACAAAATGCGCGTATGCTCCGCCAACAGAGGCGGATCCGATGTCGATTAGCGCAACGGAACGTGCCTGCTTCTTTCCCGATGAAAAAAGACCCATGGAGGGAGTATATCAGGATGCGCTGCTATTCATGATGCTCGATACAGTATTATGAGTGCATGACGACGAAACTTTCCGCAGGCACCGTGCACACGCTTCCTCGGGATATGAAGGACGCCCTAGAGGCAAGCAAGGCTGCTAAAGCACTCTGGCAGGGACTAACGCCGCTTGCGCGTAACGAGTGGATTTGTTGGGTTACCTCAGTTAAGAAAGCTGAGACAAGGAAGGATCATATAAAGAGGTTGGTCTTCGAGCTTAGGGAGGGCAAGCGACGCCCTTGCTGCTGGATTGGGTGTATACACCGAACTGATAAGGAAATCAGTCCTTCGATTAAAGGGATACTCTCTAAGCGAGCGAAAACGGCAAAGAAGGGAGGAGAATAGCGAGCTTTTGTGCTAGAAATAGCCCCTGTTATACTTGACAAATCACTATAAAATGTTAACTTAGTACCAACGCTCGCGGGACTTCCCCGACGGAGCTTGGTTCTAAAGGAAGAGCGCAATGGAAAATATCGATTGGGTGTGGGTGGGCGTCGGTGCCCTGTGCATCGCCGGCAGCGCGGCTTCCATCCAGCTTATGATGGCCGCGAACAGCGTTTTTGCCCAGATGTGGCACTTCGTATACGTCGCTCTGCTGGGGGCTGTGGGTTGCATCACCTTCTTCACAGGCCTCGGTCTCGCCCACGGCGATTCCAGGCCCTCAGAGCATGTTGGTTGGCTGCTCATCGGAGGCAGTGCCTACGCAGCCTACTGCCTGGTGATGGTCACCTTGCGGCACTTCCGCAAATAAATTCGACTCACAGGCCCGTTGACGCGTTGCGTCACGGGCCTTTTCTATTACTTGGGACTAGTCTGAAGCAGACTATTTGAGCCATCACTCAACCTATTCTGGAAAGGAAAATATCTTTGCCGCGCCGTTAGATTCAATATGTCCCATCAAATCCTCCTGGCATAGGAACTTAGGGAGAATAGAGGTTGTTCTTGGATCTAAGAAATCGATGCTTTCGATTTCCTCTGCTGCGTGCGTTGTGTTCTCTAGGTCTACTTCTAGATAATCAGCAGGATTTGCTATGTGGAAGAAGAACTCAAGCTGATCATTTTCCTTAAATTGAAACTGATGGACATACAGCAGGTTTCCAATCTCCGGCGCCACCCCAGTCTCTTCGAGCATCTCGCGTACAAGAGCTACTTGTAACGGCTCACCATCATCAACTGTTCCTCCAGGAAGACATCGCCAACCGCCTTCTAGTGCAGCCATCTCGTTGTACGGCTTCAACTTAACGCACAGAAGCTTCCTTTCGTGTACCGCGATGCCTCTTACGGAAACTCTTCTCATGCTCGGAACGATACCACGATTTTCGGGCAGTCTGGAACGATACCGAAATCTATATAAAGATTGTAGGAGGCTCGGCTACTAATTGATAAGTCTTCTTACCTGTCTTAGTTAGATAGTCACCTACTAATTTGAATCCAAGTGAATATCCTCCCCATTTTGGTAAACCCTCAGTCTCTGAACCTAAAAGCCAGGCATTGTTGTTGGAGTCTCGAGAATCAAATATAGGGCGCGCCCTAATCTCGAACTCTTCAAGTTGCATGCCACTCAGTGCAACAGACCAAGGACGAGGCCCTCCCCCATTTACTTCTATGTCGAAGTGATCCGCTAGTCCTTCGGTTATCATCGCTCCAAGCAGCGAATCTTTTTCCCAGTTAATTGCTCTATTTCTTACTGCGTGATGGTACTCGTGTGTAACGGTACTACGAATTTCCCTTTCAAGGTTCTGCTGGAGGTTTATGTTCTCTGGATCTATATATATGAAGACGCTGTGGGAACTTGGAGTAAATCCGCCTGCTCCGGTTTGTGGAATAACAAATTCTGGATTGACTTCAACAATTATTTCAACATCGCTTACTCCGAAAATAGACTCAGCAACTTCCCTTGCACTCGCAGCCACCTTTTCAGCCTCTTCTTTCATAATCAAACGATATCACGAAGCAGAATACGGCTGGCAGTCTGGGACGATGTTGGAACTTTTACCAAGCACTTAAGCCGCAGTTGCTAAATAATCCTTCAGTCTCTCCTGCAGCCTGGGGACAGCGTTCTCGTGAGCAATAAATTCCTCTGGTTCCATAAACTGCCACCTCTGACCTTCTTCTCCAAAGGAAATCGAATCGACGTCCTTCTTGCTTATTCTTGCTACAAAAAAATGCGCGCGGCCGCCGGGGATATCAGTAGAGGGATACTCTTTTGTCCACACCACAGATTCAGGATCTAGATATATACCGAACTCCTCAATCAATTCTCGCTGGACACACTCGATAGGGGTTTCGTTATCTTCTCGCCCTCCTCCAGGCAAATCCCACATACCAGCGAAATTAAGACCTGGCTTATCGTCTCGCAAATAGACTACCAGTTGATTCTCGTAATACAGAGCGATTTTGCAGCCAGTAAATGCAGTCATTGGCGCTAGTATACTCTCCTTTTATTGCTGGCAGACTAGGGATCGAACCTACTCAAGCACTGCCTTGATTCTGCGAATGCCCGCAGCAACAGCCTCCTCCTTCTGAATACGGAACTTCCTTCCCCCTGCGTGTATTTCAGACGTATTCGTAACATGCGGACCGCCACAGAACTCTAGAGAGAATGCGTTCGGAATGTCCGGATTCCCTTCTACAGCATGAGCAGGACCAACGGAATACACCGAGACCATATCCGGGTACTTAACACCAAACTCCATCTGTGCTCCAAGCTTCTCAGCCTCGTCTCGCGGCATAACCGTGCGGGTAACGGGAAGATCCTGGTACACCACTTCGTTAACGATTCTCTCTACTTCAGCCTTCTGCTCGTCCGTCATCTTTCCTGGAGACGCAAAGTCGATGCGCAACCGCTCGCTCGTAATGTTTGAGCCGCGCTGCACAACTTCGCTTCCAAGTACCATCTGAAGTGCCTTGAGAAGGATGTGGTGTGTAGTGTGGTATCGAACAGTCTGTTCTGAGTGGTCTGCGAGTCCGCCTGCGAACTTCTGCGCCGCTCCTGCGCGGGACTGGTCCTGGTGCTCCTTCATCTTTTGGGCAACTGCTTCAGTATCGAGCGTAAGTCCGCGCTCTTTTGCGAGCTCTTCCGTGAGCTCAATAGGGAAGCCGTAGCTTGTAAACAAAACGTATGCGTCTTCCGGCATAATCGCGCTCTTTGCTGCAAGCTTCTCAAACTCTTTAAGGCCTGTTGCGAGCGTCTTCCTAAACTTCTCTTCCTCCTTTGCTAGCTCTTCGCGTATTGTGTCAGCGTTCTGAAGTACGTATGGGTATTGATCCGCATACGCTTCCCCGTATCCCTGAGCAACGTAAGCAAGTACGGCGTCCTTAATACCGAGTCTGTCTGCTTCGCGAATAGCGCGGCGAATAAGACGGCGAAGCACATACCCTGCCTCAGTGTTGGAAGGCTTGATGCCTTCTGCAAGCATGAAGGATGCCGCGCGCATGTGGTCGAGGATGATGCGGAATGCCTTGGTTGTAGCAGCATCAGATCCATAGGCAACGCCAGATCGCCCCTCAAGGACCGCTTTCGCTGCATCAAATACGTCAATCTGGAACACGTCAGACTCGCCCATGCTTGTCGCCACAATGCGTTCAAGGCCGCCGCCGAAGTCCACGTTCTTCTTTGGAAGCTCAGAGAAGCTGCCGTCTGCATTCTTCATGTACTGCATGAATACGGAGTTCGCGATCTCAACAAAGCGTCCGCAATCACAGTTAACGTGACAGTTCTCTCCCCACGAAGAGTCGTGCGGCGTGCCGAAGTCATAGAAAATCTCTGAGTCCGGGCCACCGGGCTCTCCTGCTGGTTGCTTGGACGGTGCACCGGCGCGGCTCCACCAATTCTTGTCGCCGTACGCAAATATGCGCTCGCCTGCTTTCATGCCGCGCTCGTATCCTTCTTCTTCAGTGCCGATATGCGCAAACTCTGCATCGATACCCTTCTCTTTGAAAAGATCCTTCCAAAGCGCAACCGCTTCCATGTCCGCTTCAATGCCTGTAGCAGGGTCTCCGGAAAAGACTGTTACGTACAAGCGCTCAGGATCAAAGCCGAGTCCCTCTTCCTTGCTGGTTAGAAATTCAAATACCCACGGAAGCTGCTCCTGCTTGAAATAGTCTCCAAGAGACCAGTTTCCGAGCATTTCAAAAAATGTGGTGTGGCGATTGTCTCCCACTTCCTCAATGTCTCCGGCGCGGAACGAAAGCTGGGAATCAACCAGACGCGTTCCTGCCGGATGCTGCTCTCCTAAGAGATATGGCACCAACGGCTGCATACCCGACGACGTGAAGAGCGTCGTAGGATCGTTCCCGGGCACAATTGGCGCCGAAGGAATAACGGCGTGCCCGCGCTTCTCATAGAACGCAAGAAATCGAGATCGTACTTCTGAAAGCCTCATTATGATGACGATACCACAACCGCTATACTAGAGGCTATATGGCAAAATCCAAGGCCTCGTGGGGATTCGATATTTCTGAGCTTGAGCCGAAAATTCGGCCCCAGGACGACTTCTATCATCACGTCAGCGTGAAGTGGATGAGAGCCAATCCTATACCAAGCACGGAAGCATGCTGGGGCTCGTTCCTTTCACTTCGTTACGACATTGAGAAGCAGCTCAGGACTCTTGTTGAGGAACTCGCTGCAAAGAAAGGTCTCCAAAAAGACAGCGCGGGGCGCATGGTTGCTGATTTCTACCGTTCTGGGATGGGTCGTGATCGAAGGAATGCGCTTGGTCTTACTCCGCTTGCAAGCTACTTAGAGAAGATGGAGAGAATTCGCAACATCGCAGATTTACAGAAAGTACTCGCCGAACTGCATTCTATTGGAGTTGGAGTGCTCTGGGGTGCTGATGTTGATCAGGATATGAAGAATAGTGATGCGTATGCGCTCTATCTGGGTCAGGGTGGCTTGGGGATGCCTGATCGTGAGTACTATCTCAAGAATGATGCGGAGTCGACTCGAGTGCGCACTGCATACGCCAAGCACGTGGAAAAGCTCTTCACACTCATGGGCAAGTCTCTGTCCGAAGCACGCATGGCACGCGAAACGATACTGAAAATTGAAACTGCGCTTGCTGCAGCGTCTATGAAAAAGGAGGACATGCGTGATCCTGACAAGATCTACAATAAGTTGACCCTTGCGAAGCTCCAGAAGCTTGCGTCCCGTATCGACTGGACACTCTATTTGAAGCGCATCCGTGCTGCAAAAGCGCCATACGTGCTTGTTCTGCAGCCAGACTTTTTCAGCGCAGTAAGCGAAATGCTCGAGTCCATACCTCTTGAAGAATGGAAGGTATACCTCAGCTACCACGTCGTTAATGACTTCTCTGGAGCGCTCTCAGAGGACTTTGAAGCGCTCGCGTTCTCATTTTACGGAAAGGTCCTTACCGGAAAAAAGACCATGAAGCCTTTGTGGCGCCGATCGCTTGCTTCAGTGAATGGCGGCCTCGGAGAAATACTCGGGAAGCTGTACGTGGAGAGGCACTTCCCACCTGAGGCCAAGAAGAAAATGAATCTCCTGGTCGACGATTTGTTTACTGCGTACGAAGCACGCCTCAAATCGCTCACCTGGATGACTCCGGCCACAAAAAAGAAGGCTCTCCTGAAGCTGAAGACCTTTACCCGAAAGATTGGATACCCAGATACGTGGCGCAACTACAAGGGACTGCGTATTGAAGCGGATGAGTATGTAGGGAACCTTATTCGTACGAACGAGTACGAGCACGCGCGACACATGCGCAGACTTGGAAAGCCAATGGATAGAAACGAGTGGCTTATGTATCCGCAGACGGTTAATGCGTACTACCAGCCAACCATGAACGATATTGCGTTCCCTGCAGCAATTCTGCAGCCTCCATTCTTTAGCCTCACGAATGACGACGCGCTTAACTACGGAGCCATTGGTACAGTTATCGGCCACGAAATAACACACGGATTCGATGATGAGGGCTCCAAGTTTGACGCTAAGGGCAACTTGAAGAGCTGGTGGACCTCTGAAGATAGGAAGCGCTTCATGGCGAAGGCTTCAAAAGTTGAGAAGCAGTTTAACCGCTACACGGTAGCTGACGGACTTCACGTGAACGGTAAGCTGACGCTTGGCGAGAATATTGCCGACCTTGGCGGCCTTTCTATTGCGTACGATGCGTATCAATTGCAGCTAGCGCGCACAGGAAGAAGCGACATTGATGGTCTCTCGCCAGAACAGCGATTCTTCGTTGGCTTTTCTCTTTTTGAGCGGGAGCACGCGCGTCCTGAGTTTACAAAAACACAGGTACTAACCGATCCGCACTCCCCGGGAGTATTTCGCATTAACGGCCCTGTTTCGAATTTCGAGCCGTTTTATAAAACCTACGGCGTTAAAAAAGGTGATGAGCACTTCCGTACACCAGGCGACAGAGAGATGGTGTGGTAATCGCTACCACGCAATTGGTTCTTGTCCTGTACGTGCGAGATACTCGTTCGCCCTGCTAAACGGCTTGCTGCCAAAGAATCCGTTTGTAGCTGAAAATGGAGACGGGTGTGCGGATTCAATAACAAGATGCTTTGCGCGGTCTATACGCGCTCCCTTGGCGCGCGCGTAATTGCCCCAAAGTATGAATACGAGGTTCTCCTTTTCTTTGGAGAGTGTGTCTATAACTGCGTCCGTAAACTCCTCCCATCCCTTTCCCTGGTGTGATCCAGCAAGGCTTGCGCGCACCGTGAGCGTTGCGTTTAAAAGCAACACGCCTTGCTGCGCCCAACGGGAAAGATCTCCGTGCTTCAATACCGGGTTCCCAAGATCGCTCTCAAGTTCCTTGTAGATATTGCGCAGGGAAGGCGGAAGCGTAACTCCCTCCTCTACTGCAAAGGAAAGTCCTATGGCCTGCTTCGGGCCGTGGTATGGATCCTGTCCCAAGATAACCACCTTCACTTCGTCAAACGGCGTTAACTCAAACGCTCTGAATATGTGCTTGGGGTTCGGATATACATTCCCTTGCGCGTACTCTTCCTTAACGAACGCGGAGAGCTCCTGAAAGTACGGCTTATCGAACTCATCCGAAAGCCGTTCTTTCCATGATTTCTCTATGCGCACATTCATACGCTACTTTTTATTCTTCTGGTGGAGCGCAAGTAGCTTCTTTCCCGCAGCCTCTCTATACGCGCAGTACTCGCAGGTTTCGCCTGATGCGGGAATTGCTTCGCTCTCAAGCACCTCTTTGATCTTCGGAAGCACCGCATCAATCCAATCCGTCTCTCCTTCGCACGGAACCACCGTTACTTCAAATTCAAGCTTCCCGTCAAAAGCTTCGTTGTCTGCGCTCGCATTGGCGTACACAAAGTACCCTGTTGGCGAGACGGTAAAGCCGTTCTTTCGCAGTAGCCACTGATACACGCCCATCTGCCGGCGATACTGCTCGTTCCAGCTCGAATCGTCGAGCGTCTTTATAGTTCCAGGCTTTGAAGTAGCCTTGTAATCAACAACAATCAACTCGCCTTCCGGATTCACCCAGACGTCGTCAACCGCTCCTGAGATCGTGAAGCCAGTTTCCTTGTCCTTATACTCAACGCCCTCAAAGTTCTCCCGCCAGGTATCCATGGACTTGTGCTGGTACGGTACGGCATTAATCCCGTACTCGGTCATGAGCGGGTGCGCAGAAGCGTTTGCGCGGTGCACATCAAACTCCTTTTTAAATAGCTGGTCTACCGCCTTATTAAGCGTAAACTCGGGGTATTTGGGACGTGCAGTCCCAAGCTTGTTGTCTACATAAAAACAGCGCGGACATTCCACGAAATACTCAATCTTGGAGCGGGACAGACGCCACTTCTTTCCGCCATAGTTCCAGTCGCTATTCCTGTTTGGGTTGTATCGCTTGTAGTCAGCCATGCTTATGAAATATTTGCGCACAGCGTATTCGTTTCAGCGACAACCGTGCCGATGCGCTCAGGCGTAAGCCCAATACTGCGCAGAAGGTCGCGATGCTCGCGAATCTGCTGGCAGGTTACGATTCCCTGATCAATGAGAAGACGCTTCTCTGCCTTGCGGAGCGTCGTAAGCGCAGTAACCGGATAAAGTCCGGACGCTACGATGCGGTCGTACAAACTACTGCCGTGCGGATAACTCCAGCCAAGAAGCTGCATTCCGGAACACGTCGCGTAGTCTATCGCCTGCTTCGTGAATTTGGTGTTCGTAATCAAGAACCCAACATCAACAGGGCAGGTCTTCTTGCTCGGGTCGCACTGCCAAATATCGTCAAATCGCGCCTTAACATAGAGCGCTACTTTTACATCTGTCTTGTATCCCGGACTGTTGTGATACTTAAGCTCGGCAACCAAGTGCTCGTTATTGCGCTTTGCGTACACATCCACTTCGTGCGGAACGCACTTTCCCGGAATAACCTGTCGTCCCTCAACCGTCCAGCCCTCCTTCTTAAACAGTTCCGCTATAAAGTCCTCAAACGGGTGTCCCGTAGGTCCAAGGTCAAAGAGTGCCCGGCGCAGGCTGTAGCGTGCTGCTGCTGGCCGAGCATCGAGGCGAAGCATTTGAAAGGCACGGCGATAGATCTCAGAACTCTCTGCAAGAGGACCCATTGATGCCTCAATGGTGTGCCGGATGCGCTCAGCAGTCTTGTCAGTTGCTCCGGCGCGTCGCAAGGACGTTTCTAGCTTTATGCCGTCGAATACTTCTACGGTTCCGTCTGCTTTGATGATTTCAGGCTTCATGCGTGTCGTTTACGCAATGATACCACCTCCAATAACCGTGTTGTCCTTGTAGAGAACGAGGGACTGACCCAAGGCAATTGGCTCAGGAAGGGAACCGAGCGGGGTAAACACATTCGTATACTCGCCTTCCAGTATTGGCCCATGGTAGCGAAACTGCGCTTGTACGGTGCCCTCTGGCTTCATAAACCAGTTCTGCTCCCTCAGTGTTAGCGAATGTGTCTTCGTAACACGTTCCTTCGATACAAAGAGCTCGTTCTTCTCCATATCTTTCCCTACGACGTACCAGGGCCCCGGTATCGCGTCCTCAAGCGCTACCCTGCTGCCGAGCGTATGGAAGAGTGAGCCGGTATGCGTTCCAACGATGTTCCCTTCCGCATCCTTAGCGCTTCCACGCTCCTGCTCTCCAAACTCGCTTCGCAAAAAGTCCTCAACCGAAATGCTTCCCAAAAAGCAGATGCCCTGGCTATCCTTCTTCTGCGCATTCGGAAGACCGTATTTACCAGCAAGACGCCTTGTTTCGTCTTTCCGTTTGTCTCCAAGGGGCATAAGCGTTAGGTCGAGCGCTTCCTTAGGAACGGCCCAGAGGAAGTAGCTTTGATCCTTCGCTGGATCAATTCCGCGCATGAGCATGCCGTTCTCAACGCGTGCATAGTGTCCTGTTGCCATATAGTCCGCGCCTTTTTCCTTCGCGAATCTGTAGAAGGCACCGAACTTAACCTCACGATTGCACATAATATCCGGGTTTGGTGTGCGGCCAGCCTTATATTCAGCGAGAAGATAGTCTATGACGCCTTGCTTGTATTCAAGAGACGCGTCGAGCGTATGAAAAGGAATCTGCAGGTGCGCAGCTACGCGCATTGCGTCTCGACGATCCTCAGCCCAGGTGCACGGCATTCCAGGCGGGTACCAGCCCTTTATAAAGACGCCAATAACTGTCGCGCCTTGCTCCTGGAGCAAGGCTGCTGTTACCCCCGAGTCAACGCCTCCTGAGAGGCCTACGAATACGCGCTTTCCCTTGAGATTCATAGTGAAGATATAGCACGTTCTTCAGCAAACGAACTATGTAGGAAGATTGCTTGGCGCCTCGCTTGTCGTGGACTGGATGCGTGGAAGGCTCGGCGTCGTGATAGAGCTCGATGGGATGTGATAAAGGGTCGCAAGCTCTTCAATACTCATCACGTTGTAATCGCCCACGTACGGCGGATGGAAGAACGCGCGCATACGATAGAAATGGAGCACGTCATGATTCATGTGCGCCGTGTGGTGTCCGTGGCGATCCTCCCACGGATAATCGTTGTAGTGGTTAGACCAGCGGCCGTCAGCAGGCATCAGTGAGTTCGCGTTCTCCGAGTTAAACGGCTTAAAGAGGTTCGCAACAACACCACCCATAGTTCCCTGTGCTGCGTCCTTGGGCGCCAGATAGATAGCGCGAATACCCACGTCGTACGCTTGCTTCCCGGTATTCTTTTCAATAGCTTCAATACGCCCAGACATAGCGCGCGTAGGGTTCGGATACGAGACGGTCGTGCGCTTTACGCCGGTAGAATCGACGTACTCGCTTTCCACCTTATCTTCTTCGCGAAGCTCGGTAATAACATCCTTCGCCCGCTTCTTCCATTCAGCAGGCTTTGCGTCCCACGGCTTTCCCTGGTGCACGCGTACCACATACTGAAGCCATAACTGCTCCTTAGGGCCTAGAGATCCCATAATCTCAAGCATCTGCGCCAAAGGATCAATCTGCTCCTCGGGCTTCTGTACTTTGTCGAGTCCGTAATCAACGTACGTTTTCAAAGGATATGGATCATCCTTAACTTTACGGAACTCAAACGCCGTCATGGTGTACGGAGCATGGGACGGATCAACGAGCCGGCTATAATCTGATGCTTCGATTATTTCTACACCCGGGTACTGAGCATACATATAGCTTTCCAGCGCACGGCGCCATCCGCTGCGAAGCCAGACGAAATAGTGGACGCGGCCGCCTATAGACGCCATTTCGTAGGAATACCAGGGTCGTGCGCGTCCCTGAAGAATGCGCTTGTACCACGTGTTCTCGCCTCCGCCGATGTGCATACTCGAAAACACTGTCTCCATAGCAAGCGGCGTACGGCGCGTATCGCGCGGCAACTTAATTTCAAGCAGAATAGTGTCCTGCTTGATAATCCAGGCGACCTTATTGGCGTCAATGAAGCGACGCAGCGCAAAGTTAAAGAGCACAACGGGAATCCAAAGCGGCGACAGGAACAGGAGGAACTGGAAGTTCGTTATAGTCTGCGTAGGCGCAATGAAAAGAAAGGCGATAATCTCTGCTGCAAACGCAATAAGGAGCGGATTAAGTTCGATAGAACTTCCGCCGTCCGAGTGCGCTTTGTGCATCCAGTCCTGGATTGCCGAAAGTCCTGGAAGTCCGCCTCCGCCGTGTCCGCCTGATGACATGTGCTAAGTATACTCGACGTATGAAGAATGCCCCGGAGTTATCCGGGGCATTCTCTGTGTATTCGTTAGGCGATGGTGTAGGTGCCGTCCTTCTGTCGCTTGAAGTGGCGCGTGTCGCCGAGGTTAACGAGAATGGTGTTGTCCTTCACGTAGCGGACCTTCTTTACCTCTTCGATAATCTTGTCGCGCGTAAGGGGTCCGTTCTTTTCAAGAACTTCCCGCACAACATCGCGTACGACGCCTGGGTGGTATCCCCACTCAGCAAGCGCGTAGAGGCCGCGGCCTACGAGCACGAAGCGGGAATCCTTGATGAGCTCGTTATGCGTCGTTGCAACATGCGCCTTTTTGTTGAAGACCTCAACAATAGAGGTGGCAACGTCAGCAAAGTGCATAGGCTCGCCCTTCTGCTTGATCACGAGGTACGCGTAGTCGCGAATGCCCTTTGTGCGGATTGCAGGAGCATGTGCGCGTCCCCACTCAGAAAGAGGGTTCGAGTTAATAGTCTTAGAAATCGTGAGCCAGCGCTTCAGAACCTCTTCGTTCTGGTATGCAGCATTCACGCCCTTCAGCTCGTCGAGGAAGCGGTTAACGATATCTCCTTCAGAGAGAACCTCGATATCGTCGAGTGTTTCGTATAGGCGAGAAAGCGCGGAGTGCACAGCCTCTGCAGTCTTATGATCTACGTGCCAGCGTGCATAAAAGTCGTCGGTCTCCCGCTCGCGGAAGAAGGCGCTGCCAACAACAAGAAGGAAGCGGAAGCGATTCTTTGCCTTTTCGTCAGCAGCAAGTCCTGCAAGAAGGATATCTTCAGGAACAATGGCGCCAAGCAAGTGAATGTGCGCAGCAAGCTCGTCAAACGCGTCCTGGGAGTCCTTGAATGCCTTTCCATTACGGATAGCTTCAATACCGGCAGCCTCAATCTGGCGTACGCGCTCACGCGTGATGCTCCAGCGCTCGCCGATTGCCTCAAGAGTCTCGCGACGGCTAGCCGTACCGAGTCCAAAACGGAGTACGAGCACCTCGCGGGCGCGCTCAGGAACCTCCGCAAGGAGGCGCTTAACGAGCGCTGTGGAGTCGAACGAGATGGAAGCGGTTGGCTTTAGCGCCTTTGCTTTCTTTGCAGCTACTGCCTTTTTAGGGCTCGCAACCGTCTTTTTCGCTGATTTCGCCATATAAGTAGTGTGGTATTCTTATACCAGATTGAGGTTTATACGTCAAATTACCTTATAACCAGGTTGAGGATACGGCCAGGTACATACACGGTTTTCTGGATTGTACCGGTCTCAAGCGCGTCTTGCACAGGCTTGAGCTCCTTGGCCTTATTCAGCGCTTCTTCATCTGAATCTTCATGAAGAAGCTGCAGCTCCGCCCTCTTTTTTCCATTGATCTGCACGATAACGAGCACGGTATCCTCGCGCACCGCTTCGCGCTCTGGCCACGAAGCCTGATGCACTGACCCTTCAGCCCCGATCTGCTCCCAAAGCTTCTCTGCAAGATGCGGCGCGTACGGCGCAAGCAGCTGCAGAAGCTCCGTATACGCTTCATGCGACACCGCAGGGAGTGCTTCGAGATCGCGCACGAGCACCATGAGCGCTGAAAGCGCTGTATTGAACTTAAAGCGCTCCGTATCCTCCGTTACTTTCCCTCCAGCCTTTGCGAGCGAGCGCGCTTCGTCCTCCGATACCTCGCCAGCAACAACTTTGTCTCGCAGCGTATAGACACGATCGAGGAATTTGCGCATAGCAAACACGCCGTCAAGATTCCACGGATACGTGCCCGGCTCGTTATATGGACCAATGAAGGCGAGGTACATGCGCACGGCGTCCGCGCCGTACTCCTTCACAACCGCATCCGGATTCACTACGTTCCCCTTAGACTTCGACATCTTTGCGCCATCAGGACCCAGAATAAGGCCGCGATTGAAGCGCTCTATAAACGGCTCGGACGTTGGCGCGAGCGCCAAGTCATACAGCGCCTTATAGAAGAAGCGCGCATACAGAAGATGCATGGTGGTGTGCTCGCTTCCGCCTGAGTAGCGGTTAACAGGAAGCCAGCGTTTGAGCATAGTCTGGTCAGTGAAGTCGTGATCGTCCTTAGAGTCCAAGTAGCGCATGAAATACCACGACGAATCCACGAAGGTATCGAGCGTATCGTACTCAGGAGTCCATCCTTCGCCGAAGATGCGCGTTACCCGCTCCTTAAGCTCAGTAGAGGTCGCAAGCGGCGACTTGTCTGAAGGAGAGAAATCGACATCCGTTGGGAGTAGCCACGGAAGATGTTCTGCGGGAATAGGATGCGGCATCCCTTCAGGGTCATAGACCACAGGAATAGGACAGCCCCAATACCGCTGACGTGATACCAGCCAATCGCGCAGACGGTAATTAGTTACCGGCTCCCCGCCGACAAATGCGACGATCTCCTGTATTGCTTCGCGGTTATTGCGGCCGTCGAACTCTCCTGAATTCCTGAGCAAGCCGTCTCCGGCGTAGGCGCCTGGGCGCATAAAGCGCGCGAGCGTATAGAGGTGCTGGTCGTCATGAATGTCTCGCTGCGCGTCCTCAACCGAGACCCATTCAACCGTAAACTTGCCCTTCTCATTCTCCTCAAGCTCAGGCTCCTTCTGCGCGTCGCTTGTAAGACGGAAATGCAGGAGCGTTGTGTGTGCGAGCGTTGCCTGATTCTTTGAGAACGCGAAGTATCCGTGATGCACCATCTCATCTGCGCGCTCAACGAGCTCTATGTCAGTGTATCCAGTTTCCTCTGTTATCTCACGCGCAGCAGTAACGGCAGGATCTTCGTCCTCTTCAACCGTTCCTCCTACAAGCAGACGTCCACCGAGCTCAGGCTTCCAGTGTATGGTGAGCACTTTCCCTTCGTACTCCACCACGGCAACTATCTTTCCCTTGTGCGCAGGATTCTCCTGCTCTTCGCCGGTTACCGGATCAATTACATACGTAACAGGGAGGTCCATCATCTTTGCGAACGCGAAGTCGCGCTCGTCATGCGCAGGTACGGCCATAACGGCTCCTGTGCCGTAGGATGCGAGCACGTAGTCTGCGATAAATACGGGAATCTCCTGCTTGGTTGCAGGATTTATCGCCATAACGCCCTCAAGGCGTACACCGGTCTTTGTCTTGTTCTCAAGACGCTCACGCTCGCTTTTCTTTGCAGTAGCTTCTACGTACTTAGCTACTTCGCTCTTATTCTCAACCACGTCGTCGTTATCAGTGTCCCAAATGGCACGCACCCACGGATGCTCTGGCGCGAGTACAAGATAGGTAGCGCCGAATATGGTATCCGGACGTGTTGTAAACACTTCTATGCGTGCAGGATTTCCCTCCTGATCCTCCCAATCATTGTGCTCTGGATGCTTTACAAAAGAGAGTGAGAAGGGGATTTTTGCGCCCTCGGACTTTCCTATCCACGCCCGCTGCGATTCTTTTATCTCTTCGCGCCATGGGAGCGGATCGAGGTCAGCGAGCAGGCGGTCCGCATACTTGGTAATGCCCATAAACCACTGTGTGAGCTTCTTCTCCTCAACCTCTGTGCCGCAGCGCTCGCATGCGCCGTCAACAACCTGCTCGTTTGCGAGCACCGTTTGATCCTTCGGACACCATTTAACAGCAGCTTCCTTGCGGTATGCAAGCCCATGATCATAGAGCTTGGTGAAGAGCCACTGCGTCCACTTGTAGTACTCAGGGCTTGAAGTAACAACTTCCTTGCTCCAATCAACTGAGGTTCCCATAGAGCGCACCTGCTCGCGCATCGTCTCCATGTTCTGCAGCGTCCAGGCTGCAGGATCTTTTCCGTACTTAATAGCAGCATTCTCTGCAGGAAGCCCAAAGGAATCGAATCCCATAGGAAACAGCACGTTCTTCCCCTGCATGCGCTTCAAGCGTGCAAAGATGTCGGTAAGCGCGAACGCATACCAGTGGCCTATGTGGAGATCTCCAGAGGGATACGGGAATTCAAACAGCAGGTAGTACGGATCCTTGTTCTCGTCCGCAAGATCAACTTCGTATAAGTTGAGGCTCGCCCATTTCGCCTGGGCTTCGTGCTCTATCGCTGCGTGATCAAAGCGTTCCTTGGCCATTTAAAACATCGGCTTCTCGAAGAGCGGGTACCGCTCAGGATCGATTGTGCGCGTGAAGCACGTTTCGCCTTCTTCGTGCTGCCAGTTCTCGTCTGCATGCACAGCTGGGTACGACATATCGCGGCCTGCGTACGCACCCTTTCCATCCATGTCTGGCGTTGCGCGATTAAAGACGGCACAGAGCTCAAAGGAGAGCGGACCCGTTACCGCGTACCTGTACGCTTCGCCGGTCTGTTCGTCCACAGGAGTCATAAAGCTTGAAATCGGATCATTCAAGTATTCAAGGTCCGCAGGAAGCGATCCCTTCTGCTGGTAGTAGTTAACTACTTGATACTGAATGCTCTGGAGGTCGTATACCTTCTGCTCGTCGTAGCGAATCATACGTAGGTCCGTTGGCGACCCGATGATAAAGAAGCCGGCAACAACAGATACGAGCGCAAGGACGCCAACACCGATACCTACGAGGTTTGCCTTGCGTGCGTGTGTTATCCAGTACCCCTTCAGGTCTGCAAGGAAGTGCATGAATACGCCAAGCGCAATGAGAAGCACAACTGCAACCTTAAGACCGAATCGAACGGAGAGTTCGCCGCCAAGGAAGGTTGTGATCAGCGTAATGAGGTCAACGAGGATAACGGCAACCGCAATAAACACCGTGAGCACGAGTGCCCAGCGGCGCACCCATACCTCAGCCTTCCCTGCATCTTTCTCAATTGACTTGCGAATGATGCGAAGAAGAATCAGTGTCGTAGGCACGAGCACGATAACGCCAGCCATAGCAGCGCGCACTGCACCGCCGTACATATCTCCGCTATACGCGAGTGGATCCGGAAACGCGTGGTTTACGTACTCAAAGAGGAGTGTGGTAAGAGAGATAACCGATCCATAAAGCGCAATAACGGCACCTGCCCACAAAAAGAAATCGCGGGGAGTGGTCTTCGAACGGCTTGGCGCTACAACTGGTGCTGTTTCCATATAGACGTGATTATACCACGTCTTTCGCGTTACACCTTTCCGCCCGTGTGCGGGATGCGCGGTACGAGCGCGCCAACAACAGCCGCAATTATGGCTATGCCGTAAAAGCCGTAACCAAGTGCCATACCAATAGCAGCTGCGTACCAAACGCTTGCTGCAGTCGTGAGATTGCGCACAGTTACTCCGTCCTTAAGGATGAGTCCAGCTCCAAGGAAGCCCACACCCGTAACGATGCCCGAAGAGATGCGCGACGTAGAAAGCGGATCAACAACTGCCGAGAGGAGCGTAAACACCATTGATCCGGCGATAACCAGCGTGTGCGTGCTAATGCCCGCGTCTTTATGGCGAAGCTCTCGTTCGTAGCCGATTAAATAGCCCAGGAATATCGAAAGCACGATGCCGATAAGAAACTGAATCTCGATCGTTCCAAAGAAAGCGCTGGTATCCATATAGATGGAGTGTAGCAGGCGTGCATAACGAAACTCGCTACCTATCAACACAAGAAAGTACGATGACCCTTAGCTCACTAGTTTTCTTCTTCTTGTGTACTTGACGTATTAAAAATAGAAGGTATATTAGATTTAAACCTTCAACTGGAGAAGTAAGAAAATGCCCTTCGCAAAGATCAGCTTTCACACGGTTATGACCTGGGTGATTCTGGCGGTTGTCTTCATGGCCGGTTCCATGATTGACCACACCTACGGCGACGCTTGGGAGACCCAAGGCTGGAAGATCATTCCCGCCATGCTGTATGTCTGCGGTGCAGCCTACAGCTTCATCTGGCTGATTCAGCTAGGGAACGACCCGACCAAGGACAGCGACTTCGAACGTCGCGCCGCCCGATCGGTCATCGTCGGAGCTGTCGGCTTCATGGTGAGCTGGTTCGTGCTCGCCTACCTTGGCGACAGCGGCCGCCTCAACCTCAACCACTACGGCTGGTGGCTGCATGGCCTGTCGGTGGCCTGGGCTTTGATCGCTGTGGGGCTGTACTACTTCACGCGCTGGTGCCACAACATGGGAGGGCGCTAGCCAGCAAAACCCCCTCCCAAGCGGCCCGGAAACCTTGTTTCTGGGCCGCGTCCATATATTAGCTTTGAAACTGTAGTGCACCCTTTTCCTATACCTTAGGTTCTACGGCTGGAAAAGATCCTCCGGTGTAAACGAGACCTCTTTAACCTCTGGGAACTGCAGCGCTGTTGCGCGCACCTGAGACCAGAGCACTGCTGCACGGCACGAACCGCCGCCAGTTCTATTCTCCGGATCGCTCAGAGCGATCGTAAGCTTGCCGTCTGCGCTAAGCGCTACAGAAGCGAGCGAAACACCCGGAAGCGGATACTCCGTGGTGATGCCTTGCGCGCGCTCTGCTTGCGTAAGGTCTCCAGACAAAAGAAGACGGATAGTCTCTTCAATCGGTGTCTTTGTCGCTATGGTGCGCGAGACAGCAACGAGTCCCTTTTCAGTACACATGATATTCCCCTCTGCATTCATATCGCGCGAGGGATCGTAGTAGAAGAGACTAACTGTGCGCTCGCCTGGCGCTTCCTCGGTCTCAATCTGTTCTTCGAGCATTGGCTCAGGGGTAGCAGTTTCTGGGTTAGAAGCAAAGAAGAGATAGCCGCCAACGCAAAGAACGAGTAGCAGCACTATGGCGATAGCAAGAGTTGTTTTGTTCATACGTACAGTGTAGCAAATCATGAATTCCGAAGAACTCGTGCCGGGCTATACTATCTATACGTTTCGAACCATAACTTCCCACCATGACACCAAAAAATACTATCTGTCTCTGGTTTGATAAGGATGCAGAAGAAGCAGCTAACTTTTATGCAGCGACCTTCCCTGACAGCAAAGTGAATGCAGTCTTTCATGCTTCAGGAGACTATCCTGACGGAAAGAAAGGCGACGTACTAACCGTTGACTTCACCGTCTGCGGAATTCCCTGCATGGGTCTTAATGGCGGACCAACGTTTCCACAAAGCGAAGCGTTCTCCTTTCAGATAGCTACTGACGACCAAGAGGAAACGGATCGGTACTGGAACGCCATTGTTGGAAATGGCGGCCAGGAAAGCGAGTGCGGATGGTGCAAGGATCGCTGGGGCGTTTCGTGGCAGATCACACCGCGCACCTTGATCGATGCGCTCGCAGCAGGCGGCACTGAAGCAGAGCGCGCTTTCAAAGCCATGATGACGATGAAGAAAATTGATGTGGCTGCGATTGACGCTGCGCGAAGGGGGTAAGAACAGCGTTGTTGCAACTTTTATGCAACATATGCTAATCTCTGTCCAGAACTGGACCAATGAGGAATTGAAGGATGCACAGAGAAGAAATTCTTGCTGAAAAAGCGAAAGAAATCCAAAAGCAACTTGAGGACTGGCTCCTCGAAGAAAAGGTGCTGAACGCGGGAGAGGAAATCATCTTCTCTTTGAGAATTGAGCCGTCCGGAAGTCTTGTCAGACGGGACCCTCAAGATGGGTCTACTGGACTAGCGCCTATTAAAATCTCTGGTCAGGCGCTAGCGTCTTTCAAAGGGCAACTTGTTCGTCCCGCCCAACTCAGCGACGACGATCTGCGCGAACTGCTTAGACGCGTTCCTAGCGGACGAGCGTATGACCAGATGCACAAATTGCTGGTAGAGAATGGCAATAGGCTTACTTACGTCTACGGCAGTGTGCGCGGCAGCGTCAACAAAGTGCTGCGTGAACCCCTTTCAGAAACTCACTATCGCCTCATGTCTGGCTCTCAAGGCGCTAACGTCTTTGGAAGTCAGTTATGGGAAATCCTGCCAGAATAGTATATAGGTTGTAATGACTTAACCACTGCGCAATGCGCAGTGGTTTTATTTATTACTAGAAGACTAGGGATCGAACTACCCGTGCAAAAACACCATCACGTCGCCGTCGTTAACTACGTACGGCTTTCCTTCTGTTTTGAGGTGTCCCTTGTCACGCGCTGCGCTCCATGAGCCGTCTGCAAGCAGCGTATCCCACGGCACCACTTCTGCACGGATAAACTTCTCCTTGAAGTCGTTATGGATCGCTGCGCCAGCTTCGGGCGCTGTTGCTCCGCGCGTAATAGTCCAGGCGCGCGATTCCTTGGGGCCTGTGGTGAAGAACGTAATGAGACCGAGCGCTTCGTACGCACCGCGAATAAGCGCATCGAGTCCGTCTACCTGCACACCAAGCTCCGAACGGAACATGTCTTTGTCTTCGTTCGCAACGTCGTTCAGCTCGTGCTCGGTGCGAGCATCCACTTCTACATACTGGCTTCCCAAGGACTCTACGAGCTCGTACGCGGCCTGTGCGCGCCCGTCACTTATCTCTGAAAGATTATGCCCTCCAGCTTTCCCGTTAAAGGAGTAGAGGATTGGCTTTCGGGTGAGAAGGTTGAGCGATTTAATGCGCTTCGCTTCTTCTTCCTCAAGAGATACCGTGCGGGCGAGCTTTCCAGACACCAGCGCCTGCTCTATTTTCGCGAGTACTGCGTCCTCTGCAACCGCGTCTTTGTTATTCATCTTCACGTCGCGCTGCAGCTTCTCCCTACGACTCGATACAGACTGCTGATCCGCAAGAATAAGCTCGAGGTTGATAATCTCGATATCGCGCACCGGATCAACTTCTCCATGCACGTGAATAATGTCAGGATCGTCAAAGAAGCGAACCATCTGCAAGATTGCATCCACTTCGCGAATATGGGAAAGGAACTGGTTGCCAAGTCCTTCGCCCTCGCTCGCACCCTTCACGAGTCCTGCAATGTCCACGAATTCAATAACGGCAGGCAGCGTCTTCTCAGACTTTGAGAGCTCTGCGAGCTGGTCAAGGCGGGCGTCCGGCACGCCAACAACACCCACGGAAGGGTCAATAGTGCAGAACGGGTAATTCTCCGCAGGGACTGCGGCCTTGGTAAGCGCATTAAAGAGGGTGGACTTCCCGACGTTCGGGAGTCCTACGATGCCTATCTGTAGTTTTGAACCAGCCATTAGAAGATTTGATTGGGATGAATCCGGTGACCAGGAGACTTTCCTGGGAGCCGACGATTTTCTCCACGGTATTCAACACTATGGCCCGTTTCTGCTCGAAACTCAAGTCAGCGAGCGTTGCACCCGCTTCTTTTGCGAAAGCGTGTACCTCTTCAATCGTCGGAAGGATGTCTACTCCCAGACGCTGCGCCTCCTCACGAGCCTTGAATACGAGCGCTTCGAGGTTAGCCACCTTCTCACGTACAGGGGTGGTGTATTGTTTCAACTCCTCAAGAGTAAATACACCTGAGCCATACGCCTTGGTATAGCGCTCTTCTTCTTTCTTAAGCTTCTCAATCTCCTTCTGGGTAGCTGTAGTATCTCCAATGGCATTCTTGGACTTCGCCTTTCGTGCATTCATCCAGCGCTCTGCCTGTTCAAGAAGTAAATCTGGGTTACTCATGAGATCAGACAACGTTGCCCACACGAGAGGGTCTGCGTTGCCTGCACTAATAGGATTCTCGAAGCACGTTCTTGGAAGAGGGAAGCAATACGCCTTGTCGCAACAATCGTAGTAGAGATACTTCCCACCCTTGCGTGCTGCGCCAACGCGCTTGCGTCCACAGACACATTCAACTTTTCCGCTGAGCAGGTAGTCATACTTACGACTCCGAGGGTTGAGGGCCACATGAGCTTCCAGGCGTACCCGTACCCGTTCAAATATCTCATCATCAACGATCCGAGGTACCGGAACACTCAACCACTCCTCCTTGGGACGAGCCTTGCGACTACTCTTCTTGTTCTTGCGATACTTCTCTTTATTGATAGGGTTCTCAGGAACTATTGCGATAGAACTCCGGTAGTGAGCATGTCCTACATATGCACCGTTGCGAAGCATGGAGGTCAGGGTGCTTGTAGCCCACACACCCCGTACACTTTTCCTAGGCTTAACTCCCTGCTCCCCTAGTCGCTGTACGACCTGACGAATAGTTAGACCCTCATCACCAATCCACGTGAATATCTTACGGACCACCGCAGCCTCTTCTTCGTTGATTTCGTAGTACCCGTGCTGCTTATCTCGCTTGGGGATGTAGTTGAACCCATACAAGGGTGAGCTCACGAGGATGTGTCCTTCACTAATCTTGCGCAGCTTACCGAGACGAAAACGCTCTCCGATCTTTGCACGCTCATACTCTGCGAAGAGACCACGAACACCGTGCAGAATCTTGTCCTCGCTGTTCTTCGGCGCCTCTATGGTTACAAAGAGTGTTTCGATTCCGGCATCACGCAGATCATCCATGATAAGTGCCTGGTATGAGTACCTCCGAGCGAGACGGTCAGGATCGTATGAAAGCACCGCATCCCAGAGCTTCGCTTTAACATCCTGCCTCAGAGCGTCGAGCGCTGGACGAGCCAACACGTCGCCACTCCAACCGTCGTCTGTGTACTCACGAACAATCGTAAGGTTGTTCTCCTTTGCGTATGCACGTACCGCAGCGAGCTGTGTCTCAATTGTTCCATCTTCTTCTTGGCGTGCAGTTGATACACGTCCATAGACAGCAACAAGACGTCCTGGAGGCAATTCTTTACTAGGCATGCTCCGTGTCGTTAGCGTGCTTCCGTAGGAAGTTCTTCAACTCAACCTCAGGGATGCGCCAGAGAGATGTCTTTCCGTTACCTAACTTGTATCCCTTTAGACTACCGTTCTTTAGCCAGCGTTCGACTGTGCGAATGTTTACACGCAAGAGCTGCGCTACCTCATCACGTGTCAAAAATGTCTCCGCCATATGTACCTAATTATACTAAGCTGTCATTGATAATACTTGTGGATAATTCACGGCGACGCATAACCTCCTCAAAGAGAAGGTCATACGCTGTTTCAAGCTCCCGTGCATGCTCGTGGATAGACTCTGACTCCTGATACACAACATCAGGGCCTGGCTTCTTCCCACGAACACCGGTCATAACTAGCTACGCGACTACTGCAAGTCGCGAACCTCCTCGCCACGGTCGACCTCCGCAACGTCTTCTTCGTCAGGTTCCTGCGCCGGTACGTATCCTGGCAACTCCCAAACCCACCCATCGCTGAATCCAGTTTTTACCGGATCAATGCCTAGCTTCTCGCGAGCACTTCGAAAGCACTTGTCACTAATGAAATTGTCGTGGGCCACCTTCCACATTTCTTTAGCGGTCTTAGGTCCAGACGCAAGTTCACCCTTGATTATTTTGAGTGCTAGTTCTGTTTCAGACTGCTTACCAATCGGCTCTGAATCAGCTAGCATTTCATCACGAGGGACAACGATCGCATCCTTTTCCCATTCGATCATCGGCATGCCGTTCGCTGCTGTGTTAACGGAATATGCGAGACCTAGGGTATCCGCAGCAATATTGTTCTTGACCGGAAGCATGAGTCGGCGGTCAGTGTTATCTTTGTCGCGAACAACCACGAAGCAAGCACGTGCTGCCGCAACGAACGCAAGCGAGCCCATTGCGCGATACATTGGATTCTTATTCGTACCGTCCTTGTTCAGATGGCTCACAGCAACCAACGCAACGCCGAAGCGCGCCGCAACCTCACTAAGCGGTGCAAGTAATCCACGAACATCGGTATTGTTGTGGCTATTTGAGCCACCCATGTAAGCAGAGATTGGGTCGATGATAACCAGCACCGGATTCGGCAGTGACGCTAGAACTTCTGCAAGCGTTTCGACATCTTCCTGAAGGGAGAACATGCGCTGGCTCTGAGTACCATCTCCATTCGTCTTCAGCACAGACTGGAGAATATGTACGCGGCTGGCATCTACTCCTGCTGCGTCGAGACGAGGGCGGATAGTGTCTGCCGGATCGTCTTCAGCAGAGATGAATACCACATCACCAAGCGGTGCAGGGACTCCATCTACTGGCCAAGGTGCTCCTACCGAACTTGTCGCCGCAAGAGAAACCGTAACCAGACTCTTACTAATGCCTGGGTCACCAACAATCAGCGTTACCTTTCCTCGCGCTATGCGTCCAGGCCAGAGCCAATCGACAGGCTTGGGATGAATGTCCGCGAATGATGTAAGGAGTGCTTTGCGATCTCCTGTGTGAGGTGTCTTAGGATTACGTGTCTTTCCTTCTCCTTTGTAAGTCTCTTTAGTGAGAGCTAGTGCGTTATCGATGGTGCGCTTACGATAGTCAGGACGATCTTGTGTCTTATCTCGAGAACCGAGAGGCGACTCGAGCCACGCCGCCTCGACGCGTGCGAAGTCCGCTCCAAGCCAAAATGCTAGGTGAGCACACAAGGCGGAATCTGCCCGGGAATCATCACCTTCATATTCGGAAATGTCTCCTTCGTAGAGAGCCTTGATCTTAGCTCCATTCTTAGATGTGAACATGCTTTCGAGGATCAAACGATCCTCAATTTGTGTAATGTGCTTAGCGATCTTCGCTGCAGACTCATACTTGGACTCATCCTCAGACTTCTTACTCCATGGGTAGCCTAGAATTTTGAGTAGTTCAAACGCCTCATGTGGGGTCACGGTGCGAATGGGACTTGATACCTTCCACGCCTTTCCGGTGACGGTAAAGAAACGTCCGGATGTGTAGCACTCGTAGTTGCCCGAGCGATTACGGGTAAGTTCCATTCGCTCTGTGAGTCGCAGGTACAGATGTAGGCCAGTGCCTGAGGGTGAAACCTCTGTATAAGTTTTGGCCGCTTTTACAATCTCCTCAATCTCTGGCGGCAAACTCCCGTCTTCTCGAATGCAATGATCAAGATCGATGCCGAGAAGATCTCCATTGAACACAATCCCAATACCGTCAAAGCCCCCTACAGCCTCAACAACTTCCTCATAAGTGCTCCATAACTCAGGATTTGTCGAAGATGCCATCGCTCCCTGAGGGGTATAGGGCACCTTCGTCTTCTTTCCCTCGCGTTCCACAAAGCGCCAGTTAACCCACGTCTTCGTGCCATGCTTTGCTAATGAGCGTACATTCTTAATTTCTTCTGCGTTCATGTCTGTTTGCTAGTGATTAACCCTCTCTTTACCCAGCCAGTCCTGAACGCTAGACAGACCGGGTAAGCAAAGGGCTACCTAGGTTTGCGTTCATGCATGCCAAACAAAAAAGGACCCCTTGAGGGTCCCATTTGGGCTAGTGAGTCACCGTAGAGTCACTAAAAATTTCTTCTGAGAGTCTTCTTTTGCCACGTTATTAGGTCCTCATCTGTGTTTAGTTCCTTCTTAATGCGTTTGTTCAAAGCGTAGATTGCGTCCTTAACAGTTTGAGATTCCTGCTGTGGAGTCCTCCTTCCAGGCCCTTCTTCCCTCGTATCCGAACCTCTCGGATCATAGACCTCATATACCTCAGACCACTGGATTATCTCTCCGATCCCATGAGAGAACGCTACGCGAGCCAAGTCGTGCTGATTCTTGGTAGGAGCAAGGTGTACGAATGTATTGCCAATTATGATGTTTGCAGCCTTATCATCGAATCTCACAACTGACCCCGCTAGAGTTACCTTCCTTGCACTGACAGCCTCTCTAAGTAACGCCTCGTAGGTCGTTTGATAGGCAGACGCAAGTTGGCCCAGATGTGACGCTGATTCTTCCAAGGTTTCGGACACCGGTATCTCTTTGAACGAATCTGGGAAATACAATTCAGATGTATCGAGTCTTCCATCGTCGAGTCTAATCACGACAGCTAGTGCATGCCTGTATAGATCCTCAGAGGCTTTATTAAAGTTTTTATACGCCTCCTGAACCGCATCCTTGTCGAATGAAAATACTGCACTGTCCTGTATCTCCCTTCGGTAAGCAGCATAGCTCTTTGCGTAGCCGGCAAAGTAACGAGGGAAGCTGGTCTGCATCTGATGTACGAAGTCACGTACCTGAGACTCAGGAAGGAACTCCTGAAGGATCTGCAGTCTTTCCTTGTCGGTATACGCTACCGACCCACGACGTTCAGCGTTCATGTCCTAATCGTAGCGCAACGCCATGGAAATACATATTTGACAAAAGTTCGTGAAAAATTAAGCGTAATTTTTTTGGCACCTCAGCGTTTTCATCCCCAGGAGTCCCATTTTTGAAAAGGAGTCCCGACCGCGTGCGGATACTCTTCCCTAACATCCCCGGCACCCCAGGGACTCAAAATCAAGACTACTCCCCACCCCGCTTACAACTCGGTCTTTTGCATTACTCATAACCAGAAATGCATATGACTATCGAGCCGATCATGGCGCAGGTGTGGTGCGAGCATGCGGAGGAGTATATAGATACCTACTCCCTATCTCATTACGAAGTTCGAGGGGATGACGGCACCCTTCTTGGGTCTGGTGAGACTCGCGACGAGGCGCTGAGCGCTGCGCGAAGCTTCCTCGTGCTCCCTACTCGCAGACTAGCCCCTATCTCATGAGGGCCGCTGCTACACGCATTCGCGTACGGAGTCTGGAGCATCTGAAGGCATTGTGCGAGAACGGTTCCGCAGACTTCGTTATCGCTCTGGGTGGTGGTGCTCGTAGCAGCAAGCACATCTCTTGGGACGGGGAGGAGTTCGCTATCTTTAGCGGTATCAGCGGCACCTTTAGGAGCTACACGCCTGAGAGCCTGCAAGAGAGCTTTGTCGGTATCGCCATAGAGTCAGGAGCTCTGTACACAGACATATGAGCCGCGCTTCAACCTATGCTCTCATGTCTGTCTTCGAGGATACCCTTAACATGCGAATCGAGGTTTCATTCGAAGAGGCGCTCGGCTTCTTCAGTCTTCTGAGGTCGTACAATCAACTAGAAGGGGCAAGGGTGCATGAGCTACTACATGCGATTGACGATGCAATTCCTCGGACTGCATACCCTGACACAGCAGCTGGTGCTAACCCCAATAATGGCAAACGTGCTTACAGCATCTGTGTAGGGCGTGAAGGCTCCCCTGTGCTCTACATAAAGCGATACGTGCACGAGAAGGAGGATCCACTGCCAACGGAACGTGTTCGTCTGATTAAACGGGCAGCTAGGAAAGCTCTTGCTGATGAGATCGACTATGAAATGGAAGATGTCGGTATTCCTGGCTACGGAGTGCGTATTGAGCAATTCCGGTTCTGGTGGGATTAGAAGGCTCCTCATCCTGCATCTGTACTCACGGATGCGGGGACGAGGGGCTTTGGGAGGAGCATGCTTGTCCTCCCTACCCTTCGCGTCATTCAGGTACGGGTTGCTTTGCAGTTTTGCTTTGAACGGGCCTCTAGGTGTTATCAAAGCCGGTCGCGGTATGAAAGGAAAGCTGTAGTTCTTGACTCTACTCCTGATGCATCAGGAGTAGGTATGAGGAACTAAAACAGACCCTTTGTGATCAAGGGAACAAGAATACCTATTCCAATGATTGCCACGAGAATCCCAACAAGCTTGAAGAGTTCGCTCTTTTCTCCTTTCATTAGCTTTTTACGATTGAGGTACAGAAACATACCTATGAGAACAACGGCTATGATCATGAGGTATGTCGGCACATCTCCGCAGCCCTCACCTCCATATAAATCGCAATGACTATACATATGTTTTCTCTCGTGTGATAACGTCCGGATCGTCGTATGTCATGGTGAAAACGGTATCAGCCATCCAGCGTTTGAACTGCGGATTATCACTGAACTGCTTAAGAAGTTCCTCGTCGTCTTTCAGCACAGCACGCATCACACGCACTAGTGCCTTATCGTGCTCGATGCGTGCATTCTGACGGTCAGAATTTACTACGGCATTTCGATATGCCTTGTCTTCAACGACACGTGAAGGTATCTCTTCGGTAATGAGACGACGAATGCGATCCTTATCACTCCAATCAATACCTCCAAACTGATCATTGAAAGATTTTATGATGTTTGAGAGGCGATCAAGTTCAGGTTCAGCTTTATGGCCCCCTCCCGACGTTGGCACAGGTTCTATCTCGGTATCCTTATCCGCTAACAAGATACGTGCCATTTCTTTCTTCTCAAGTCGGTAGCTATCCATGTCTATCGACTGAAGAATCCCCTTTGATAGATCCTCTTCGATAGGCGCAGGGAGCTTGGATACTAGGAAGTTCAAATATATGGAAAGCTTTTCCCACTCTCCATTAGTATATGGAAGAATCGCTGACAGGAATCCGTAGGTACGTACAAATGTCTTGGCCTTCCCTTTGAAGTCTACCTGGCCGTCCTCATCAAGATGTTCGAGGTAGGTTGCCACTGAGCCGTCTAGGATAGGGTCGAGAGTGTCACGCTCTGCTCCGCTGATGTATAGGTGCACGAACCTATCCACGTCATCAGAGAAATATACCTGATATGCATCAAGCGCTGCCTTTAGATCATGCAGTTTATTTGGGTCGGTCTCTTTGCTAAGGATAGTGGTCCTGTAATACGGAGTGAAGGAATCCTCGATAGTTTGCATATCATTCGAGAAATCCAGCACAAAGGTATCGTGCTTCTGTGGGTGTGCTCGGTTAAGACGAGAGAGAGTCTGTACCGCCTTTATGCCGGAGAGAGTCTTATCCACGTACATGGTATGCAAGAGAGGTTCGTCGTAACCGGTTTGGAACTTATCTGCACAAATAAGGAATCGATACGGATCCTCCTTTACTTTGTCCGGAATAGAATTGCTTGGGAAGCCGTTGAGTGACGCTTCGGTTACCTTTTTGCCTTGATATTCTGGCTCTCCGGAGAAGGCAACGATTGGCTTGTATGGGCTCTTTATCTCTGACAAGTAAGTCTTGAAGGCATAGAAATACTGAATGGCCCGCTCAATGCTGCCGGTTACCACCATAGCCCTAGCTTCTCCACCCACCTTCCTTTGACCTGCAACCTGTTCCATAAAGTGGTCGACCATGACCTGAGCCTTTACCTCAATCGCATGGTCATGACTCTCTACGTAATAGCGAAGCTTTTTTGCAGCTCTCTTGATATCGAACTCCGGGTCGTCCTCTATCGTCTTGATAAGCTTGTAGTAGCTATCAATCGGTGTGTAGTTCTTAAGAACATCAAGAATGAAGCCTTCCTCTATAGCCTGCTTCATCGTGTAGCTATGGAACGGTCGATGCTTGATAACATCTCCGTCCGGCACTGACTCTCCGAAAAGTTCCAGGGTCTTGTTCTTAGGAGTCGCGGTAAAAGCGAAGTAGCTTGCATTAGTAAGCATCTTCTTCGCCTCCATGATCCGATTGATCTTGTCTTCAAGTGTATCCTCATCTCCCTCTCCAACCTCTGAGAGCGCGGTACTGAGCGCCGCAGAAGTACTTCCGCCCTGGCTTGAGTGCGCCTCGTCGATGATGATTGCGAACTTCCGGTCTCGATGACTGCTACCGATTGCATCAAGAATGAAAGGGAACTTCTGAACGGTGGAGATTATGACTTTTTTGCCGCTCTCGATATAGGTCGCAAGCTCGCGTGAACTTGTAGCGTGCCCTACGGTTGCGCCAACCTGTCTGAATCCTTTAATAGTCGTATTAAGTTGACTGTCGAGGATACGTCGGTCAGTAACTACGATTACGGAATCAAAGACCTGGCTCTCATCCTTTTGCAACGTCACAAGCTGATGCGCTAGCCATGCGATTGAGTTCGATTTACCGCTACCGGCCGAATGCTCGATGAGATAGCGTCTGCCAGCTCCGTATGCGGAAACGTCACCCAGAAGCTCTCGAACTACAGCGAGCTGGTGGTAACGAGGGAATACTTGTTCCAGCTTTTTCTTTCCTGTTTTCTCATCCTTGAGTTCAACCATCTGAGCGTAGTTCTCAATGATGTCTGTGATGCTCCTTGGTGTCAGTATTTCCTTCCAGAGATAGTCGGTCTTCACTCCATCTACGTTCACCGGATTACCTGCACCTCCATTCCACCCCTTATTGAATGGTAGGAACCACGAAGACTTGCCGCGGAGAGCGGTACAGAAACGAACTTCGTGATCATCAACAGCTAAGTGAACCATGCAGCGGCCGTGCTCAAAGAGCATTTCGCGAGGACTTCGGTCACGCTTATACTGCTCGACAGCATCATCTACCGTTTGCTTAGTCAGACTATTCTTAAGTTCGAACGTTGCTAACGGAAGTCCATTTATGAAAAGTGCCATGTCGAGAGCTCGCTGAGTCTCGTCAAGGCTATAGCGGAGCTGGCGCGTGACGCTAAATCGATTCTGAGTAAACTTTGTAGCCGCCTGCACGTTACCAGCGGTCGGGCTTGCGCAGAACAACTCAACAGTATGCGCACCATGCTTTACACCAGTACGAAGCACATCAATTACACCACGCTTAGCTACCTCACCCTGTATCCGAGCGAGAAACTGCTTTCGCTTGGTACTGTCGTTATTAAGGTCAAATGCCTCTATCAAGGGCTCCTGAGTAGCGTACAGGAAGGCTTGAAGCTGCTTTAAGTCGATTGCATAAGAGCGATCGTAATCGTGTGGATGGCCCTCGATCCACCCACCTTCGGCGGATGCCATATGACTCACTATGAGGCTTTCTAGACCTTTTTCACTCGTGTCAGTTTTCATATGGCAGTATCTTCCGTCTCAATTTCTGCGATGGAATCAGTCTCCTCTATATCATCGTCATACCCCAAATCTTGACTTTCGTCCAGTAGATTAGTGTTCGCTAAGATTTCATCTGGAATAGCGTCTGCAAAGTGTAAGGCGCTTAACCTTCCCAGCACCAGATCTTCTATCAAACGACCGCGATACTCCTTTAGGAGCATAATTTCTCGAGTAATCTTTTCTGAAACTGTTCGATTCGTTGTGGTAGCCTCCTGAACATAAGCAACGATCTTCTCTTGTTCATCAGGAGGTGGAACAATTACTGGGATTCGTTTCATTCCGTCAATTGATAGATCCCACTGCCCTATACGCACACCTTCTGAAACTCGAGCGAACATCCCGACATAAGCGCTACTTCGCAGTAGCATTTCTGAGAAATCTCGATTCTCAACATTTAGCTGGAAAACATAATAAGCAGGACTAACTATTCCATCTTGTGGTGCTACTCCTAATGATCCCTGCCAGGCCTTCATCTTGTTTATTACCAAATCCCCACGACGTGCAACCTTATAGTTACTTAGATCATCGGGAATAAAATTGTGGTTCTCGTTCTTATTTAATGTGGAGCGAAGCACTACTCCCTTCTCACGTAATACAGAAAGGAGAGGGAGCTCGGCTGCCCCACGCTCACTCCGGGGCGTTAATAATGAGGCTAGACTACGAATCTCCCAGTGATCTGGGATGGTTCCTAACCAATCGGTGCCCGAGTACTTTCTCTTAGTATTAGGACTGCGAGATCCACTTAATGCACTTCTAATTATGCTCTGTCTTTGCTCATTCAAAAGACGAAGGAGTCTCTGCTTATTACCGATATATGTTGATAGCTTAATATCTACATAAGTAGCTAGCCTTGCGATTAGCAGTTGCTCATCAAGTGGAGGGACTGCGATCCTCATTCCGCCGATAAATGCCCACTCCGCTCGCGGCATTCTTGCGCCGAACGTTGAGCTATTTATTTCATTTATTACCTCTTTTGACCTAAGTAGATACTCAAGATACGTACCATCAATTCTATTAATATCCGGTCGCAATACAAGGAACTCGCCAACACATGTTCCGGTATTTTTAGCTTGAACTACCTTCGCTAAATAGGGGCGAAGCTTGGAAAACAGAACATCCCCTGCTTTGTACTGCTTAACTACCGTACCAACCTCTTCCACTTCAATCTGACGTATCTTTCCCGTCCACGATTCAACATTCTCTAAAGCAAGGTAGGGTTGATCGCTATTCCAGACAATCTGCTTAGTTGTGTTTGAAACATAGTTCTTGAGTCTTTGTAGCGACCAGTGTGACGGCATCTCCGGAAGCCACGTGAGCCCTGTATCGCTATAAGCTCCATGTTTCTTAAGATCACTTATCATAGACTTTTGAACCATTCCTTCATCTTCAACGCCATTAGCTTCCGCCGACTTTCTAGGAAGTCATCGTAGGAAAGATTATCTCCATCGAGCATGCCGTCAGGGATGGAGTTTGCTCGAAGGTTTTCGCGCATCTCTACCTCCTCTGTAATGCCACCGTACTTTCTTGCCCCGCCCTTTGCTTGCTCATACAACTCTGCAAAATAGGTATCTGGAGCCTTATCACCAATGGCAATGTTCACCTCACTCTGTGTGAGTACAAAGTTTGCTATCTGGTTATAACGACCACGTGAGAGACCTTGTTTCTTTAGGAAGTTTTTAGGGAAAATATGATGTACGTCACTGCGATTGAGAAGAAGATCTCGCACTGTTATGTCCCGAGAAAGGAATCCTCGATCACCTAGCTGCACTTGAGCTGCCTGCCAAAGTAAGAAATACGGACTGGTTGCTGCGGAAGTATCCATCTGTTGCGGCAATAGGCTCTCCCAGAAGCTGTCCGACATTTCAGCGCTTATGACCGTGTCTGCGTGGACCTGCAACCCGCGTGTCATTACCGCACGGATGTCTACATCGAACGCAGTCTCAGGACTTCCGGCATAGCGGCCAGTTAGTACAGACATGATGTACCAACGACGAACAATACGTTCAAGGTCGGCAGCCGGAACATTGTCTGCCCTGCCTCTCAAATACAGTATGTATGCAAAGTTTACAGCGTTCCTTCCTCCGAAGAGATCGCGACTGATGAAGCCTGCAGATCTCAAAATCATGGAGAATCGGTCGAAGTGCGTCTCGTTTATAACGTTCATAACGCCTTGCTTAAGTCGTCTGAACGATTCTTCAGCTATAACCTCTTCGTACTGCCTCGTCTCAAAGTTACGACCGGAAAGGAGTGCTACGAGATCCTGTAGTTTCCCGCGCGCGAACTCAGAAGTGAAAGCAACTCGAAGTACGTCCGTGTATGTGGGCTCATAGATAATGTCCGTGGCGTTACGGAGCCAGCGCATTTTCTGCAAGTATTCAGAGGCCGCAAAGTTAGTGTCGTGAGTCTCAATGTGTCCAAGAAACTCCGGCGCTTTGGCAAGATGACAGAAATAGTCGATTGCTTTGCGAAGCTCGTTGCCTCCATAGCTCTCATTAGCTGCGATCTTCGACATTGCGAAATCAGCCTGACCTAGAGACGCACCCGCTGAGTTCACTCGAATGAATATCTTGGTGACTGTTTCAATATCGAGATCTTCAGCAAGCTCGATAACACCAAGTTGGTTGTTTGTTATCTTTCGTAGCTTTTCCAGAACTCGTGATACGAAGCGACGATCGGCATCAGGATTCGCCTCGACGTACTGATCAGTGAGCTCGGTAATGCTGGCATCAGGCGAGAACACTGCTGCCACATCCGGAATCCACGACGAATCCTTACGTATAGCTGGGTTAGCCACTTCGAACTGCTCCTTGATTGGGTGAAAAGCGATACGTATTCGTACAGTATCGTAATTCTGTGTCAGTACTTCTTGTCCTAGAAGCGCTGCCATGAGCGCTGTCACACGCTGCTGCCCATCAATGAGAATACGCTTTCCTGCCGAAAGGGTGCCGTCCTTAAGCTTAACAGTGGGATTACGCCAAGCAATTAGATACCCAACGGGATAGCCCTCATAGAGAGAATCAAGCAAGTTGCGTACCTTAGATGCCTCCCAAACGAACGGGCGCTGAATCTCTGGTATTGCGATTTCTTTGGACTTGACCCAAGTCAATATGGTCTCAACTGGGTGCGGGGTAACGGAGTAGCGTTGAGTCGACATATCTATCGTTTAATTATCTCGTCGAGAAGTCCGTCAGCTTCTTTCTCAAGCGCCAAGATGTCAGCCTGAATCTCCTCAAGCGAACGAAGCTGCTGTGGCTTGTAGAAATATCGGTTGAAGTTTATCTCGTAACCGATTTTCGTAGCGTCAATGTCCACCCATGCATCCGGCGTGTAAGCTAGCACCTCTCTAGTAATAAATCCTTCGATTCCTCCTTCTTCAAGCAATGGTACCTGTTCAGTGTCGCGAAGTTCAGTATCAGCCTTGTACTCAACTACACGCTTCTTTCCTTCAATCAAAGTCTCGAATAGCCCATGTATTGGGTCGGATATCGTTCCAACCTTATGTATCTTCTTTATAACTGGCTCTGCCTCATCGTCACGCTCTGCAAGCGCGTCCTGCAATAATTTCTGTCTTCTGGCAGGGAGTTTGATTCCAAGATCCTTTGCAAGAAGCTCTATAGTCTCTGAGAAGATGTTGTAGTCAGTATGTGGACCTGCACCAAGCTTCTTAGCGACCCCGTCAACTAATCCTGGAAGCTGATCTTCATTAGAATCAACGCACGCGGCTTTGAAAGCGTGAATCCTCTCTTCGCTTAGATTTACCTTGAGGCGAAGAGGTCGGTCCACTATCACTTTCTGATATCCGAAAGCTTCGTTTGGGAATATCTTGGACTCCTCTGTTTCCTTGAAATCAATAAGGGTACTGGTGATCCGGTCAATGTGCTCTTGTGCTAGTTCGCAGTTCTTCTGACCCAAATTCTTCCTGAGCGGCTTAGACCAGTTCGTTGCGTCTATAAGCTGAACCTTTCCTTGACGATGCTTCGCTTTTCGGTTTGTGAGGAGCCAGATGTAAGTTGCAATGCCAGTGTTATAGAACATGTTAGTGGGAAGAGCCACGATTGCTTCGAGCCAGTCGTTCTCCATAATCCAGCGGCGCACATTACTTTCTCCTTGACCTGCATCTCCAGTAAAGAGCGACGAGCCATTATGGATCTCAGCTATACGGCTACCAAGCTTTGTCCCGTGCTTCATCTTGGACAGCACGTTAGCGAGGAATAGCATCTGTCCATCGCTAGAGCGCGTCACAAGAGAGTATTCTGGATCACCCGCATGCTCGATGATGAAGCGCGGATCCTTAATACTTCCCTTTCCTCCCATGCGCTCCATATCGGTCTTCCAACTTTTGCCATAGGGCGGATTCGAGAGCATGAAATCGAACTCATGACTACGGAATGCATCATTGCTAAGCGTCGAGAACTCCGGACCACCATGGATATTCTCTGCCTCGTCTCCATCACCCTTTAAAAGGAGGTCGGCCTTACAGATAGCATAAGTTTCCGCGTTAATCTCTTGTCCATACATGTGCATGACAACGTCCTTTCCTCGTTCAGAGGCAATCGTCTGAAGAGTCTCTTCGGCAACAGTAAGCATGCCGCCAGTGCCTATGGCTCCGTCGTAAAGGAGATAGGTACTTGAATCAATGTCAGATGCTATGGGACGAAAGACTAGTTCAGCCATCACCTGAACAGCGTCACGAGGAGTCCAGTGTTCCCCCGCCTCCTCGTTATTGTCTTCGTTAAATCGTCGCACAAGCTCCTCAAAGATAGTTCCCATCCCATGATTATCGAGACGCTTGATACGTATCGAACCGTCAGGATTCTTAACGGATACAGGACTGACGTTAAGCGAGGGATCAAGGAACTTCTCTATAAGGGTTGCAAGCACATCGGCACGTGACAACTTATCTATCTGGTTCCTGAACTCAAAGTTGTTCAGTATCTCTTGAACGTTTGGAGAGAAGCCATCCAAGTAATGCTCGAAGTCAGCTTTGAGCTGCTGCTGGTTCGTACGTGACTGAAGATCCTTGAGAGTAAATTTTGAAGTGTTGTAGAAAGCCTGCTTTGAAGCATCACGGAGTGTGAGATCTTGATTGACGATTCCAGCGGCATCCAGACGACTCTTCGTATCAAGTACTGCCTGCTTCGTTTCAACTAGTACTGATTCAAGACGACGCAGCACAATCATTGGCAATATCACGTCGCGGTATTTTCCTCGAGTGTAGACATCTCGAAGGACATCATCGGCAATACCCCAAATGAAATTGGCTATCCAATGAAGGTCACCGTTTCGAAGCGGTGGATCGTTTTCTGGTGCCCTATCTTTACTCATGATTACCTTCATCCTAGCATCACCCCCACCATCCCTAATGGAATCATATGGGGACGCATACTTTCAGCATCAGTGTCTCGCGTGGTTCGTTCCATGCAAAACATTACTCACAAAATACAACCTCTTCTACTGCCACCCCCAACTGCCCTGCAAACCATGCACGAGTGTCTTCCTGCCCTCCCAGCGCATCAATGAGCTTGTTCTCTAGTCCGAGTGCACCAGGCATTGAAGACCCGTCAGCGAGGCGTTTTACGTCCTCCAGAGCTATGCCACGATTCTCTGATACTTCCCGTACGAATATGTCGTGATAGATGTCGAGGTCGCGTTCCAGGAGAGCACGTTCCTCTTCGGTAAGACTCGCGTTTGGGTTCATGTAGTCCTTGAAGCGTGCAGACGAAAGGGACACGAAGTCTAGACCTTCCTGTTTGTTCTGCTCGACGTTCTCCAAGTACGACATGGTTACGCCGATACTCGCAACGTCCGAGTATTCTGATGCGTAGATAGTGTCTGCGCCGGTCGCTGCGAGGTACGCACCTGAGGTTCCCATTTCACGAATCAAAGCCAGGGATGGTAACGGGAGAGATTTAAGAGCCTGCATTATAGTCTCTGACGCGACTGGAGAGCCTCCCCCTGAGTCGATCCGTAAAAGCACTGCCTTCACGTCCATGTCCGCCTCAGCCTTACGAAGCGATGCCACTACATCGTCCGCATTCACTTCCCCCTCAACAGCTCCAAACGGAACGATGTCGCCAGCTAAGGGAATCACTGCTACGTTGCACCACCCGTCGCTGTATTCCAGGCTTGCGTTGAAACCTGTCCACTCGTCGTGCCATGCACCCCATATCCATAAGCCAATGAAGAACGTAACGAGAGCGGCTAGTGAGAGGAGTATTACCGCACCTGATTTTCGGAGGAATGTCATACGTTCATCCTACGCGAACAACGCCACTGAAATGAAAAATACCCACACCAGTGCACTGAGGGTGATGATTACAAATTCGCCGGTTGATAGCTTCCTCTCCAACTCCTTATTCAGAGTATGTTCAGCGTATTCGTTTACGGTCTTCTGAAGCGGAATGAGAGCAACGAAGCTTAGGTACGACACTATTGCCACGAGATACCCGAACCAGCCTAGCGCAGGTAGTGTGCTCAGCTTTCCAAGAATAACTAGGACGACCCATAATACCGCTAGCCAAGTGGGCGAATACAGAACCTCGTGGTTATGCGCACGAAAGGATCGCACCATATGTCTGAAGAGCGGGTAGCAGTAGAAGATGCCGAAGAAGGCACGCCAGAATGGCAGGATCTCCCTCTCTTCAGCCTTCTGTATCGCCTTCCAGTTCCTATACATCCAGTACAGGTCATAGAGTCCGGCTGAGATAAGCGAGAGGAGGATAAGACGACGCAAGGATACGGCGTAGTACACGGGCTTCGGATGTTCAGAAGTCATTTCCATTCAGTTTAAGGTGCGAGGACAGACATCACTCTAATAATTTGAAGGATACGCTCAAAGAAGCTTTTACTCTCTACTGGTCCTTCTGCAGTATCAGTCTCTACTTCGACCTTTGGCAGAAACGGGTTCTCCCTGTCCATAGGCGTGAAGGCACTGAAGAGAGTCGGTGCCGGAGCTTGCTCTACCACTCTCGGCTGTATAACGGTCTCATTGGCTTCTACATGAGTCTGTACTGGGACCGGAGCGCATACGCCTCCCTGAAAGCCATAGCCTTCGGTGCAGGTGCATGTTGCCCCTCCGGATTCGTTGAGCTCACCTGTCCATATACTGAATGGCCCGTAGTTATTTCTGCATACATCAGCGTTGCTCAGTACAGGTGCGGGTGCCTGGACAGGAGTGGGTACCACTACCTGCTGTATCACGGTCTGAATACATACCCCGTCTTGTGCATAGGTTCCTGTAGGACAGCTCTGTGCTTGCGTTGGTTGCGCCACAGACTTCTCGGCATTGAGAGCTTTGCGCTCAAGGCAGTATTTGAGAGCACTGAAATAGGCCCCCGATGAAGGGGAGCCGCTATGGTCGAGGTAACCGCTACTTCGTAAGCAGGAGTAGTAATTCGTAAGACCGTATCGCTGCTTCAAATCCTCTGTCTGATCTAAGTCATTGCAATAGATGCTGCTGCCTAAGCTGTCACAGCGAAAATCGGCCCGGGCTTCTAACGCAGGCATGAATAGAACTAAAAGCAGGAGAGCGAGAAGTGGCGCACGTATATTTTGAAATAGTGCCGAGATCATTCGGGTGGTCGTTAGGCCAATAACCCCCGAAGTGGGTACGCAAAAGTCCCACCCCAAGGCCTGACCGAAGCCAGCATGCAAGTTTCCCTACATGGCCAAACAGACCACCCCAGGATGGGGCCTTTGCGTCTGTTTGGACTTAGTACTAGCGACCATACCGACGAATGAATCCGTACGGGTTAGGTCTCTTATTTAGTTGTTTCCCTCTGGTAAAACTCTATCACGCAGCGTTCCCCATAGTAAGGCTATTCCCAGCTTTTGGACTTTAGAATTTCTTTATCTTTTCTTCAGATTTTCTTGAGGAAGTTAGGTAGGCGAACTGCCAATATTCTGAGAATTATCCGCTCCCTGCTCGCCTATTGATCGAAAGGTAGACAAGTTTACATTTCCACGTCTGCACCAGTCACTAAGGAAGTGAGCGCTGTAGCTCCAGATAGCGTGGATAGTACAGAATAGGCTCATTCGATATAGCAGTCGGGAGATAATGCCCTTCCTGAGCACGAAGATGCCCTCGTCTAACTTAAGCGAGGGCATCTTCGTGGTTAAGTCTCTGCGCCTTCGGAACTGTACGACGATCTGGAGGTGGAAGCTTTATATGAAGCTTGAATGGTACAGCCTTTTGCTGGCTTCCATGGTGGCTGGTTGTGTTCTGACGATGCCGATCTTCATACCTGTACCCTAACGAGAAAGCGGATAAAACGCAAAATACAATTATCCCGTGTCCTTGGCATCGTGTTGCTGTCTCGATCTGGCATGCTAGCGATTCTTGACCTTACCCCGAATACGGGATACTTTCATCGGGACTTTGTTGAAAGGAGTTTTCAATGTTCAAGGTCACGAATAAGTACATTTTCGTCATCAGGCAGGCTATCGGATGGGGGCTCGCGCTCTTCCTACCCGTTTGGTTCGTGTTCGAACACACGTACTTAACGTTTATGGAGAAGTGCGTATTTCTTCTTCTTATAGCCGCCTGTGAGATAGGCCTCTTGATAATCCGCAACGACTGGGAATCGTTCGCAATAATCAAGGAGGTCACTAAGGAGCACTAGCTTCTTCAGAGCCTCGTATACACGCACGCATCGCCGTCACGTTTATGTGAGGCTCTGTTTAGTTTAACGAGCGCGCCTTGCAAGCCGCGCAACGCAGCGCTTCCAGCGCTCCTGCTTTTGTACTGACGCGTGCTCTGCGTGTCCGAACGCAGATACCCACGTGCGGAATCCTGCAAACTGGAGCAGGGAGCGCTTGATCGTTGCAGTGAAGTCGCCAAACGCGATGTGATCAAGAATCGCAGGGTTGCCGCAGGTTATGAGCACTCGCGCTGTACGTCCCTTGAGGAGTGCGTCCCAACCAAATCGATTCTTCCACATGCGAAACGCAAAGCGCGGAAGGAACATGCGGTCCCACATTCCCTTAAGAACCGCTGGCATGCTGCCCCACCAATTCGGGTACGCAAGCACAAAATGCTCGCACCAGGAAAGGTTCTCCTGTACGAGTTTTAGGTCTGGCTCAAGTTCCTGAATTGCTCTATATCCTTTGTGCAGTGTTGGATCAAAAGAGAGATCAAAGATATTCATGCGACGCACTTCGTGTCCTGCAGCTTTCGCAGCTGCTTCATACGTATCCGCCAGCTGGCGGCTCATAGGCTCAGGACCAGAGTCCGGATGTCCAAGAAGGATAAAGATGCGCTTTGATCGCATGATTATTTCTGCATGAGCGCTGAAAGCTCGGTGCGGTACTTTTTCATAACCTCCATCGTTGCTTTCATCTGGGACTCACCGTTCTTTGCGCGTTTCTCTACTTCTTCCCCGATCTTCTTAAAGAGTTCCGGATCCTTCTGCACGAGCGTCATAATCTGCTCCTGCTGTTCCTTCGGAACATCCTTCATCTTCCATTTCATTGCCTGCTTAAGCAGAAAGTCTTGAATAGCCATATGCGGTAAGTATAGCAAAGTGAGTACTTAAGAGAAAACGACTCAGTCAACGAAGACCGAGTCGTTCTGCCACAAGGGCAAAGGTATCTGCTTGAATGTCCCTTTCGGTCATTCGTTTCGTAATAGCAATTGAAACCGCCTCATGGCTTCTGTTTTCCTCTTGAAACTGGCGCAGTAAAGTTTTGGAAGCTTTGATCTGGATTGCTACCGGTCCGTGCTCAGTTTCGACAATGGCATCTATACCATTGCTGTCTTCAAACTCTGTCGCCAAACGGACTGACACAAACCAGGACGGATGTCGTGCTGCGGACTTTATCGCAGCATAGAACCGATTTTCCGCATTCAAGCCCTTGGCGTTGCTTCCAAAACCTCTTTTGTACTGAATTGCCTCCCACCTTTCGAGGCGCTGCATTTGCTTGCGACTCATGTGCGCCCCCTTATTGGAATTGCTGTTATGTCCGTCGGGAGTATAGCAGTTCGGTTTTCTAGAGCAACACGGTTGCCTGGCCTCCCGAAACTTCCGCAATACCGCCTGCGTGGAGCGTGTACGAAGTCTCAGCACTGTCCGGAGTCTTTACAAGCGCTACACCCGCCTGAAGCGGCGTTACAAAGGCCTCATGCCCTGCCATAACCGTAAAGGTTCCCTCTACACCCGGAAGCGTCACCGAAACCGCCTCTCCTGAGAAGAGATTGTCTCCGACGCTCGCAATAGTGAGATGGAAAGTCTTTGCCATTATCCAGTTACCTGATCGATGGTGCCCTTCATGTAGAACGCGCTCTCAGGCTTGTCGTCATGCTTTCCTTCTACGATCTCCTTGAAACCGCGCACGGTCTCCTCGCGAGATACGTACTGACCAGGAGTCCCCGTGAAGGCCTCACCCACGAAGAACGGCTGTGAGAGGAAGCGCTCGATCTTTCGGGCGCGCGCAACGGTAAGACGGTCTTCGTCTGAAAGCTCTTCGATACCGAGAATCGCGATGATGTCCTGAAGGTCCTTGTAGCGCTGGAGCACCTGCTTTACCTGGTTCGCTACGCGGTAGTGCTCTTCACCCACAACCTCCGGCGCAAGCGCAGTTGAAGTAGAAGCGAGCGGATCAATCGCAGGATAGATACCAAGAGAGGCGAGCTGGCGGCTCAACACTACAGTACCGTCAAGGTGCGCGAAGGTCGTCGCTGGTGCTGGGTCAGTGAAGTCGTCAGCAGGCACGTACACCGCCTGAATCGATGTGATGGATCCCTTCTTCGTTGAGGTAATGCGCTCCTGGAGCTTACCCATTTCCTCAGCAAGCGTTGGTTGGTATCCCACGGCGCTTGGCACGCGACCAAGAAGCGAAGACACCTCGGAACCTGCCTGGATGAAACGGAATACGTTGTCCATGAAGAAGAGGACGTCCTTTCCT
>DAORIM010000004.1:0-41061 GCA_035438505.1 Minisyncoccota bacterium
AGGAACCTTGCTCATCTCCTTGCGCGTGCGTAGATGAACGGTGAGCGCCGGCAGATTCTGCTCAAGAAGCTTCGGCAGCCAGGTATCAATAGTCTCTTCGTTGTAGCCAATACGGGTCTTAACTGAGACTGGTAGCCCTGAAGTTCGCGCTGCAGCAATTATTTCAATAGCCTTCTCAGGGTTCTTAATCATCGCTGCGCCTGCGCCCTGCTTTTCAATAGACTTGTCAGGACATCCCATATTGATATCGACCCCGTCATACCCGAGTGAGGCGCACTGAGTAGCGGCGTACGCCATGCTTTCAGGGTTGCTTGAAAAGAGCTGCGCAACAATTGGACGCTCCCCTTCGGTAAAGGAGAGGTCGCGCATGAGGGGATTCTCTGCGTCAGGAATCCCTTTCTTCTCGCGCATGTGATACAGGCCGTCTGCGGACACGAATTCAGTCCACGTAACGTCTGGTTTTCCCTTTTCGCTCAGAAGCACACGATAGGCAGGGTCAGTAACGTCCGCCATGGGCGCAAGTACAAAAAAAGGCTTCGGCAGCCTGGACCAGAACGATTCCATGCACCGTATCCTACCCGCCCGGACACTATTCGACAATACGTATAGACTCAAGTAAAGTGCGCGCAGAGGGCTACAACGCAGGAGGCAACGATGGCCAAGAATTGGTTTTCGTACGCTTTCTTAGCGTACGGGGAGGAAAATGCAGAACGCGAAATCCTGTGCATTCAGGACTTTACTCCCGGAGAGATTGGGTTCTGGAAACTACCGGGCGGCGTTAAATACTCCGGAGATCACGACAGTGTGGTAACGGTTCGCAGGAGGGTACTTCAGCAAACCGGCATCAGCATCGAAGGGGTGAATCTAAGCCGAGTCCGTAACCAAATACACATCGGACACAGACGCGAAGATCCGGCGTACCTCCGCTTCTACAAAGGAGTATTGCCGTTCGATAAAGTAATGGAGCGCAGAGATCCGCCGCGCCGCGTCACAACTGCATTCTTTCCGCTTTCCTTCCTAAGAAAATCGGAGGACTTCCTTCCCTTCCATAAAGATGTGCTTCTTGAAGCCGGGCTTCTCGGAAGTGAAGACTAGCCGGCGCAGATTCGTTCTGCGCTGGTTTTTCTATTCCGAAACAGCAGGCTCTGGTTCGCTTGCTCGCTTGAAATAGGCCTTGCCTGAAAAACGAAGATCAACGTACTGAATCGTGCCGTCGTTAAGCGCAAGCTGCGGGAATACACTCGCCGCAATGCCTGCGGCTTCCTGCTCTCTCCCGAGCACATAGGTAATACGGGTTCCCGCTTCGGTATACAAATCTGCCTCGTCTCCGCGAAGCACGAACGAATCTATATCTGCGCCAAGCGTTTGCATTGCTTTTACGAATCGCAATACTTCAGGGATATGCTCAGCACGCGCAATATGGGCACGCACTGCAGATTCCCCTTCTTGGCCTTCGAGCGGCGCGAAGATGCGGAGCGCCTGCGTGCTTGAAGCCTGCTCTGGAGTTAACGGCGCGTAGATAAGACCCTGCGCGTTCGCGCTGAAGCAAGGTTGCACAAGCTCGCGCGAGACACCGCACCAAACAAATGCCTCTCCGCGCGCAACGGTTGAAACAGTTAGAGACGTAAGTCCCTCGGCACCAATGGAAACAGCTTCAACTTCTGGATGCGCCGCAAGAATCTGCTCGCGGATATCGTCTTCAGGAATGAAAAAGAGTGAGTTGCGGGGAAGAACATACAGGTGCGTTCCATAGAGTGCTTCTCGTGCAATTCTCTCAACGGACTCAGCGTGCGGACCGTCTGCCCGTACGTCTGTAACGCGAAGCATTGGCTGCCACGCAAGGACGAACGTAAGTGCGATAAGAAGTACGAGCACGATACCAAGCACTACGAAGAGTGCTTTCTTTGCTTTTTTGCGTCGCTTCTTGAGCGGCTCTTTTGCTTCTGTCCGCTGCTTCTTTCCTCTTGCAATTGTTACGTTGCGCTTGGTAACCGGAACACTTGGCGCAGCGACCGCCTTTGGGCGCGCTTTGGGACGCACGTCATGCATGGAACGCGCAGAAGCCGCAGCGGAAGGCTGCGGCGAGGACTCGGGCTTGCGCGCCCTAGGCTGTATGTCCCAGGACTTCTTTGCCGACATACGGAATGAGTGCGTCAGGGACCTTAATGGTGCCGTCCTCCTGCTGATAGTTCTCTACCAGAACCGCGAGGAATCGCGGCATTGCAAGAGCGGTGTTGTTGAGCGAGTGCGCGAACTTAAGTGTGCCGTCTTCGTCGCGATAACGAATGTTCAGCCGGCGTGTTTGGAAATCATGGAAGTACGAGGACGAGTGTGTCTCGCGGTACTTATTCTCTCCCGGCATCCACGCTTCGATGTCGTACTTCTTAACCTGTCCCAAGCCAAGGTCTCCGCCGCAGTTAACCACCACGTGATATGGAATACCGAGAATGCGCAGAATCTCTTCAGCGTTCTCGGTTAGTTCCTCATGCAGACGCACTGATTCCTCGTGCGACGCCTCGGAGAGCACTACCTGCTCGAACTTATAAAACTCATGTACGCGCACGAGCCCCTTCGTATCTTTGCCATGCGCACCAATCTCCCGCCTAAAGCACGGAGAGAACGCAAAGAACTTGAGCGGGAGCTGCTTCTTTTCAATGGTCTCGTCAAGGAAGTACGCCATCGTAGCGACCTCGCCGGTTCCGGCAAGGTACTCGCTGTCCTGCGTCTTATACAAATCGTCTTCGCTCTGCGGAAGATATCCGGTTCCCATGAATCCTTCGCGGCGCACAAGGGACGGCACAACCATAGGCGTCCACGCGTCGCCCTTCGCATTCTTCTGTACGAAGTGGTTCGTAAGGAATTGCCACAAACCGAACATCAAGAGAACGCCGTCGTTCTTAAGGAAGTATCCGCGGAATCCTGCCACTTTCGCGCCCCGCTCAAAATCAGCCATCCCGGCCTTGGTCATCAGCTCCACATGATCCTTGGGCGTAAACGAGAACTGAGGCTTTTCTCCCCACACGCGCACTTCGGAATTATCTGCATCCGACGCTCCCTCAGGCACGGAAATGTCCGGGAGATTTGGCACCGAGAGCATAAGGGTCTGCCACTCCTCCATGACGGCTTTGTACTTCTCATCGATCTCGGCCATTCCCTCTTTCACATGACGCATTGCCTCAAGAAGCTTTTGCTTCTCTTCGCCCTTCGCAAGCGCGATAGTCTGGCTCGCACGGTTCTGTTCTGCCTTGCGATCATCCAGCTGCTGACGGAGCATCTTTCGCTCGTCATCAACAGCGAGCAAGCGGTCTATGTCTACCGTGAGGTGCTTTTTTTCAGCACCCGCCTTTACCAGGTCCGCATTCTCACGGATAAAATGGATATCAAGCATGTTCTCGCCATTGTACGGCAGGATGTCCTACCCGAAAAGCCGGAAATGCGGGTATCTGTCTGTATACTTTACGCATGGAGTCACGCCTCATTCAGAGGACCGCGTACGCAAGCCACGGGCTTGGGTACCTTGCGGAAATTCCCCAACCCCCAGAAAAGCTCTGGCTCAAGGGCACGCTGCCAGACCCGAGCCTCAAGAAGCTCGTTGTTGTGGGCTCACGGGATCTTTCAGAGTACGGGCGGGAGGCGTGCGAGCACCTGATCGCAGGCCTCAAGGACTATCCTGTGGCCATCGTATCAGGACTCGCGCTTGGCGCTGACGCATGCGCACACGAAGCGGCGCTTGCAGCTGACCTGCCTACAATTGCAGTGCCGGGATCAGGACTTGATCCTTCAGTTATTGCACCGCAGACAAATGCCGGCATCGCAGCAAGAATCCTCGCAAAGGGCGGAGCGCTCCTTTCGGAACACCCGGATACCGAGCATGCTCGACCACATTACTTCCCCTCTAGGAATAGGATTATGGTTGGTATGGCTGACGCAGTGCTTGTTATAGAGGCTGGAGAAAAGTCCGGCACACTCATAACCGCCCGCCTTGCGGGAGAGTACAATCGAGACCTTTTATGTGTTCCGCATCGCCTTACCGATCCACATGGATTCGGTGCACATCTCTTTTTACGTCTCGGTGCAACCTTAGTTTCAGACTCTCGGCATATTCTTGAAGCGCTTGGCATTGAAGAGCGTACGAGCCAGCAACCAGCACAGCCGCACCTCGATATACCGTAGAGCGCGCGCTCGTTTTATGAAGCTCGCGCAAGCCCGGCGCTTGACCATATATAGGTATGCGCGGTATCAGTGGAACTACTACCTATGGCAAAACGGCTTCTCATCGTCGAGTCCCCCGCGAAAGCGCGCACTATTCAGCAGTACCTGGGCACCGGGTATGAAGTGCTGGCGTCCGTGGGCCATGTGCGCGACCTTCCCAAATCAAATAAGGACGCGGTTGATATCGAGGACGGCTTCGTTCCCCGCTACGTGATATCCCCGGACAAGCGCGAGGTTATCGAAAAGATCAAAAAAGCAGCGGCCAAAGCAGACGAGGTATTTCTTGCTACTGACCCGGACCGTGAAGGTGAGGCTATTGCCTGGCACGTAAAGGAAGCAGTAGGCCTCAAAAAGCCTCAGCGTGTTGTCTTTCATGAAATTACTAAGGCAGCCGTAGAAGAGGCGCTCGCCCACCCGCGCGCAATTGACGAACACTTGCGCAGAGCGCAGGAGGCGCGCCGCGTTCTGGACCGCCTCGTAGGATACGATCTATCCGGCCTCATTTGGAAGAAGGTGCGTTACGGACTCTCTGCAGGACGCGTACAGTCTCCTGCACTTCGCATCCTCGCTGAGCGCGAGCGCGAGATCCAAGCATTCATACCAGAGACGTACTACACCCTTGATGCCATGTTTAAGGCTGAGACGAAGCAGGCAAAGGCAGAGTTCCCTGCAAGCTGTGTTGAAGAGCCGAAGACTGCTGCTGAAGCCGAGCGGATTGTTACGGAAGGCCGCGCTGCGTCATGGGTTGTCGCTGAAGTAAAGGAGCGCGCTGAGGAGCGTCAGCCGCGCCCGCCATTCACTACCTCAACGCTCCAGCAGGCCGCGTCCACGCGTCTCGGATTCTCGCCAAGCCGCACTATGCGTGCCGCCCAGAAGCTCTATGAAGCGGGTCACATTTCATACATGCGTACCGACTCCGTTAACCTCGGAAAGGACGCGATAGCTGCCCTTGCACGTGTTGTTGAAAGCGAGTTCGGCAAAGACTACGCGGAAGTACGCGAATACAAAACAAAGAGTAAGAACGCACAGGAAGCGCACGAGGCAGTGCGCCCCACTGACCCAGCACGCCAAACTGCAGGCGCTACCGGAGACGAGCAGTCGCTCTACTCGCTTATTCGCACCCGCGCGGTTGCTTCTCAGATGAGAAGCGCACAGCTGCAGCGCACGAGCGTAAAGGCGAAAGCGAATGCTGATATCCCTCTCTTTTCCGCTACCGGTTCTCGCGTTACGTTCCCAGGATGGCTCGCTTGCGACACACGGGCACGCGGCGAGGACGTTGAATTGCCGAAGCTTGCAGAAGGAGAGCCGCTTTCGCTCATCTCGCTCGGTTCTCTAGAAAAGCAGACGGAGCCACCAAACCGCTACACTGAAGCAGGACTCGTGAAGGAACTTGAGAAACGTGGCATTGGTCGCCCGTCTACGTACGCGTCCATTATGAAAACCATTCAGGACCGCGGATACGTTGAGAAGACGGGGCGTACGCTTACACCAACAGCAACCGGCATGGTTGTCTCTGGCTTCCTTGAAGAACACTTCGCGGAATACATTAGTGATTCCTTTACGGCAGAAATGGAAGATGAGCTTGATGAGATTGCGCGCGGCGAGCGCGGATACGAAGCAACGCTCTCAGATTTCTACGGACCCTTTGCAAAAGCTGTTGCCGCAAAGGACAGTCTGCCCAAGGCAACATCGCTCGGACCGGTTCCTGAAGAGTTTGTATGCCCTGTATGTGGCGCTGCAATGGAATTCAAGCTTGGGCGTGGCGGCATATTCATGAGCTGTACACGCTACCCCGAGTGCGAGGGCGCTCGCCAGGAAGACGGCACTGAAGTTAAGGACGACGAACCGCTTGGGACACACCCGGAGACAGGAGTACCGATTTTCATGAAGACCGGACGCTTTGGTCCGTATGTAGAGATGGAAATTCCCTCTCCACCTCCCGTGCAGGAGTACACCAAGACCGGAAAGCCGAAGAAAATGAAAGAGGCAAAGAAAGCGTACCAGCGAGCAAGTGTTCCCGCTGGAACTGATCTTGCGTCGCTCACGCTTGAGAACGCGCTCCATTACCTTTCCCTCCCTCGCGACCTTGGTGCTCACCCAGATACCGGAAAGTCGATCATCGCGAACATTGGACGCTTCGGCCCCTATGTCGGACATGATGGCGAGTTTCGTTCGCTTAAGGGTGCAGACGATCCATACACCGTTACGCTTGAGCGCGCGGTTGAAATCCTGCGCGAACCAAAGCGACCACCCAAGGGAGTGGACATCGTTCGCGAAGTCGGCAAGCACCCAAAGACCGGCAAGAACATCGTGCTGTATAAGTCGAAGGCAGGACTATTCCTTAAGAAAGGACTCCGCCGCATCTATCTCCCCGAGAGCCAGGATGCCGAGGCGCTCACGCCACTTGAGGCGGCTGAATACCTCAAGTAGAAACGGACGGTCTTGGACCGTCCTTTTCCGTTGCGCACAGCTAATGACCGGGACTGTGCGCAGTGCTACACTCGCTATACCGCTATGACAACCGTCAAGGAAATCCTCGCGCGCATGAACGACCTCTCCCCGGAAGACGGGGCTAGGATCGAGAAGGCATACGCCTTCGCTGAAAACGCGCACAAGGACCACAAGCGCTATTCAGGAGAGCCCTATTTCATACATCCCGCAGCGGTTGCGCGACACCTGGCAGAACTTGGCATGGACACGGCGACTATTATCGCCGCGCTTTTGCACGACGCGATTGAAGACGTCGGCGTAACTCCTGAAGAGGTTGAGCGCGAGTTTGGTCCGGAGGTGCTCTTTCTTGTTGACGGTGTTACCAAGCTCGGCAAGCACAAGTACCAAGGCGGAGAACGACACGCAGAGTCACTGAGACGCCTTCTCGTGGCAACGGCTTCAGACGTGCGCGTGCTTATCGTGAAGCTTGCGGACCGCTACCACAATATGACGACGCTCGAGCACGTACCTGAGGAAAAGCGCAGACGTATTGCACTCGAGACTCTCGAAATCTACGCGCCGATTGCCGATCGCCTTGGAATGGGATCGATGAAGAAGGAGCTCGAGGATCTCGCATTCCCTGCGCTTGATCCTGACGCATACCAGCACGCGCTTGAGGTTCGAAAGCTTAAGAGTAAGGAGACTGAGGCTGGTCTCGCGCGCGCGCAGAAAACATTGCAGCACTCGCTTGTTAAGCGCGGATTATCTGACTTCTCTTCCAGCATTCGCATGAAGGGCTTGTGGAGCCTCCACCAGAAACTAAAGCGTAAGGGCGACGATATTACTCGCATCCACGATATCGCTGCACTGCGCGTTATCGTTTCGTCCGTTGACGATTGTTACGCAGTGCTTGGTGTTATCCACTCCCTCTGGAAGCCGCTTCCTGGTGAGTTTAAGGACTACATCTCCTTTCCCAAGCCAAACGGTTACCAGTCGCTTCATACGACGGTTCTCACCGGAGAGGCCGGCATTGTAGAGATGCAGGTGCGCACCAAGGAAATGCACCAGCGAGCGCAATTCGGTATTGCCTCTCATATGTCGTATAAGTCGCTCGCAAAGTCTGCAGGAAAGTCTGCGTTCCAACGACTTTCCTTCCCTTGGATACGTGACCTCGTACCCGCGCTTCTTAATATGAAGAAGAACACCGCCGTAGTGCCCGCTACGGATGCACCTGATATTCCACGCTGGCTCACGGATCTCAAGGAAGCGCATTCAGAAGTTGTGGGTCCTGACGAGTTCGTCGAGAGCCTTAAGTCCGACTTCTTTTCGCACCGCATCTTCGTCTTCACACCCGCAGGCGATGTTATCGACCTGCCAACCGAATCAACACCGGTAGACTTCGCGTATGCCATTCACAGCGACCTCGGAGACCATATGCAGGGAGCCAAAGTTAACGGCAAACTCGTTTCCTTTGAAACCATGCTTCGCAACGGCGACGTAATCGAAATACTTAAATCAAAATCTGCCCGACCAACGGCGAAGTGGCTTGATTATGCGCGCACCAGCATGGCCCGCAGACATATTCGCAACAGGCTTGATATAGAAGACCGTGGACGTCCGCACGTTGAATCGCAGAAACCAAAAAGGGCGCCCAAAGAGCGCCGCAGCAAACGCACGAAATAAGTGCTACACGCTAAAGTTTCGCACTGAGTAGAGATCTTCCTCAGGAGGTGCTGCTGGCGGAGCTGGAGGCACGAATAGAGGCGCAGGAGGCACCGCATCGATGTGGGTCGTGTTCGGAAGCAGTGCGTCTGCAGGCTCCGGGTCTCCTGTGTTCGCTGCAGGCTGTGCAGCCTCTTCAAGAACGGTCTCTTCGCGCGTTGCGAGCATGGTTGCGATATGAGAGAGGTCTTCTGGAGAGAAGAACTCGATTAGAAGCCGTCCTCCCTGTGGGCGGTTTTCAATAAGCACGCGAGTGCCAAGCGTTTCCGTGAGCGACTTCTCAAGCGCCATAATTTCAGGCGTCTTGTCGTGCTTGCGAATCTTGTCCTGGGCGAGTCGGCGAGCCATTTGCTCAACCATGCGCACAGACGTCTTCTTAAGGACGATCTCCTTGAAGAGCGTATCTCGTTCCTGCGGCTTATCGTTAAGCATCAAGAGTGCACGTGCGTGCCCCTCAGAAAGTTCTTTGCCAACGACTGCCATTTGAATAGGCTCCGGAAGGAGCAGGAGACGGATGGAGTTCGATACGTACTCGCGACTGCGACCGATCTTCGCCCCTACTTCTACATGCGAAAGACCGAACGTCTCTACAAGCTGTGCGAGCGCCTTCGCGCGATCAATAGCGTTCAGGTCCTCGCGCTGAAGGTTCTCGATTATAGCGAGCTCGAGCTTCATCTTGTCAGACTGCTCGCCTGCACGAATAACCACGGGCACTTCCTTAAGGCCAATCAGCTTCGAGGCGCGCAAGCGACGCTCTCCGGCAATAAGTTCGTATGCCGCCTGCAGTCCGCCGCCAGTTTCCACTTCCTTTCTCGTAACAACCAGAGGCTGCAGCACGCCGTACTGGCGAATTGATTCAGCAAGAGCCTTAAGACGCTCTTCGTTAAACTCAAGTCGTGGCTGGTACGGGTTCGGCTCAATACGATCAACCGCGACCCAGAAGACTGAGTCGTACTTTGTTGGCTCCGCAAATTTCTGCGGAGTGCTTCCCGTATTGCCGAACATGCTCATGAAAAGTATTGTAGCATCGCGTCTGCGCTTTGCGGGAGAAGAGTCTGTGAAGTACGATGCGAGGACAGGCCGGGGTGGCGGAGTTGGTATACGCGGCGGATTCAAAACCCGCTCCCGCAAGGGTCGAGGGTTCGAGTCCCTCCCCCGGCACACATTGCTTTTATATATGATTCGGGTATTCTTCCTCGGTGCCAAGCCTCGGCACACGGGGGAAACAACATGGATTTGGAATCCTGCCTTGTTCTGTTTGGGGACGAACCTCTCGAAGCAGGCTGGGAAGATCTTGGAAAAAATATTAGGCTAGCGCAAGAAGAGCTGAGCTCGTTGGAGCTGCAGAACGCGGCCTAAATCAAATGCCCGGAACCAGAAGGTTCCGGGCATCGATATTTATATTTTCCTAAATCTTCCCAACGAGATCCATTCCCGGCTCAAGGGTGTCGTCTCCGGGCTCCCACGACGCAGGGCAAACCTGACCTGCGTGGCTTTCTACGTACTGCGCTGCCTGAAGCTTGCGGTACGTTTCCTTAGCAGCGCGACCAATGCTGTTATCGTTTACCTCCATAGCGCGAAGCGTTCCAGAGGGATCGATAATAAACGTGCCGCGAAGCGCAAGACCCTCGTCTGGTGTTAGGGCGAGATCACCGCCATCGATAAGTACGCCGAATGCGTCTGCCACCTTTCCTGTTGGGTCCGAGCCCATGGGGAAATCAATCTTCTTAATTGCTGGAGAGGTGTCGTGCCACGCCTTGTGCACGAACACCGTATCCGTTGAGAACGATACTACCTCGGCGTTAATTGCCTGCAGCTTTGGATAGAGCGTTGCCATTTCCTCAAGCTCGGTTGGGCACACAAACGTAAAGTCTGCCGGATAGAACATAACCACAAGCCACTTCCCACGGAAGTCAGAGAGCTTCATGGTTCGCGTGTCGCCCTTGTGATATGCCTCGAACTCGTAATCAGGGACAACTTCCCCTACGCGCACGCTTGAACGGTATTCATGGTAGGGATCGTGGAAATCGCCGCACTCGCCACAATAGTTACTTTTTTGTTCCTTATGCATATGCTGTTTCGTTAGATAAATGCATGATACCATTTCGCGCATCGTGAGCCACACGGACGACATTCCTCCCCTTATTGCGGTAGCCGGACCGACGGCGTCCGGAAAATCTGCGCGCGCCGTAGCGCTTGCTAAGGAACTCAACGGCGAAGTCATTTCTGTAGACTCGCGGCAGGTATACCGCATGCTTGATATCGGCACCGAAAAGACCTCTGCAGAGGAAATGCAGGGTATTCCCCATCATTTAATAGACATTCGAGACCCGAAAGATGCGTATAGCGCAGGAGACTTTGTACGCGACGCGGAGCAGCTTATTGCTGATATTAGAAGCCGCGGCAAACGCCCCATTCTTGCGGGCGGAACCCACTTTTACTTCGACGCACTTTTGTACGGACTTCCCGAAGGAACAGATGCGAATCCTGAGCTACGCAAGGTACTTGAAGCGCGCAGTGTTGAATCCCTCATGGAGGAAATTCGAACTCGCGATCCAAGACGTGCAGAGCGCATAGACCCGCTTAACAAGCGCCGTCTCGTACGCGCCCTTGAGATTATCGAAACACACGGCCATGTGCCCGAACGAACGCAAGAAGAAGCACGGTACGAGACAGAATGGGTGATTCTGAATCCCGAGAGAGACGAGTTGCGTGCGCGCATAACCGCAAGACTTGAGACGGCCATAGCAAACGGACTCGTGGAAGAAACTGAGCGCGTTAGAGCGTATGTTGGGGACGAGCGACTAAACGAACTTGGACTTGAATATCGAATTGTTGGCGAATATCTTCGCAACGGGCGCTCGTACGACTCCCTCTTACCTTCGCTCTCTATTAAAGTTTGGCACTATGCCCGACATCAAAAGTCCTGGCTTCGAAGACTACAACACCTAAACTCCTCGGACGGTTAGATACTTGTCTGAATAAGTGCACGCGCTGTATCTCTTGGGATCCCTAGAGCAACCAGAGCATCAAGATTAAATACTCCTCCGTCAGTACCCAGAAGTTCCCATGAGGATCCGCTCTTTCTAAACGCGGCCATTCCTCCCACATTCTCGTCCGAATACACCGCAACGGCATAGGAGCCGCTCACTACAATGTCAGAGAGAATGAGATTAGTTGCGCTTTGTACTTCAGCGTAATATTCCGTTGATATTTCAATTGTTTCCTCAGGAGACGCTGGTATTACACGTACACTTGATGATGTACCAGGAAAGACGCCTCCAGATTCGGATGGTGGAACCTGTTCACCTTGTGGCGTTTTGGTTGTATACCAAATCGCGAAGCCGAGCCCACCTACAACTACTACCGCAAGAAGAATGAAGAAGAGTTTTTTCATGGTTTAGTTTGTCACTCGGTATATCTTAAAATTAGAAACATTGTAGGAAGGCTCGAACCTTGGGCTACTCGTCCACAGGAATGACTGTCGGCTGGAAGAATTTGAAATTACTTGCGTGCATCCAGCATTAAGACAGATTCCAACGTGATTTCGCGTGCCCGTAACTATGACAAGGTCGCCACACACACCGCTTTGCTGAGTTATCAATGTACCCCTGCCTGCAAGAATGGCAGCCTCCATCGATCGAACAGAGTCTCCGTCAAGCGTGCCGACGTTCGCATTTCGGAGAACATTATTAACAGCCCAGGCGCAGGCAAGAATACCGTTCGCTGGACCTGCTGATGTGTTCGCTCCTCTATATCCTTGCGCGGCTGTGCATATTCTTGCTTGGATATCGCCACTGGGTATCTCAATGCCGCTTTGGCCAGGTACTGCGGTTATATTGCCGCCAAACAAAGGAGGGGTCTCTCGTGACTCAACGCACATTGCTCCTTCTCCTCCAAGCAGAATTGAATTCCAAGGACCGAACTGTCCGCCGTACAGCGTCTTCATAACGAAGTCCACGATAAGCCAAGCGGAAAGCACGATACAAAGCCCCACTACGGCATTAATGAGCATCTTGTTCGCTGTGCTCCTGCTTTCAGGATTGGCTGGCGAAATGATGTAGAGAATGCCGCCCCATACGAGAATTATGGTTCCAAAAATAATTGCTATCCCGATTATGAAATTAACGAGATTCTGAATGATGGCCATTACCCCACCGAACCCGCACGGACAATCGTGGCAGGCTTCCGGCACTATTGGACCGAACTGCGCGCTCGCTACGAGCGGCAGCAGAAGGAAAAAAGCCAGAAGAAAAGGAATGAAGCGCTTCATAGCTAAGGGAGCTGTGTTGAGCCCGGACAGAATGAAAGACCAAGATCCTTGCCTGCATACATTGAATTAACATCGGCGTTCGTCCACACCTGCACATCAAGACTGCACAATTCACTGTTACTAAGCGCGAGACGCGTCTTCAAAGCTGCCTCAGCACTCGAGCGTGCAGCGCCCACAGGCTCGCTCAGCAACGCGACAAGAAACTGTGCCTGCGAGCCTGAGTCGTCGGCAGGAATGTAAGTAATAAGAAACGAAGAGTTATCAGCGTCTCCCGCTACCTGATACCCTGCAGAGTCTCCTGCCCACTCGGGCTGATCTTCTTTCGTAAAATTGAGCACGGACACTGTTGCGCCTGAATCAAGAGTCAGTGCTATGGTATCTGCAGAACTGACCGAGCCAGACGAAAAGCTGAAAGGGTTCCCGTTGGTTGTTGGGTTCGTTGGAGCAGAAGGATCGCTGCTATTTGAAAGCAGCAGATATGCGCCGAGTGCGATACAGATCAGCAGTCCGAGGACAAAGAAGACAAGTGCGGCGCGCTTCATAGGTAAAAGTATACTCTGTTATCGAAGCGGAACACGACAAACCTGTGTAGCGGTGTGCCGCCACGGCTGGAATCCTCCGTTTGCTCCGTCTTGCTCATACAAGCGGCACGCTACTTCTGTGTTGCGCACCGGATCCCGAGCAGCAACCACGCACTGGCTATACAGTCGCTGCGACGCCCCGTCCGATTTAAGCTGGCACCTGCACGCGCCAATACGTCCAGGAATAAGGTTATCTCCTCCGCAGGAGCAGGAACTTGCTGTTCCCGCGGCGTTCGTAAAGGCTGCAGGGCAGTTGAGGTTCCCTATGCGATGCACGGTGAGGTTAATCTGCCAGAGTCCGCAGGAATAGGACGGTCCACTACCGCTGTTGAGCTTGTCCGATCCGCTACAAACAGCAGCTTGCCCTCCGCTACTTTCAACCATGCAAATCTTAGACGCGTCCGTTGCGCGACTTGCAAAACATGTCTGCTGCAGGCGCGTAACGCTGCATGGATTGTTTTGGTTCGTAGGGACCGTGCACGATCCTCCTCCTGAAGTTCCACCGCTCGTCGTAATTCCAGGAACAGCAGTAATCGAACCATCAAAGAGCGGTCGTACATCCCCTGCCACGACACAAATATCACCACCAGTTAGGATTTCATTCCATGGCCCGAACACTCCCTGCTGACCGTTCGTGCCGCTGTACAGAATCTTCATTACGAAGTCTACGATGAGCCAAGCGGACAGAATGATAAGCAGTCCGATAACAGCGTTTGTAAGCACCTTCTTGGCTTGGGAATGATTCTCTGGATTTGTGGGCGTAAGGATCCACAGGATACCAGCAAACACTATAACGAGCAGGAAGATAAGGACGCCGAACGATATCGCCGCATTCATGACGTTCTGAATGAGCTGCAGTACGCCACCGAACCCGAGCGGTGCACCCACAGGACAATCCTGATCGAGCTCGTGAGCCTCTGGAACGAGCTGCCACTCAGGATCAAAGAGTGGAATATTAGACTGCGCGTTCGCTGCCACAGGGAGCAACAGCAATAGCCCAAGAAGGAGCAGCGCCCAAGGCCGGTTCATGTATGAATTGTATCCTGCCGGGTGCTAAACTGAGTCTTCTTTTCCCCGGTATAAGAATCTGGTATCGTTAGCGAGTAAGGGCCTGTAGTTAAATGGTATAACTTCGGATTCCAAACCCGACGTCCTAGGTTCGATTCCTAGTGGGCCCGCCAAAAACCCTTGACAGCAAAATCTGCTGGGTGTAGATTACTCAAACGTTCGCGAGTTAGTGGGCCTCGGCCGACAACCTCGCGGACGTACCGGAAAACCTGTCCTCGGACGGGTTTTCCGCTTTTCATACGAACCCCAATACGAAAAACCGCCCTTTCGGGCGGTTTTCTCTTATTTCTTAACTTCCTTGTAGATTTCGCGCGTCCGGGTATTCGGATCGAACTTCTTAAGCTCGATTTTACGCTCTACTTTCTTCTTGTTTTTGCGGCTACGACGCACGTGCCCGGAAGCAGAGCGAAGTATGATGAGACGATCCTGGGACATAGATAGGAGGACTATACCAGCCCTAGCGAACCTCTGCAACGGCCTTGGCTCGGGGCTTTGCCCGCTTGGGTGCCTTCTTAACCTCGAAGTGCGGCTGCCCAGCCTTGAGGCTTACGTGCACTACCCCGCCCTCCATGATGCCCTGATCAACCATGAGTGAGGCGATGGGGGTAAGAATGTGGTCCTGGACAGCGCGTTTGAGCGGTCGGGCGCCGTATTGCGGGTTGTATCCCTTATCTGAGAGCCACTCATGCACCTCAGGAGCAACGGTAATGGTGATGCGCTTAACGCCAAGACGCGCTGCAACTTCCTGTACCTGTGCCTCGACGATTCGGAGGAGCGTGTCCTTGCCGAGCATGTCGAACATAACAATGTCATCAAGACGGTTGAGGAACTCGGGGCGGAAGTGATCCTTGAGCGTTCCCATAACCTTCTCCTTCATGCGCTCCTGCGCTGCACCGTCGTCTGCGTCGCCGGTAAAGCCGATGTTCGCGGCCCTATCCATAAACTCTGCACCAATGTTCGACGTAAGGACGATGATGGTGTTCTTGAAGTTAACCTTGCGTCCCTTGCCGTCGGTGAGGTGTCCGGAATCAAGCACCTGCAGAAGAATGTTGAATACTTCTGGGTGTGCCTTCTCCACCTCGTCAAACAGCACTACCGCGTACGGACGATGGCGAATGCGCTCAGTGAGAGAGCCGGACTCTTCGTAGCCCACGTATCCTGGAGGCGCGCCGATGAGCTTTGCTATGGAGTGCTTCTCCATAAACTCCGACATATCAACACGCACGAGCGATTCCTTGTCGTTAAACATAAACTCCGCGAGCCTGCGGGACAGCTCCGTCTTTCCGACGCCCGTGGGACCCAAGAAGAGGAACGAGCCGATGGGACGGTTCGGATCGCTAATCCCGACGCGAGAGCGCTTCACAGCGTCTGCAATGATCTTAACGGCGCGGTCCTGGCCGATAACCGCTTCCTTAAGCTCGTCCTCCATGCGCGAGAGCTTTGCGGCCTCTTCTTCAAGCATTCTTGAAACGGGAATGCCCGTCCAGCGTGCAACCACGCCTGCAATCTCCTGCTCCGTTACTTCCTCATGCAGGATGCGACGCGACTTCTGCAGCGTCTTAAGGCGCTTGGTCTTTGTTTCCAGCTCCTTCTGAAGCGCTGGCATCTGTCCGTAGCGGATTTCTGCCGCAGTCCCAAGATCAGCCATTGCTTCTGCGTTGTCCGCTTCGACACGTGCCTTATCAAGATCGGTCTTAAGCGCGCGAATGCTCTCTAGAACTTCTTTCTCGTTCTTCCACTTCAACTCGAGCTCTCCTGTCTTTTCGCGAAGATCGGCAATTTCCGTATCAATACTTGCAAGACGCTCTGGGATTTCTACGTCGTCGCGGTCCTCGTCCTTCTTAAGCGCTTCGCGCTCAATCTCAAGCCTTCGAATTCGGCGGTCCGTCTCCTCAAGCTGTGGCGGCTTGTTCTCAAGCGCAATGCGAAGTCCTGCTGCTGCTTCGTCGATAAGATCAACCGCTTTATCAGGAAGGAATCGATCCGTTATATAGCGAGAGGAAAGCTCTACCGCAGAGACAATAGCCCCGTCCGTAATGCGGACGCCGTGATACAGCTCGTACTTGTCCCGAAGACCGCGCAAGATTGCGGTAGCGTCTTCAACAGACGGCTCTTCCACGTATACCGGCTGGAACCTGCGCGTAAGCGCGCCGTCCTTTTCAATATGCTGCTGGTATTCCTTAAGTGTCGTAGCCCCAATCATGCGCATCTCTCCGCGTGCGAGCGCAGGCTTCAACATATTGGATGCGTTAAGCGCGCCATCTGCGCCCCCAGCGTCAACAATAGTATGAAGCTCGTCAACAAAGAGAATAACTTTCCCTTCTGCCTTCTCCACCTCCTTCATAACGGCCTTCATGCGCTCTTCGAACTCTCCGCGGTACTTCGTACCAGCAACCATGAGCCCAAGATCGAGCGAAAGAATCTCCTTGCCCTTCAACGATTCAGGCACGTCGTTCGCCGCAATGCGCGAGGCAAGGCCTTCGGCGATTGTTGTCTTTCCGGTGCCGGGCTCTCCGATAAGCACCGGGTTGTTCTTCGTGCGACGAGAAAGGATTTGGACAACACGTCCTATTTCTTGGTCGCGGCCGATAACTGGGTCTAACGCGTTCTCAAATGCGAGCTTGGTGAGGTTGCGAGTGAATTTCGCGAGCGCGCGAAACTTCTTCGGCTCGGCAACATCGCCATCCTTCGCGTTCTTAAGTTCTTTGAGGACCGCGAGCACTGCCTCGTCGTCAATTCGGAAGCGCGCAAGAATATCTCCTGCAGGACCAGGGTGTTCAAGGACCGCCACAAACAAATGCTCTACACCCACGAACGCGTCATTCATGCGCGCAGCAACCTTCCCGGCGGCTTCAAGCGCCTGTGCGAGGTCTGGGGTTAGATAGAGATTGTAGGAAGGAGAAAGCGTTGAAGACGCCTCCGGGATCTCGAGAGTCTCAAGAAGAGTGTCGGCAAGGAGAAGCGTATCTATCTCCATGCGATCGAGTACGGAAAAAACCAGACTCTCTTCCTGATGGATGAGCGCTGCAAGGAGGTGCAATGGGCTTACATGATTTTGCCCCCGCTCTATGGCGAGTTCATGTGCCTTTCGTATAGCTTCTTTTGCTTTGGTGGTGAAGTTCTTGAATGGGGGCATAGCGAGAGGATTCTATACTAGTAATGACGTCTCAGGGAGGCTCCTATTACGGCGCTTCTGCAAGGAGCAGGTTGATGCGCTCAGCGGGAGCAAATACGCCAGCAACTGCCGTAGCGATGCCGATAATATCACCTTCAATATTAACTGCCGCGGCGCCAGGAGGAACATTCACGTTCGCGCGAATTCCCGCCTCTTCAACGAGAGAGATAATTCCTGATACTGCTGCGCCCTCGCGAGTAAGCGCTACAAGCGTTTGTCCTTGATTCAAGGTATCTGATCCGATAATGTCGGGCCTTGTAGCGGCCGGCAGCTCCGCAGCGTCCGCAAATCCATAGATGGTGAGCGTTGCGCCGCCGCGCGAGAGCGATGCTTCGGCGATAGAACCATTTGCAAACGCAATCGTCGCTTCCTTTGGAAGGCTCTGCGCTGTTGCCGTTACAACAATTCGCTTATCTGGGAGATAGGTTCCCACCGCAATAGCAGGAGTCGTCGTTGCTCCCTTGTGGATAGTTACGCGGCGTCCAACGTCAGCGCGGATAGCTGCAGAAAGGAGATCTTCGTCACGGATTATGATTGTCTCCTTGGGCGGAAGGATGCTTGGAAGGGGCGTTTGCTGCGCTGTCTCAACCGTGCGCTCGACGATACGATTCACGGTCTGGGTTATTGTTGTCGGCGCCTCGCTCAGGAGCGAGACGGTCATTACCGCAGTCGCAATTGCGGTTACGAAGTTCACGAGAATCGTGAGAAGGAGGAGCTGCGTTTTGGAGAGGTCTTCGATATCCATATACGCCAATTATACCGCGTTCATATCAAGGAAACGAACTGCGCGCACCAGTGCCTTTGCAAAGCGCACAAGGTCCCGAGGGTTCGTCTTTGGACCCCAGGAAACCCTGAGTGTGGATGCGGCTCGTGTTTCGTCCCCCGTCATCGCAAGCACCGCTACCGATCCTTCTTCATTTGTCGCGCAGGCGCTCCTCGTCGCAACCGCAAACCCTGCTTCGTCCAGAAGCGCGACGAGATAATCAGTATCTCTGCCTGGAAGCGAGATGTTGAGAATGTGCGGCACCACTGCTTCGCCGCCGTTTATATGGCACGCCGGCAAGTGCCGCATGAGCGCTTTGCGCATGTCTGTAGCGCGCAGATGAAACCCAGGAGCCCGGTCGTGCGCTTCTTCGAGAGCATGAGCGAACGCAGCCGCAAGCGCGCTTGCTTCCGTTCCAGGGCGCAGACCGCGCTCCTGTCCTCCGCCGCGAATAAGTGGCGCGAGCGAAACTTGGCGTGGGGCGATAAGGACACCAATGCCACGTACCCCGCCCGCCTTTTGTGCATCAAGCGAGAGCGTATCAGCGCTTAGCCTCGTTAATTCAAAGGACTCAACGAGCGGGAGCTGGCTAGCGTCAACGTGTATCAGAATCTTTTCGCCTATAGCGCGTCGGACCGCGCGCGTATCAAAGCGTGTACCTGTTTCTCCGCAAACTGCTTCAAGCACCATAAGCGCAGTGCTCGGACGCACTTGCGTTTTGAGGCGCGCAAGATCAATTACCCCTCCCATAACACTGAGTGGTTCGGCATCGACGCCCCACGAGCGCAGTTCCTTTATGGCGCCCTGTGTTGAGGCGTGTGCACTTGGAAGATACAGCACGTGGATGTCTTTCGGATCGGTGCCTGCGTCCCAAAGCGCGCGCATGCTTCCAACGATGCCGAGTGCATTTGCTTCCGTAGCGCCGCTCGTAAAAGTAACGGCATCAGGCTTCACCATCGCTAGCCGCGCGATGCGCGTGCGTGCGTCTTCAAGCACTTCCTTGGCTGCTCTGCCTTCTGCATGCGGCGAGGAAGGATTCCCAAACGCACGAAGCGCATGCGTAAACGTGCGCATGCACTGGGGAGACACCGGTGCTGCTGCAGCCCAATCAAGATAGGTGCGCGTCATATCTGTATTCTACACGTGCACGAGTGGAGTCCGGTAATTGCCCAAACCGCCGTTTCGTGAGATAATAGCTGGTAATTATGGCGCGCACTACCCGACCACCCATCGTGGCCGTTATGGGTCACATTGATCACGGCAAGTCCTCCTTGCTGGACTACATCCGTAAATCGAACGTAACTGCGGGTGAAGCAGGTGGTATTACGCAGCACGTTTCCGCATATGAGGCGGAGCACGAGCACGAAGGTACGGTTCGCAAAATAACCTTCCTCGATACCCCAGGACACGAAGCCTTCCGCGCCCTTCGCGCTCGCGGCGCACAGGCTGCCGATGTTGCCATCCTCGTTATTGCCGCTGAAGAAGGCATCAAGCCGCAGACGCTTGAAGCGTTTGAAGCTATTACCGAAGCCGCTATTCCTTTTGTTGTTGCGTTTACAAAGATCGATAAGCCAGGCGCGGATGTTGAGAAGGCAAAGATCTCCGCACTTGAAAGCGGTATCTACCTTGAGGGGCTTGGCGGCTCCGTATCGTTTGCAGGCGTCTCGTCAAAGTCTGGCGAAGGCATTCCAGAGCTTCTTGATCTCGTGCTTCTTACCGCAGACCTCGCGGAACTAACTGCGGACCCTGACGTTCCCGCTGAAGGATTCGTCCTTGAGTCCTCGCAGGACCCCAAGCGCGGCCTCTCCGCAACGCTTATTGTGAAGGACGGCTCGCTTAACACCGGTTCCTACGCTGTTGCTGGGTCCGCGTTTGCTCCTATCCGCTTTATTGAGAACTTTGCGGGAGTACGCATTGATACTGCACTTCCCTCGCAGCCTATCCGCATCTCAGGCTGGAACAGCCTCCCTCCTGCAGGCACGCCCTTCTCCTCTACCGGAAGCAAGAAAGAAGCAGAGAAGAGTATTGCCGAGAACGCAGTGCCCGACGCTGCCCCCAAGGCTTCAGTTAAGGCTGCCACAGCTGAACACGCCGTTCTCCCTCTTATCCTTAAGGCTGACGTAACAGGGAGTATCCTCGCAATCAAGCATGAGCTTGCAAAGATTGCTCATGAGCGCGTTTCCATACAAATAGTGCAGGAAGGCATAGGTGCTGTTTCAGAAACTGATGTGAAAGCAGCAGCTGCAGGTGGCGGCCACATCCTCGCGTTTAACGTCGGCATTGATAGTGCCGCACGAACCGCAGGCGAGCGCATGCACGTGCCCGTTGACGCATACACCATCATCTACGAGCTCAAGGAGCGCGTAGAGACACTCGTAAAGGAACGCGCACCGCGCGTTACCGTGGAGGAGATTTTGGGCGAGGCGAAGATCCTGAAGGCCTTTAACACCGCTGGAAACAAGCAGGTGCTCGGTGCGCGCTGGAACGAGGGCATTCTTTCTGTTGGCGACATGCTCAAGATAGACCGACGCGGACTCCACATCGGCTACGCGAAGCTCACGAACCTTCAGGTTGCCCGCGCTGACGTGCAGGTTATTAAGGGCGAGGGCGAGTTCGGTCTCCAGATCGAGAGCAAGCAGGAAGCTGCGGGCGGCGATACCCTTATTGCGTACCGCATGGTAGACACTAAGTAATATGAGCGCACGAGACGAACGAGCCATTTCCATACTGCTTGAGGCAGCAGGTCGCTACATATCCCGCGAAGCGGGTCGTGGCACGCTTATTACGCCAACGCGCGCTACCCTCTCAAGCGACCGCAAGAACGCAACAATTTACGTAAGCGTATTTCCTGAGGGTCAGGATGCAAAGGCTATCGAATTCTTAATGCGCCACAAGGATCTTTTCCGCAATGATCTTAAGAAGACCACGCGTTTTTCGCGACTTCCTTTTATACGCTTTGAAATTGACCGGGGAGAAAAAGCACGTCAGCACTTAGAAGACGTTACTCGGGGTCTCGAGATACCCGAGGAAGACGCGTAGCGCAGGCGCCCAAGCCGCGCTATCATCGGCAACAGGGCCAGATGGTGAAGTGGTAACACGGCGGATTGCAAACCCGCTATGCACGGGTTCGATTCCCGTTCTGGCCTCCCGTTAGCCGGGGTGGTGAAATTGGTTAGACACGGAGGTCTTAAACACCTCTGGCAGCGATGCCATGCGGGTTCGAGTCCCGCCCCCGGCACACCCTATAACGCCTGATACTTGTCGGGCCTTAGCGCCTCAGGCATACTCAGCTTCAGAACGTGAACCTTTGGAGAACGCTGTTATGCAGTCAGTACAACCGAGTGCAGACCTGTCGCGCGGGAAATCGCCCGACGACTTCTATGTCTGCTTGATTTCGGACCGCCACGCCGTTGAAGCATGGCGCGAAAGCTCCGCTCCGTTTGACTACACAATTCGGAGCTCTAGCTGGTGCGCGCTGACCTGCGTCCAGAACATCCTCAAAATTGAGGACAAGTATGTTCCTAGCCTCAATGATCTGTTCGAGGAGGCCTGCCGTCATGGGGTGTACGTCTGGAAGGATGATCCCGCGAAGCGGGGATGGAAGGGTGCGTTTCTCGCGAGACTCCCTGCATTCCTTAACTACCAGGGATATAGCGCTCGCTTTGAGCAAAACCTGACTCCTGAGGGAATTGCTCAGGCTCTCGCGTCCGACTACTACGTCATCGCGCGCGTGAGTCCGGAGATTCGCTTCCTGCACGACACGCCGCCCAAGGAGAAGACCGGGCACTTTGTCCTGGTGTACGCGTACGAAACGGCTGACGACGGCACTTTGGTGTTTCGCATCCAGAACTCAGCCGGGTTCGCATCGCTCAACTCGCAGGCGGGCGTGCCCGTGTCAGAAGCCCGGATGGCGCAAGTCTTTTCGGGCGACGCGATTCTGGTGCGCGCTTCGCACTAGCCAGCCCTCTTGCCCCGATGCACGTGCATCGGGGCACTTTTCTATTACTGTGCCTCGGTTGAATTTACGCATGCGCTTGTATATACTTCCAACTATCCGCCTATAGCTCAGCTGGTAGAGCACTCGCCTCTTAAGCGATTGGTCCCTGGTTCGAGTCCAGGTGGGCGGACTAGAGCAGAAGGCGGGACGGGAGTCCCGTCTTTTGCAATTTCCTGATAGGATACGGGTACGCTGGAGTGGCGAAATGGTAGACGCGCCTGCCTTAGGAGCAGGTCCCTTCGGGGGTGGAGGTTCGAGTCCTCTCTCCAGCACAACTTGACTTTAAGTCAAAAATGGTGTTATATTCCCAATAGATTCCGTGGTCTTTGAGAACACGGTGCAACATAAACAACTAAGGAGGCTGTGATGGCCAGAGACCCTGAAGAGCCTCTCGACGACAGGCCCGAACTATACGCTGCGCTTGTAGCAGCGGTCGTATTGGTGCCGATGCTATCGGTGCTGATTTCCCTGCTATTTACGCTGGCACGTGAAAACGTGTTCCCGTACGTTGAGCTGGGTCTCACGATCCTGCTCCTAACCTACTACATCTCCTCCATCAAAGAGGTGAAGGAACAGTACGCAGGCGGCATCTACGTGCTTCAGCAGTACTCTTGGGAGGTGGGTCCGGGATACTATTTCGTTCCTCGCTTCCTTTCAGAGCTCAATCTTATTCTGCTGCAAGACCGTCAGAATCAATTCCCAGGCAACCCGGAACAGATTTCGATGCGGCCGGATAACGATCCGCTTCACGGTCTTCTGCGTCCATTCCGCACACCAACGGCGGGAACGGATCCAGGTCTCGAGAGCGCAGACCCTCTCAGCACTCGCCTTACGCTCGAGCCTACGGCGAGTGTGGTGTGGCGCCTAAGAAAAAGAGGCTTCTTCCAAATGTGGAACCGGATTCCCGGAAACACGTGGGAGGAGAAAGATGCCAACATCCTTACGCAGATGTATGACTCTCTCAATACCGACCTGGGCATAGCCATGGCAACCCGGACGCCGGCACAAGTCGTTGCTGGGTTGAAGGAAATCAACTGCGAACTCGAGACAGGTCTCGAGGCGAAGTTGAGCAAGTTCGGCGTCGACATCGACCGCGTAGAAATGCAACCCACAGGCCTCACCCGCAAGGTGAATCAGGCCCTTGAGGAAGTAGGATCTGCGCTTGCGAGAAGACAAGCCGCACTTGTTGAAGCTGAAGGCCAACGGCAGGCTGAAATCCTCCGGCAATCAGGTATTGCCGAGGGGCGCGAACGCCTTGCCGAAGCCGACTTCATCGAACGCCAGAAAAAGGGCGAAGGTGATATGGCTGCTGCAAGGGCCTTGGGGATGGCTGGCTCAGACTATCGAGCTGGCGAAATTGCCATTCAAACCGTCGGCGAAGCGGACTTGGTTCTTGGAGTAGAGGGCATCACGCAAGCGGTTGGCCTTGGACGGCTGGTCGTCGATAGTAAGGATAAACCGAAGGAGGTGCCGGCATGACTTGGTTCGGCGTCATCTTCCTTCTTGTCTGCCTCGTACTATCTGTAGCATTGATTGTCACTCGCTTCCGCATCAAGGTAAACATACCGACGTGGAATCGATCGACACCTATCACTGCTGCAGCCACTACAACCGCAGCTCCCCGCCCCCCAACAACTGGGGGCGGAGGGCACGCCGGCGGCCATGCGACTCCGCCAGAGCCGCTATGGAAAAAAGTGATCGGCTGGAGCCTCGCGATCCTCGCCCTGTGCGTGGTGATCGTGGTGATAGTCGGCATGTTCCGGGGATGGGGCTTCTTCCAAATTCCCGGGGCTCCGTACGCAGAACGCGTAGCAATGGCTCCGCAAGGAACCATGCCAGGTGCTGGCCCCTCGGGGTCTGCTACCTGCCCGGTGGTGGAGGATGGGTGGCAGGATATCGTCGCCCCTTCAAACGAGAACGGCGAGCGCTCAGAAACGCTTTCAGTTCCCGACTGCCACTACATCAGGTTCTGCGACCCCGCTCGCGATCCTGATTGCAACGCAACTGACTTTGCGGGCTCGCGCTTTACTCCGTACTGCGCGCCGCCCAACGAGGAAGAACGCGTCTTCGATCAAGACCGCGACAGATTCTCCGAATTCTGCAGCGTCCAATCGAACAGCGCGGAGGACATCCCTCTACGCTGGCGCTACGAGCGTGATCCAGTCTACTAAGCACCGTGTTCTCGACACTCCAGAGTCCGTCTCCCTACCTTGGGCGACGGGCTCTTTTCTTTTGTATTACGATACTCCACCGACGGTGGCGCGGATGAGGGAAACGATTGCGTTCGCGCCAAAGATAATCGCGAGGCCGATAATGCCCCAGATCATGTGCTCTTGACCTGTCTTTCGCTTCTCTTCGTTCTCTGCGCCTGCGATAAACTCAAAAACACCCCACAAGAACAAAACAAACGCCGCAAGCGATAGGAGCGTAATTATTGGCGTAAGGATTTCCTGCTGCACTTTTAGAATAAAGGTTTCGAAAGGATTCATGCCGTAATCATAGCAAAAGCCCGCGAGTATCGCGGGCTTTTGCAGTGGAGAGTGGCACTAGCGAGTACCGTCAACCGTAGGAAGCGGCACGTCCTGGTTGTTGAACTGGAATGTTCCGCGAAGGATATTCACGAGACCCCAGACCGAAACCATCACGAAGAAACCGATGATGCCCCAAAGCATGAGAGACTTACCGGTCTCACGCTTCTCCTCTTCGGCACCGCCGGCGATGAAGTACTGGAAGACACCCCAGATGAATACGATGAATGCGATTGCAAAAAGAAGCGGGATCGCAACGTTGTTAATAAGGCCGATGATGCCCTGGCCGAGAGTCTGGACGTTCTGCGCGTTGACCTGTGCAAAAGCAAAGGACGGGAACGCAAGCAGGAGACCAAGATAACCGAGTTTCTTCATGATGGTTGATTACGGATAACGCGTATAGCTTAAGGATAGACTGGAATACAAGGGCGTCAATAGAGCCTGGAAATGCGTGTGGACAAGATTTTGACCTACTGCGTCGTGTCGAAGGTTGGAATCGGCGGCGTATTGTCTCCCCCGAACTTGAAGGTTCCGTCGAGAATGTTAACGATTCCCCACAGGGAACTCATTACAAAGAACGCTACGACACCCCAAATGGCGAGCTGCTTCCCTTCTTCGCGCTTCTCCTCGTTAGCGCCGCCGATTATGAAGTACTGCACCATTCCCCAAATAAACATGAGCACCGCGATCGCCCAGACGAACGGAATGATGAAATCGTCGATAAATCCGGTCATGCTCTCGAGGAGCCGTCCGACGTTTCCAGCATCAAGCTGTCCGCTATCAGTTTGGGCGTGCGTTGAGGCAGGAATGAGAAGAGTAAGGGCAGCAAATGCGAGCGAGGCGCGTAGAGTAGTCATAGATGAAGGGTATCAGGCGTGAGGCAGTATTCAAGGGGTTATGCACCCGCTACGCCGAACGTGCCCAGGAGAAGATTAACCAGGCCCCACACGGAAAACATAACCACAAATCCAATAAGGCCCCACAGCATGAGCTGCTTACCCTTCTCTCTTCCCTCCTCCCCTTGCTCAAGGAAAAAGTACCGCGTCATGCCAACCAAGAACACGAGGAATGCGAGCGCGTAGATTAGGGGAACAAGCGAGTTGTTAACGAGCGAAACAATATCCTCGGTTATTTCCCGAAAGCTCGCTGCATGCGCTGCAACCGGGACGAAGAGTGCACAAAGAGGAAGAAGGTATTTCATACCTAGCGAAGCGCATCAACAGTTCCCTGAATAACGAGCTGTATAGAGGTTGCGCCAAGGAGAATGAGGCCGCCGATAACCGTCCACACGAGCGCGCTTTTGGCGCCCTGAAGCTTTTCGGAGTTTCCGCGCGCAGCAACAAAGAGGAAGCCCACGTACACGAGCATCATTATGAGCACGATGGTGCCGATATCGATAACGCCCTCAAGAATGGCTCTCAAGAAGCTGTTAAGATCGCTCACGCCATTTAATGGATTAACTAGTCCTCCAGAGGTATCGGTCGGAGGGGGCGGGTTCGTACCAGTAGTCTGCGCATGCGCACCATTCGCCAAGAGCAGAGCTCCCGTTAGAACAAGTCCTCGAACCTTGGTGAGTAGTTGTAGGCGCATAAGCTATTTGAAAGCGGCGTTGAGCGACTGGTTAACGATACTAATAGCGGCACTTCCCGTCTCCCTTCCACTGGTGACGTTCGTAATCATCGTAGCAAAGATGCGATCCGTCTCGAGCGGTGCTGGGGAGAGCCATCCGCGCGCTACGAGCGCCTCAGGGTAGTACACAGGCTCGTAGAGATCGTCTGCTGAAGGCGTGAGCGCCGCGCGCGCAGCCGGTGCCATGCTAAGTGCGCGAGCAAAGATAGGTGCTGCCTCTTTCGCAGAAAGGCTTAGCGCTACTTGTAGCGCTCCAGCGCTGTTCGCGGACGCGCGCGGGATAGCGAACGCGTATGCTTTTCCGTACGTAATTCTCGTTGCGAGCGTGGACGGCGAGGGAGCTGGTGCCATATCAAAATCAAGATTTGGATTCGCTTCGCTCAAGGAATCACGTTCGGACGCAAATCCTAGGTAGAGCGCTACGTCTCCAGAAAGAAATGCTTGCCTACTTTCCGGAAGCGATCGGTTCCAGGAGTAGACGGTTTTGAGAGGGTTCGCAAACTCGGTGTAGAAGTTTAAGGCGCTTTCCGCAGGGGACGCGCCGAATGTATCGCTGCGCGGCTGCGCAAGGTCCGAACGAAGCCCTACATTTGAGCGCTCGCTAATGCCATACCCTGCCTGAAGGAACAGGAGCGAAAGGATACCGCGGGCGTTTGTAACATTCTCATACGTCCCGAGCGCTATGAGGCTACGAACGACAGTCTGTGCGTCTGTCTGGCGATTGATCGTTCCTGAGAGCCCTGACACGGCCTCCCAGCTTGCTGGGGGCCTCGCTGCGCCCGCAGAGGCGAGTATGGGGCGGTTGTAATAGAGCACGAGAGGATCAACAAGAAATGGTATCGCGTAGGTGCCACTCTCTATGAGATAGAGCTCGTGAATTGGAAGATAGGTATCGCGGAAATCGCGCTCCGAAATAACGGACGAAGGAATAGTAGCGAGTTTAGACTGCGCTGCAGCAAGGTCTTCTTGCGTAATAATGACCAAGTCAGGACCTCTTCCAGAAGCAATTGCTTCCGCGAGATCAGCGTCAAATGACTCTTCCGCTACTTGCGTGTAGGTCACGCGCCCGTACTCAGGACGTCCTTGCTTATAGCTTCCGAGCGCAGCATTCATCTCTTCCGCAGGAACCGTACCCCAGATAGACACCGTTCCTACCTGCGGCGCTCCCGAGGAGAAACCTTGGAAGTTCGCGAACAGAATAAGGCCGAGTATCGCGACGAACACGAACGCGCCCATGATGATTACTTGGAATGGTTTGAGCTGCGGCATATTACGGCGCGGTAAAGACTATGGAGTAATGATGGGGTCCTGCACGAAAATCTTTTACTTTGTGAAAGCCAGCAGAGATAAAGAGTTCTTCTGCCACATGTTCTGATACTACCCTGTGCGGAAGCGGACCCATGCCGCCGTACGCGCCCGCCCAGTCAATAACGAGCAGACGTCCTCCGGTCTTAAGGATGCGCTTAATCTCCGCTATGGCGCCCTCGCGATGATCGAGCTGAAACAATGTATTGGAAAGAATAACCGCGTCGAGTGACGCATCGCGGAGCTGAGTGCCTCCAAGCTTCTCAAAGTTCCCCCACACTGTCTCTACGTTTCGCAGCCCCTTTCCTGCTGCATGGTCCTTCACGTGCTTCAGAATATCTTCCTGGATATCAACGGCGTAGACCTTCCCTTCGGGACCCACAATTGCCGCGGCACTCGCTGCGTAATGTCCCGAGCCTGCACCAAGGTCTCCGACCTTCATGCCTTCGCGGAGCCCGAGCTGCAGCACGTTACTCTGCGGATTACTAAAGTTCATGTAGGAAGTATAGCAAGCGAGCCGCTGTTCGCGGCTCGCAATCAACACGCGCTTACGCGCTCGGCTTATCAATCAAGCGGAGCGTTGTTATCCCATCGGTCCCGCGTCTCATTACAACCTGCGCATCGCTTGGAAGATCGTGTATGTAGAGCTCGATTGGCTCGTCATCAATGCGCATGTTCTCAAGACTCATACCAAAGTCTGACGCATCCTTCGGAATGCCAAGTTTATTAAATTCAATCATTGCCAGACGCAGATCGGAAAGGGAGCGCGCAGCAAGCACGGCGGTGTACAGCTGCTTTTCTTCAGGTGCAAACGATCTGTCAATCTTTTCCTGTACCGTCATATCACGATACCCGAGCGACTCAGGCTTCTCATTAGGAACGCTGCGAAACGCGTCTGGTCCTCGGTCCTCTGGTTGTTCGAATGTCATATGTATTCTTGTTACAGCGCTACCATCGACGCGATACTGTCGCCCTCGCGCATTTTCATAATTCGCACGCCCTGCGTTGCGCGCGAGAGCGTTGGAATCTCTCCCGCCGAGCAGCGGATAACCTGACCCTTCTTTGAAATAACTACGAGTTCTTCGTCCTTTGCGTCGTCTCCGATAAGCACCTTCGCGCCGATGATCTTTCCGGTCTTTGCCGTCACATCTGCGGTCTTGATGCCGGAGCCGCCGCGGCCCTGGACTTTGTATTCAGAAAGGGACGTCTTCTTTCCGTATCCCTTGTCCATGATGATAAGGAGCGACGCGTTATTGCCCGCTTCTCCTGGCACTACTTCGGCGGACACGATTATGTCGCCCTTCTTCACCGTCATACCGCGAACACCGGCTGCCGTGCGTCCCATGGCGCGCGTATCACTCTCATCAAAGCGGATGCTTTGACCGTCTGCGGTAACAACCGATACGGAGTCTCCTGCTGCACAGAGCGATGCGGAAACCAGCTTGTCGCCTCCCTTCAGCGCGATAGCGATGATTCCTGATCGGCGCACATCTGCAAACGACTGCGCTTCTACCTTCTTGATAGTTCCGGCTTCGGTAACGAGGAATACGGAAAGGCCTTCACGCTCCTTGCCCTTGGGTACCGCGAGCACGCTCGTTACCTTCTCGTCTCCCGCGAGCGGTAGGAAGTTCATTATGCTCTTGCCCTTTGTGGCGCGTTTGCCCTCGGGAAGCTCGTACATCTTCAACTGATATGCCTTGCCGTAATCAGTGAAGAACAGAAGCTCTGCGTGCGCGCTTGCCTTCACGAAGTGCGTAACCACATCTTCTTCCTTCGTCGACATATCGATAACACCCACGCCGCCGCGTTTCTGCACCTTGTACTCGTCAGGATTCGTGCGCTTCACGTAGCCGCCTGCGGTAAGCACGAGCACGGACTCCTCGTCAGCAACGAGATCTTCTATGGAAATATTCTTCACGCCGCCCTTCACGATCTTCGTACGGCGATCGTCGCCATACTTTTCCGCAACGGTCTGCAGCTCTTCGCGCACAACGGCAAGGATGTTCTTTGCAGACGAAAGGATCTTCTTAAGGCTCGTGATGAGCTTCTGAATCTCCGCGAGCTCGTCTTCAATCTTCTGGCGCTCAAGGCCAGCAAGCTTCTGCAGGCGCATATCGAGAATCGCTGCTGCCTGAATCTGAGAGAAGCCAAACTTCTTCTGGAGTGCTTCAGACGCTGTTGGCACGTCCTTCGACTTCTTAATGACCGCAATGACTTCGTCAATGTGGTCGAGTGCCTTGGAAAGACCGAGGAGAATATGCTCGCGCTCCTCTGCCTTGCGCAGATCGTACTCAGTGCGGCGCCTTACCACTTCCTGGCGGTGGCTGATGAAGCTCTCGAGCATGCCCTTAAGGGAAAGGGTCTGCGGTACGCCATCAACAAGGGCGAGCATGTTGTAGTGGAACGTGCTTTCAAGCTCAGTGTGCTTGTAGAGATTGTTAAGCACTGCCTGCGGATGCGCCGTACCCTTAAGCTCAACAACAACACGGATGTCGGCAGCTGATTCGTCGCGAAGATCCTTCACGCCCTCAAGCTTCTTGTCGCGCACAAGGTCTGCGATGCGCGTAATAAGGTCAGCCTTGTTAACGCGATACGGAATGGAGGTAATAACGATGTTCGTGCCCTTCTTTTCCTCTACGATCTCCGCTTCGCCGCGCACAACGACGCCGCCGCGGCCGGTTGAATACGCGTGCTTGATATCAGTCTGATTAAACGCGATTGCGCCAAGCGGGAAGTCAGGACCTTTCACATGCGTCAAAAGATCGTCGACGGTTGCCTCTGGGTTATCGATGAGCTCTGTTGTGGCTGCAACAACTTCGCGCAAGTTATGCGGCGGAATGTTCGTTGCCATACCCACGGCGATACCGAGCGTACCGTTAAGGAGAAGGTTCGGCACTGCTGCTGGAAGCACGGACGGCTCCTGCTTTGATCCGTCGAAGTTTGCGTTCCAAGAGACCGTCTCCTTCTCAAGGTCTCGGAGCATTTCCTCCGCAAGACGCGACATCTTGGCTTCGGTGTAGCGGTACGCAGCCGGTGGATCCCCGTCTACCGAGCCGAAGTTACCCTGTCCTTGCACAAGGAGGTAGCGAGTAGCGAAGTCCTGCGCGAGCTTTACCATCGCGTCATACACGGATGTGTCACCATGCGGATGGTACGAACCGAGCACCTCTCCCACCACCGTTGCTGATTTGCGGAACTTAGCCGAAGGCGTGAGTCCCGTCATGCGCATTGCGTACAGAATGCGGCGATGCACTGGCTTTAGGCCGTCGCGTACGTCTGGAAGTGCGCGACTCGTAATAACGGACATCGCGTAATCGAGATAGGACGAGCGCATTTCGCTCGTGATCGACTGATCAACCACGTTGATGCGTGGCTCGATTGGTTCTTCAACAGGTGCTGCTTTCTTTGCCATGAAAATCTAGAACGGAATCACAGTCTTATTCGTATTGTTCGCCGGCTGCTGTGCGTCGAGCGTCGAGGACGTTCGCTCATCCATCACGCGAAGCGATGCGTCAGTGCTTGTGGAGTTAAATGCAGCTCCCGCTGCACCCACGAGGCTTGAGAACGAGGTCTCGGTTGGCTGAGGAGCTTCTTCGGGTGCTTGGTTAAGCGCGAGCGTGCCGGAAGTTGCCAAAGCAACAACCCAACCAACAGCAACGAGCGAGGTAAGGCCAAGGGCGGTTCCCATCGCAATTTGATGCCGCACGTGGTCCGGCTTCTCTCGCAAGCGCTCAATGTGTCCTAGGATGCGGTCTGTTGCCATACGCTTATGCCGTTATAACAATGATAGCACCGTCCTTCTCTGCTGCATCCTTCTTTTTAAGCGTAAGCTTATCTACCTTCTCGCTCTCCTTGCCGCTTTCTTTGAGGAAGCTCTCGAGCGCCTTTGGCTCGCCCATGCCTTCCCAGTGCATTGGGATAACAATCTTGGGCTGTAGCGTTACAGCGATCTTAGCGGCTTCTGCAGCATTCAGTACGCCGTCTCCGCCAATAGGAAGGAAGAGTACGTCGATGTCATCAATAGCCTCGCGCGCATCATGCGAAAGCATGGGATCTGAGAGTGCGCCGAGGTGCACGAGCGTCATGCCTTCCAAAGACAGTGCGTACACCGTGTTAATTGCATCAACCTGCCCCTTCGCTGGCGCGTACTGACTCTTCGTAAGGAAGCCCTGGACCGTAACGCCCGAGTGCTCGTACTCGCCGGGTCCGTTTATAACAAATGGCTCCTTGCCGCCGAATGCTACTTCGTCCGTACCATTCATGTCCTTATGGTTACGCGTCACAAGCGCGAGATCTGCGCCGAAGCGCACTGCAGGCAAAGACGCGCCCTTTGCAATAGGGTCGAAGACAACGGTGAGATCGCCGAGCGTCACCTTGAAGCACTGCCCGCCGTGGTGGGTGATGACCATGTTCTCTTCATTATACAGGAAACTGGGAGCCGCGGGTAGCGCTACACAGGCTCATGCACAGACAAATAGGCCGGCATATGGTGCCGAGGACCTATAGTTATAGGAGCGCGCGACGACGCTGCGCGGGAATTCAGTCCTCCGGAGGTTTGCTACCGGTTTTCTTGTCCGGGTGCCGGTACCGGAGGACTGATTCCTTCCTTAAGCCCGCCTTACGGCGGGTTTTCTTCATCATTGCGCTATATCCCCAGGGGTATTGACAATAGATGAAGATGGTGGTACCTTACCCGAGCTGAGAGCCCGGGCTGTTCCGGGACGTCAAAGCGAGAAACGGAGACAAACTCATGTTCCGCACTCTCTACCCGCCGGGTCAGACGGGTTCCCGTCTTATCTACCTTCCCAACACGGGCCGTCGGCAGGCCCAGGCCATCGTCAACATCGGCGTCGGCGCCCAGTCGCTGCGCGACTGATCCGCGGCCGGCGGCGCGCTGGGTCTGGGTCTTCATGACCCGCAGACCCCGCGCCGGGCTGCGTGCAAGAAGGACGGTATGCTGTAACGTTCTTCCCTTCCCCCGAGCGGGAAGGCCATCAAGCAGAAGTGCTCTAGGGTTTACCCTGGATGCCAAACACAAAATCGGATGAAGGTTTAGCGACCAGATTCCACCAGCCCCGGAGAGCGATCTCCGGGGCTTCAACTTTACCTATATATATGATAGGTTTCTCCTATCGCGAGCGCGTATATTCGCCGTGAGCGGGCTATCCCTGGAATACCGCAAGGCATCCAGTACCCGTCACACAGAACGCCTCGTACATACTAAATGCCTGAAGAAACTCAGGCGACTGAAGAGCGTAAGGCTCCTCCAGTCGTCTCAACCGTTACTGTAGAACCCGGTCATCCGATGGAGGGGATGCTTGATGCTATTGCTACGCCTCCGCGCGCCGGCGATCTCATCGAGGGAACCATTATCGAACTCGTGCGCGGTCGCCTCTTTGTCGACCTGCCGCCATTCGGTACCGGTATTATTTACGGACGCGAGTACCTGAACGCCGCAGACGTGCTTCGCAAGGCAAACCCAGGCGACACCATCAGCGCGAAGGTTGTTGATCCTGCGGGACTCGACGGCTACATCGAGCTTTCCCTTAAGGAAGCTCGCCAGGCTGCTATCTGGAGCGAGGCTGAGGCAGCTATTGCTGGCCAGGCTGTCTTTACGCTTCCTGTTGAGGAAGCAAACAAGGGCGGACTCATCCTCTCATGGCAGGGCATCCAGGGATTCCTTCCTGCGTCCCAGCTTACGAAGGAGCACTACCCACGCGTTCCTGAGGGTGACAAGGACAAGATCTTCGGCGAGCTGCAGAAGCTTACCGGCCAGATGCTTTCGGTCCGCATCATCACGGCGGACGCCAAGGAGGGCAAGCTTATCTTCTCTGAGCGCGCAGGCGACGAGGAGAACGAGAAGGCATCCCTTATCGACAAGTACCAGGTTGGCGACGTTGTTGAGGGCGAGGTTACGGGCGCCGTTGACTTCGGCGTATTCGTGAAGCTTGAGCAGGGTCTTGAAGGACTCGTGCACATCTCAGAACTCGATTGGGGTCTTGTTGAGGACCCGCGTGCCCTCTTCAAGGTTGGCGACGCAGTCTCTGTGAAGGTTATCGAGGTTAAGGACGGCAAGGTTTCCCTTTCCGTGAAGGCCCTCAAGGAGAACCCATGGAAGACCGCCCAGGACCGTTACAAGAAGGGCATGGAGGTGTCCGGCGTTATCATCAAGTACAACAAGCATGGCGCGCTCGCTTCCATCGAGGAAGGCGTTGCGGGACTCGTGCACATCAGCGAGTTCGCCTCGCCAGTTGAGCTTCGCGAGACGCTTGAGCTTGGACGCGCATACCCATTCTCCATTACCCTCTTCGAGCCGAAGGATCAGCGCATGACGCTCTCCTACGCAGGCCCAAAGAAGGGAGCGAAGAAATAGTTGAGAGTTTACAGAAAACGCCCGGAACAATAGTTCCGGGCGTTTTCCTAATATCCTTCCCTACTTCGTATTGGCGAACAGCATCGCTTTCTCGATACCGTCGGTAATAAAGATGCGCGAAGCTTCAGATGCCTTCTTGAGCGTCTTCTTAAGAATTGCTTCTTCTGCCGGCTTAAACTTTCCAATTACGTGCTTCACCACCTTCTCTTCTCCTGAAACTTTCTTGAGTGCGCCCTTGGCGGTCTGTCCTGAGATACCAATCTTGAGCTGCGCGAAGTCTTTGGTTTTAAGTGCGCGCGTAATACTCTCAACGCCCTTATGCCCTCCTGCACCACGGCCAAACGTGGTCATTTTGATAACGCCAAGCGGAAGGTCAAGGTCGTCGCGAATCACGAGCAGCTTCTTCGCTGCCGGCTTGCTCTTTACGAGCGCGAGCGCAGTCTTTCCGGAGAGATTCATAAACACTTCGGGAAGCGCAACAATAGTTTTTTGTCCCTCAACGACGCCATCTGAAACAAGCGCAGACGCATTCTTCTTGAGTTTGAATTCAGACAACCCTTCTTCTTCAGCAAAAAGCTCCGCAACCATGCGTCCAGCATTGTGCCGCGTGTGTTCGTATTCGTTCCCCGGGTTTCCAAGACCGATGATGGTATAGGGCATTGATTGCAGTTTACCACTAAGCTCCTTTCCACCGGAATCCGCTTGGTGCTAGTATCTTGAAAGACGCGAAAGGAGCTTTCCATGCCTGCTCGTAGGTTTTTTACCGCATGCCTGTGCGAGTCGACGCTTCCTCGGAAAATCTGCGTCGAAGACGCAGATTACGTCGTCGACGGCCAGCCCGTCTGCAATTTCAACTGCTACGTGCGCTTCACAGCGGGACCGGAGTCTGATTGGGACTTCCCGCCACTTCGAAGCGAAGAATTCGGAGTGCATGCAGCGTGAGAAGTACTGGTCCGCCGAACGCGGACCAGCTTTTTTTATTTGAATCAAAAATACAAAATGTTGACGTGCAGTTTCAGAGGAATACAATGCGCGCATGAACGTTCTTGGGACTGCGTTTCGCGAGATATTCTCCTACGTTGTTCTTGCGGTTGTTATCGTCGTTCCGATTCGCCTCTTCGTTGCGCAACCGTTCGTGGTTGAGGGCGAAAGCATGCATCCGACGTTCGAAGGCGGCGACTATTTGATTGTTGATCAGCTCTCCTACCGCCTGCGCGAGCCTGAGCGCGGCGACGTGGTGGTATTTCGATATCCAAATGACGAAACCGTCTTCTACATTAAGCGTCTCGTCGGCCTCCCAGGAGAAACCGTGCACATCAAGCAGGGCGTGACGAGCATTACGAAGACTGATGGCACAGTTATTACGCTCGACGAGTCCTACGTAGTGGCCGAAGACGCTACCTATACGCTCGATCGCTCTCTTGGCGCGGATCAGTACTTCGTTATGGGCGACAATCGCCCGAAGAGCTCGGACTCGCGCACGTGGGGCCCGCTGCCTGAGCGCGACATTATGGGCCGTGCGTACATCCGCTTGCTTCCGTTTGAAGAAATCGGCGTGCTTCCGGGCGCAGTATCAGTACAACAGTAGCTTTTCCAAAGAATCCATGTCGACTACGCTCCAGCCTTCAGACATCCTCAAGCGCGCGCACGCTATCGGCACGTACTACGGCTTCGCGCCGCTCTCTTCCCTCACGAGCGCAAAGCGCGGCCAGGGAGCCAAAGCGCCCTACCCCGAGAGCGTTAATCTCGACACCCTGGACCCTGCTGCCAAAGACGTCGTAGCACTTCTAAAGCAGGTACGCGATGCCGGCATTACGCCGTCCGCTGCGCAGCCGCTCTTTTTCTGGCACACCAACGCCGCGCAAGGCCGCCCTGCGCCAAAGCAGATCGTGATTCAATTCCATGTACTTGGTGTTGAGCATGCTATCGGCGATGCGGTGCTAATACGCGCCGTGCGCGCGCTTATGCACGACCTCGGAAAGCACGAGCCGAAACTTCGCCTAAACAGCATGGGCGACAAAGAAACGCGCGGGCGCTATGCGCGCGAGTTTGCGCAGTTCTCCCGCAAGCACGGCCACCTTATTTCAAGCGAGTGCGCAGACAAAGCGAAAGCCGGAGACGTACTAGGCGCTGCACAGCTCGTGCTCAACAATCCGGATCTTGCTGAATTCCTGCCGTCCTCAACTGATCACCTTTCAGAAGCGAGCCGTAAACATTTTGAAGCGGTGCTTGAATACCTTGAGTCTACGGATACACCGTACGAACTTGCGTCTGATCTTCTGTCGCACGGCAGTTCGTGGACCGATACCTGCTTTGAGCTTACGCACCCCCTAGGAAACGATACGCTTCATGCGTGGGGTTCCCGCTATCACGAGCTTGCGCGCCCGTTCTTTAAGAGCTTAGTGCACTCCGTGGGCGCTGTTGTCCGCATCAACACCGGAAGTCGCGAATCTATCGCGCCCATCAAGGAGCGCGCGAATCCACGATTCGTGTTCGTGCACATTGGCGACGAAGCAAAGCGCGAGAGCATGAAGATGGCAGACGATCTGCGTCGCGCCCGCATACCACTCACACAAGCTATGGGTGTCGCATCGCTCACAGAGCAGATGCGTCTTGCAGAGAACGTAAATCCTCCCTACCTCCTAATTATGGGGCGCAAGGAAGCGCTTGAAGGCAATGTGATACTTCGAGAGCGCGCAACGCATACGGAAACATTCATTCCTATTGCCTCGCTTATAGATAGATTGAAAGTAGTCGGATAGTTGACGAATCGATTAAATATAGGCATTATTCAGCCATCACGATTTATCAAGGGAGGTTTTCGTGAACGAGAGTACCTTCAATCACCCAAATACCCGCTTCGTTCCGTACATCCCATTTGTGGTGTTCGGAGCGCTGATCGCCATCTGGGCTGCGTGCAGACTTTCGGGAACGCCGTACCCGATGTCCCAGCATGCTGTGGAATTCGTGGCTATCGGCGGCGGTATCTTGATTTTCATCGGCTTCCGCGAATGGATGCGCCGGCACTACAATCCGCTGGATCCCCGGTTCCTCACGCAGTTCGGTGTCTGGGCCCTCGTGGTCGCCCTGGCCCTCACCGGCTTCGGCATCTTCCTCGCTTTCAGCCCGCTGATGCCCTAGCCGGCCAGCGGCAAGAGTACCCGCCCGTGCAGTCTTCGGACTGTGCGGGCGCTTTCTTATACCCAGCAATTGCGCCCGTACAGGGGCTGTGGTACATTTCATCCCATGCAAAACGCAGTACGCGTAGAGGTTCGCCGCGGTAAGAACGAGAGCTCGGCGTCTCTTATTCGCCGTTTCTCCCGCCGTGGCCAGGGCCTCGGCCTCGTTCGCGCGCTTAGGAAGCGCCGCTATTTCGTGCGCCAGAAGTCGAAGAACGTTGAGCACTCCCGTGCAATGGTTCGCGGCGAGCGCATTGTTGAATACAACGAGCAGGTTAAGCTCGGCAAGATCGATCCAGCGGCTAAGAAGACCCGCGGACGCAAGTAGAAAAAGCGCCTTCGGGCGCTTTCTTGCTATTGTATAGCTATGACCTTGCTTGATACGCGAAACTTCACTCGCTCAAAGCCCCCGAGCTTCCCCTACGAAGAGGCGCTTCACCTCATACTCCCCGGCTGGGAGATGTCGCTCGTGTTTGCCGGAGAGACGCGTGCGCGCCAAATGAATGTTGCGTTGCGCAACAAGGACTACGTACCGAACGTGCTTTCCTACGAATCCGGAAACAAGAGCGGCGAAATTGTTATCTGTCCGTCCATTGCGAAGAAGCAGGCACCCGAATACGACATGAGCTACACGCAGTTCATTGGATTATTGTTTATCCACGGATGCTTACATTTGAAGGGCATGCAGCACGGGGCTACAATGGAGGCTCAGGAACGCTTGCTACTCAAGCGTCTTACTCATAAGTCTCCCCGCTCCTCGTAATGTCCCGACGCATAGCAACAGGCATTGATATCGGCACGCACCAGACGAAAGTCGTGGTGGTCGAAGAGCTGCAGGGTGAGCAGGGACCAGAGCTCCATATCATCGGGACCGGCATCGCCGAGAGCCGCGGCATGCGCCACGGCTACGTCGTTGACGCAGAGGACGCCGCTGAGAGCATTCGCCTTGCGCGTGCGCAGGCAGAGCAGGTAGCGCGTGTGCCTATCAGGAAGGGATTCCTTGCAGTAGGCGGCATCTCGCTTGACGAGGTGCGCGCTACCGGCGAAGCCATCATCTCTCGCGCGGACCAGGAGATTACGGACCTCGATCTTGAGAAGGTTCTTGATACCGCGCGCGAGGCTGCACGCCCGAGCTTCCTTAATCGCACCGTCCTGCACGAGATTCCCCTTGAGTATCGCGTCGACGGCGCCAAGTCGCTGGGCGAGCCAATTGGCCTTAAGGGCACGCGCCTCACGGCCGACTACCTTTTCATAACGTGTCTTACGCAGCATGCTGAAGTACTTACTGCCGTTACGGAGTCTGCAGACATAGAAGTTATAGACCGCATGGCAAGTCCCCTTGCGGGCTCCTACGTGACGCTTTCAAAGGATCAGAAGATGAAGGGGTGCGTGCTCGCCAACATCGGCGCAGAGACCGTATCTATCGTGGTGTATGACGAAGGACTTCCGGTATCCGTTAAGGTGTTCCCTATCGGCTCCACGAACATCACAGACGATTTGGCGCTTGGGTTTAAGGTGTCTCTTGAAGACGCAGAGCGATTGAAGCTCGGGCGACTTGGCGGGGCTATGTATCCGCGCAAGAAGGTGGACGAAATTGTTACCACGCGCTTCCGCGCTATGTTCGAGCTTATTGATAAGCACTTGAAGTCTCTCGGACGACGCGGGAATCTTCCTGCCGGCATTATTATTTCCGGAGGCGCAAGCGGCCAGGGCTCTATCAGCGATATTGCCAAAGGAACGCTTAACCTCCCTTCGCGCATAGCGGACTTGAAGCTCTCTTCCGATACAAAAGTGAAAGACGCTACCTGGGCAGTTGCATACGGCCTCGCGCTCTGGGGTCTTACGGGTGATACCGAGACGCCAAAGAAGAAAGGAATACAGATGGGAGAGTTCGCAACGTCCGTACAGAACTTTTTCAAACAGTTTTTGCCGTAGATATAGATGCCCATGATTAAAATCATTTGGGTGCGATTCCTCGGTCTGGTATATGCACTTACCGCTCTTTATTTAACCTTTGGTTTAGTTAAAGGTTATTTGTCTGGAGGACTGACATCCTCAGGATATGAATTTCTAGAGGTTCCCTTCCTTGTATTCAACGGGGTCGTGATTCTTGTTGCTATTACTTCTTCTTGGGTAGCACTAAAGCCTCACCCAAGCGGCATACGGACTCGCACAATGGTAGCAGTGCATCTGCCGCTCATTGCAGCAGTGCTGTTTTACGCTTTTCTATTGAGTCTGTAGCTGCAAATTGATAAAAGGCACGATATTCGTGCTTACAGCCAGAGCACGTTTCTCTCATTTGTCAGCATTTGCACCCTGAAATAAGGCTTGTATGATAAGCCCACGTTATTAGGGGACCCGTTAACAGCTCCATATGTCTAAGCGTGTTGAACCAGAAGTCGAGACCTTTGCCCGCATCCGCGTGGTAGGTGTCGGTGGTTCCGGCTGTAATGCCGTGAATCACATGGTGAATTCGAAGGTGAAGGGCGTTGAATTCATTGCCGTAAACTCCGATGCACAGGATCTGCATCGCAGCCTCGCCAAGCGCAAGATCCACATTGGCAAGAACCTCACGCGGGGTCTTGGCACCGGAATGAATCCGGAACTCGGCAAGCGTGCTGCAGAAGAGACCCGCCAGGAAATCCAGGAGGCACTCCAGGGATCCGATATGGTCTTCATCACCTGCGGTATGGGTGGCGGAACCGGAACTGGTGCTGCTCCCGTGGTTGCACGGATTGCGAAGGAAGTTGGCGCGCTTACGGTAGCAGTTGTTACCCGCCCATTCACGTTCGAGGGTATGCATCGCAAGGACCTCGCTGAGCGCGGTCTCTACGACCTCAAAAAGGAGGTAGACGCATTCATCGTTATTCCGAACGACAAGCTGCTTGCGATTGTTGAGGCACAGACCTCAGCAAAGAGCGCGTTCGCGATGGCCGACGAAATTCTTCGTCAGGCAGTTGAGGGTGTTTCCGACATCATCACCACCCCCGGAGAAATCAACACTGACTTCAACGACATCAAGGCAATCATGGAGGGCGCAGGTCCCGCGCTCATGGGTATCGGTATCGCAGACGGCGATAGGCGCGCACAGGACGCCGCAGCACAGGCTGTTAACTCCCCTCTCCTCGACGTTTCCATTACCGGCGCGAAGGGCGTGCTCTTCGTGGTCGCAGGGAGCGAAGACCTCGGTATCCTCGAGGTCCAGGAAGCAGCGAAGGTGGTCTCTGACTCGGTTGACCCAAGCGCCAAGGTTATCTTCGGTATCATGCGCGACGAGAAGCTCAAGAAGGGCCAGATCCGCATCATCGTTATCGCTACCGGGTTCCCCGAGGGCGACAATGGCGACCAGAGCCGCGGCGGCATCGAGCGTTCCCTCTTCGCTATGGAGCCTGCGCAGCAGGAAGAGGCACGGGGCAAGATCTACAACGAATCTATCCCCCAGTCCCGTCCTGAGCCCGCTCCAGAGCCGGTAAAGGTAGAGATGGAGATTCCCGCACCAAAGCCTGAAAAGCGCCGTGAGGAGCCTGTCGTGACGGCTCAGCCGCAGAAGCGCGACGAGATGAAGACCGTCGTTCCGCCATCAGCGCAGAACAATGCGTCTGACGACGATGACGAGGCATGGGGCGCAATCCCCAGCTTCCTCCGCCGCCACAAGAAATAGTAGTAGGTAGAGCGAAATCCCCCGGACTATTGTTCGGGGGATTTTGCTATACTCACTTCATGAAAGATCTCATCATCATTGGCGGCGGACCTGCAGGTTTGATAGCTGCAGAGACGATACGCAAATTAGCTCCGTTTGATAACATCAGCATCATCAGTGACGAAC
>DAORIM010000005.1:0-40752 GCA_035438505.1 Minisyncoccota bacterium
CTTTCACAGGGTATCCACGGTTGGAACGGCGTTGATATGTCTGCTCCATCAGGAACACCAATCTACGCAGCAGCGGGAGGTACGGTTATTGTCTCGCGCGTTGGTGGCTGGAACGGAGGATACGGCAACTACGTTGTTATCGAGCACGCAGGCGGCGTACAAACTCTCTACGCGCACATGGCAACGGACAGCGTATCGGTTGGCGAGACGGTCTCGCGCGGCCAGAACATTGGTACCGTTGGAAACACGGGCCAGTCCACGGGATACCACCTCCACTTTGAAGTACGTGGCGCGAAGAACCCATTCTCCTCGTAATTCCCTACTACGAAAAATCCCCGGCCTAGTGCCGGGGATTTTTCTTTTCGTGCCTGAGCGCTAGACCGTCTCGGGAACAAGTACCGTTTCCTGTACTGCCTCGCTCTTTGAGAGAACGCGGTACGCATGGACGGTCGCAAGGAACGATACCGGAATGGTAACGAAGAGGCCGACAATAAGCGCAATAAACCCAAGAATATTAAGGCCAAGGAGAGCGAGACCAAGGAAGAAGAGCGTCCAGCGACTCCCCTTTGTCATAGCCCAACTCTGCTTGAGCGCGTCGATTGGCTCCAGGTTCTTGTCGATAACCAAGTAGCCAACGAACATAAACAGGATTCCGAGGATGATTCCTGGAACAATGAGAAGAATAAGCCCGAGGAAGATAAGGACGCCGGCGAGAAGCGTTGCGGCAACAAACTTCCAGAATGGATGCGGATGCCAGAGCATGCGCAGAGACGTATCCTGCACGCTGTCGTGCGCGCGAAGGAAAAACGCAGTCTCGCCCATACTCATAAGCATCGAAGCGGCGATGCCGAAAATCATGGACAGAAGGCTTCCAAGCACAAGAATGGTTCCCTCTCCGACTTCGCTACCAGCCTCAAAAAGGGACTGCACAACGCTAACGGCGATATTTGCTAGAAGGAGCACGAGACCCGCCTGGACGAAGAGCCACGGACGAGACTTAAACTTATTCCAGCCAAACGAAAGTGGATCTTTAACCGTGAGGGTCTGCATGGGATTAGTCGTTTAGATGTGCTTTGCAGGTGCGGGCAGCAGGGTCTGCTTCAAGGCGCTCCTCTTCGATTGCTTCTCCCGATGTCTCGCAAACGCCGTATGTTCCAGTGTCCATGCGAGCGAGCGCAGCTAGCACGGAGTTATAGCGAGCCTCGAGGTCGGTAAGAATGGCGTTATTGTTGCCAAACTCTTCCATCTGGTCGGCGCGATCGTTCGGATCGGCTTCAGGTCCTGTGTCTTCTGGCACAGGCTCCCAATCATTAGGGTTGCTAGGGTTTTTGCGGCCTACGGTAGCAAGCTCACTCTCAAGAAGAGCTTTTTCTTCGGTAAGGCGGGTGCGGAAATGGTCGGTATTCATATCGACCGTACTGTAGCACGAAAAAGAACCCCGGAAGCGAGGCCCCTACTCGCTCTTGAGACGCGCTACCAGCGTCTCAAATGCTGCTTCGTCGCGCGCAATGATAAGAGTGCGCTTGTTTGCGTAGCCGTATAGAAGAAGCGATCTGCCGCGGGAGTCTCGAAGAATGCGCACGTCGTGCCCTGCTACGATAGCGTCGGCAAAGCGTGTAAGGGCTGTTGATGGAGTCTCGCTCAACATAACGGGCGTCGTGGACGCAGTTGAGGTAGCGGTTGTAGTTGCGGTGTCTTCAACAACACTGACCTCTGCCGGATAAAGAGGATAGAGAATCTCGAGATCTCTGCGCATCAATGGTTCCCAGGTAAGCATGCCTGCGTACGTGCGCTCATAAGAATCAACGCGCAGGGCAAAGAAGGCTCGTGTTTCGCCATCTGCGTTTACAACGCCAACCGTGCTGTCGTCAGCGATATTGCGAAGAAGAATATCGGGAGCCGGTACCTGGAGCGCACGCAGGAATGCAGCTCCCCCGTCGGGTACCTGTACGAGACTGCCGTCCTCTGCGGTGTTCTGCGTAAGGATGTAGGTAACCAGGACATTGTCCGGGAGCAGTGCTGCGTTCGCTGACGCTGCAAGCGCGCTCATCAGGCTTGCCCCTGTTCCTGAAAGCTCTCGGTACTCGTCAGCAAAGACAATTGTAGGGACGGCAAGCGCAGCAAGCGGCGTATCGCGCATGGTCATTACAAACTGGTAGGTGGCGAAGATACCTCCTCCTGCAAGCACGAACAAAAGAACGCCCGTGCCTAGTGCGAGTGCTGCCCTGCCGCGTCGTGGCGATGGAGCAGCGAGGACAGGTGCGCGTGCAGCTCCGCGGTCTTGTTCTGCGGCAAGCACTGAGAAGGTTGATGCGCTTTGCCGATCTATGCGGTCAGAAAAATCCGAAGTGTACGTATGCAACGCGTCCGGTGCAGCAACTGGGCGCTGTGGAACCGGTGCTTCCATAACCGGTTCGCGGTACGTGTCTGAGGCAGGAGCTTTTTCAAGCGGCGGCATGCGCGCGGGTGCGGGCTCGGGCGGTGCTGTGAAAGCTGGCGCAGGCGCAGGGATGTTTTGCCACGCGGGTGCCTGGACAATTGGAGCGGGCGCCGGAGCTGGTTGAGGAGCTGGCTCGGGAAACTGTGCGGGCGGCGCAGGAATGTCTGGCCAAGCCCTCGCTTCTGCAGGCTTTTGTACTACGGGAGCAGCGGGCGCAGGACTGTCGCTGATACGCATGTCCGCACTCTCACTAACCTTCTGGCGCAGCCGTGCAAGAATAGCTTCCTTGTCTTCTGTAGGAGCCTGAGGAACTGGAGTAGGTGCCGCTACGATAGAGCCAGCCTCTTGCATTGAAGGAAGTGCAACGGGTTGTGGCGGAAGATCATTCGTTCGCGGCTGAGGCTTTTCAAAGAAAGCCTCTTCCCTTGTTGGGAGTGCTACTCCGGACACCACCTCTTCCCTTTTAGGAAGTGGCGCGATAGGCGTCGCAGGCGCAGGGCTGTTCGAAAGCGCGGCCATATCCTTGGCCATGGTGCGAATGAACTGCGAACGATCCGCAAGCGCGTCATTCATACCGGCAGCGGTTTGTGCCGGCGTTCTTTGGGGAGCACTTCCCTGCTGCGTATTGTCAGTAGTCGCCATAGTACTCCTTCGATTATACCCGCTAATTGCGGCCCATGAGCGTAGCAGCCGTGCATAGAGAAACGCCGCGCTCATAGGGAGCGCGGCGTTTCTTCATTCACAATACTAGCGAGACGAAATGATGAATTTCTTCGGATTCTCACACATGTCGGTAAAGGCGTGTGCAGCTTCCTTCAGTTTCTGTGACGAGGACTTGCCGAACGAGATAACCTCGACCTGCACACCGTGCATATCCAAGTACTCAATTAGGGGCACAAAGTCTCCATCGCCCGAAGCAATAATGACGGTATCGAGTTTCGGGGCGAGCTTTACGGCATCAATAGCGATACCCACGTCCCAGTCGGCTTTTTTGGCGCCGTCTGAGAAGACCTGAAGTCCCTTCACTTTGGTCTCGATGCCAATCTTAGTGAGCGCGTCAAAGAATGCTCCCTCTTCCCCGCCCTCCGTTGAGATGACGTAGGCGACGGCTCGCACTAGGATGCGGTCTCCCACTGCCTCAGCAAGGACATTGGCGAAGTTAACACGCGATTTATAAAGGTGTTTGGCGCTGTGGTAGAGGTTTTGTGTGTCTATAAAGACCCCTACGCGCTGCGCCGGATGCTTGATCACGGGCATAGCGATTCAGTATTAAAACAAGTTGTAATGGGGCTCAGAGGAACCCTGGATATATTCTAGCACCTGCTTGAAACGAAAATCGCGGACCCTGTGGTCCGCGGTTTCCTACTTCTTGAGACCGAGTTTCTTGAGGACGGCGCTGTAGCGGCGCTTGTCATTCTTCTCTAGGTAGCGAAGATGCGTGCGACGGTCAGCAACCATCTGAAGAAGACCGCGTCGGGAATGGAAATCCTTCTTATTCTTCTTAAGATGCGCCGTAAGTTCGGTGATCTTGCGGGTAAGGATAGCCACCTGAACATCGGCAGAGCCGGTATCCTCAGGATGACGTGCCGAGTCCTTAATGACTGCGGTCTTCACTCGTTTCGTTAGCATTGGCTATACCCTACCACACCTTGATAAAAAGCGCAAGTGTTTCCTGATGTGGGACGGCCTCGCCTATGACTTCTTGAATCCTTCGAGAGCCTTCAAGATTTCAAGCGGAATAGTGAATACCACCGTATTTGATTGATCCGAGGAGATGTCATTTATGGACTGGAGGGTGCGCAGATGGAGCGCTCCAGGCACTTCAGAGAGCATTTTTGCCGCCTGCGAGACGTTTGCTGCGGCTGCGAGCTCCCCTTCTGAGTTAATGATGACTGCGCGCTTCTCGCGCTCTGCTTCTGCTTGCTTTGCAATGGTGCGCTGCATCGAATCAGGAAGGCTAACGTCCTTGAGTTCGACATTCTGCACCTTGAGACCCCAGGCATCGGTCTCCTTGTCGACGATTTCGCGGATACGGTCTGCAATCTGGTCCCTATTTGAAAGCAGCTCGTCGAGCGTTACTTCGCCGACGATGTTTCGCATGGTTGTCTGCGCGTACTGGGAAATTGCGTAGCGATAATCTTCAACTTCAATAATTGCCTTCTCCGCGTCCGATACTTTGTAGTAAATAACGGCGTTTACCTGCACCGGCACGTTATCGCGCGTAATAGCGTTCTGGTCAGGCACATCAACCGCTTTGGTGCGCATGTCTACCTTCTGAAAACCTTGAAAGACTGGAATGATTATCTTCCATCCCGGCTCCATAATTCCGGAGAAACGGCCCATGGTGAAGCGCACACCGCGCTCGTACTGATTAATCTGGCGGATGAACGCAATAAGAATCGTTATTACGACCGGGACGAGGATAGCGAAGGTGAGAAATTCCATATACCTACACTATACAAGACTGTCTAAAGCGCGCGTGAATATTGTGCGAAGTGCGCTGATATACTGAAAGCATGGATGCGCGACAGATGAAGCGTGAGTTTCTTGAATACATTGAGATTGAGCGCGGACGCGCGGTAAAAACGGTCGAGAACTACGATCACTACCTCACCCGCTTCCTTGATTGGGCACAGATTACAGATGCGTCTGAAATAACCGAGCAGAATGTTCGCGAATTCAGGCTCTGGCTTAACCGTCAGCCGGGAACGAACAAAGACTCAATGAAGCGCCGGACGCAGAATTACTACCTTATTGCTCTGCGCGCCTACCTGAAATACCTCAGAAAGCGAGACGTGGCCTCCCTTTCGCCGGAAAAGATCGAGCTGGCTAAGGTCCCCGAACGCCACCTCGACCTCATCTCCCCCACTGAGCTAAATCGTCTGCTTGAAGCAACCGACGGAAGCGACGAGCGTTCGCTGCGGGACAAGGCAATTCTCGAAATGCTGTTTTCAACGGGACTTCGCGTTTCGGAGCTCTGCTCTCTCGATTCAGACCTCGACCTCTCTCGGGACGACTTCTCTATTCGCGGAAAGGGCGACAAAGTGCGTGTTGTGTTTTTGTCTGAAGCAGCCAAAAACGCCGTGAGGGCGTATTTAAAGGTCCGTACAGATATGGAACCCGCGCTCTTTGTAAGTGCTGTGCGCAAGGCAGAAACAAAGAAGCGCATCCCTACCCGCCTGACTCCGCGCGCTATAGAACTTCTCATAAAAACGTATGCCGCTAAGGCCGGCATAACGAAGAAAGTTACTCCACACGTTATGCGCCACTCGTTCGCTACCGATCTTCTGAATAACGGTGCAGACATTCGCTCTGTGCAGCAACTGCTCGGCCACGCGTCAATTACGACAACCCAGATTTACACCCACGTTACCGACGCGCATCTGCGCGAGGTGCATAAGAAGTTTCACTCGAAGAGATAGCGCTCAGGTGAGGAGGATATAAAATGATTCCATGAAGATTATTTCTTGGAACGTAAACGGCATTCGCGCCGTGCATAAGAAGGGCCTGTTTGAGCCCTTTATGAAGGCGCACAAACCGGACATCCTCTGTCTTCAGGAAACTAAGGCCGAGCAATCCCAGTCCCCTCTCGACCTCATTGGGTACGAAGAGTACTGGTGCTCAGCTCAGAATAAGAAGGGATATAGCGGTACTGCCATTTTTACCAAGCAACTCCCAGACAATGTACTCTTCGGCATGCCTGCAGATATAGCCAAGAAGTACGGGCTTGCTGGCGACGAATACGGGGACCCTAACGAAGAAGGCCGCATAATCGCAGCGGATATGCGGGATTTCTATGTTGTATCTGTCTACACGCCAAACGCAAAAGATGATCTTTCCCGTCTTACGCTTCGGCACAAGCACTGGGACCCCGCCTTTTTGGCGTACATGAAGCGTCTACAGGATGAAAAACCCGTTATTTTCTGCGGTGATTTGAACGTTGCCCATATGCCAGACGACCTTGCACGACCTAAGGAAAACGTGGGCGTAAAGGGATTTACGAATGAAGAGCGCGAAGGTATAGATCAGATGATCTCCGCAGGGTTTGTCGACACCTTCCGGCTGTTTACCCAGGGAAATGGACACTATTCTTGGTGGAGCCATTTTAGGAACGCACGTGAGCGAAATGTTGGCTGGCGCATCGATTACGTATTTGTTTCAAAGTCATTGGTCCCAAAGGTTAAGAGGGCAGAAATACATCCGGACGTACTTGGCTCAGACCACTGCCCCGTGTCCATTACGCTCTAAAGGACATAGTTATCCCCTATATCCACAGAGTTGTCCTTTACTCTGTCCTATAGGAGCGTATTATCTATATGTGCCTGGGGTACCGGCCAAGCTCGTGAGAGACTTTGCTGTCCGCTAGGAAGACACGATGATCCTTCTTGCCCTTTCGTGCGCATGTTCGGTGCAAGTAGCGCGAAGCAAGCAGCTGTCCAACGATTCGGAGCGTATCTCCGCCATTGCGACTGGGTCCGGCTAGCGACGTTCCACGTGAAATAGCACATATCAGATAGTTTGCTCGATTTTCTTCATCCTATTGGCGGGCCTCATTCCAAAGCCCCTTCCCCATTTCCCTGCCCGCTGTAAAGAACAATCGGGCATAACAAAAGGACCGCTTCCCGCGGTCCTTGTTGTATTTCACGTGGAACAGGCCTGTTCGCCTAGAAAGTGAGTAAATACGGGATAACTTGCGTTCCACGTGAAAATACCTAGCAAACGTGGTGCTTTTCAAGTATTTCCTTTATTTCCTTCTCCTCTTCGGCTTCTCGACGCTTTTTGCCTGAATCCCCAAGTGCCTTTAGCTCTGCTTCTGGCATTCCCAGTAATATTTCAGTTCTGGAGTCCAAATAGTCCTCAGCGTTCCTTTTGGGATCCTCTAGAACTTCCTCTAGAAGCGCATGGAGAGCATATCCAATCTTTGGACCCGGTTGCACGTGGAACTTCTCCATTATCCGATTTCCATTGGTTTTCAGCATTCCTACAGATATTGGGTCTCGGAGAGCCTCTTCAACCATTGCTTTATATCGACGAAAGCGAAATGGCTGCTCCTTTGGCCTTCCGGTTCCTATGCGATCGCAGATGCGGAGGTTAAGCAGGTCCCAGATGTTCTCCTCGCCAACATTTCTAATCATGCGGCGTACCGCTGAAAGGGTAATTTGGTCAGGGTCAGAGAAAAACATGTGCCAACGCACCAAATTGCTCACTTTATCGATAGTTTCACGTGAAAACCGGAGGTCTTCAAGAGCCTTTTTTGTTACACGTGAACCCACAACCTCGTGTCCATGGAAGGTCCAATCCTTCTTTTCGTCAGACCAGCGGCGTGTTTCAGGCTTAGAAACATCATGAAAAACAGCAGCAAGGCGTATATCAAAGCTCCAATCCTTATCTGCAGCGTGCTGGAGGGAACGCATTAAGTGCCCAAAAACATCGTAGCTGTGGGCCTGATTCTGATCGATACCAATACCGCGGGTAAGATCTGGGGCAATATAGGTAAGAATTCCAAGCTGCTGAGCGAGTACGAGAGAAAGCATCGGCTGACGGGAATTTAGAATGCGCACAAACTCATCCCGAACCCTTTCACGTGAAATGTGCTGGAGGTTCGAACCTTTTTCCTTTATTGCTGCGGCTGTTTCGGTGTCGAGCGCGAACTCAAGCTCTGCAACAAGGCGTACGGCACGCATCAGACGCAGGGCGTCCTCCTCAAATCGCTCAAGAGGGGAGCCAACGGTCCTTAAAACACGAGCTTCTATGTCCTTTTGTCCTTGAAAGGGGTCAACAAGATGTCCTTTAGAATCCTCAAGGGCAATGGCGTTAATAGTGAAGTCCCGCCGCGCGAGGTCCTCCTCCAAGTTATCCCCAAATGCCACCGAGTCCGGTCGGCGCTTATCAGAATATCCGGTTTCAGTGCGATAGGGGGTTACTTCAATGATTGCGAGAGCGGTCTCTTCGCTCCCAGTCTTTACCCCGACCGTACCGAATGTATTTTCGTAGAAGGAATCGGGGAAGACCGCTTGGATCTGTTCCGGAGTAGCGTTCGTCGTTACATCCCAGTCCTTAGGGGTTCTGTTGAGGAGAATGTCACGCACACATCCTCCAACAAGATATGCCTGGTGGCCGGCCTCTCGCAGAGCAGCTGTTACACGGGAAACCTCTAGCGGAACTGAGTAAGACATACCTTGAATAGTAGTACATTAGTACGTATAAACCAGCATTCGAACCATGTATAATGGTTACTAGCATGCTTTCTAAAGTACAAGAAAAGAAAAGAGCACTTGAACTGCGACGACAGGGATATAGTTACAGAGAAATCCTTGCAGAGGTTCGTGTTGCAAAAAGCACACTTTCAAGCTGGATTAAGGATCTTCCGCTCAGCGCTGATGAAGAGAAGTACTTAAAGGAACGAGTTGCTGGCAACATAAGCAACGGGAGGGTACGAGCTGCCTCAGCACTGCATCGGCGGCGTATTGATAGGGACAATGCAACCCTTATTGAAGCCAGGGAGAACTTTGAAATTCATAAAAGTAATCCCTTTTTTAGTATTGGAGTTGCGCTCTATTGGGCAGAAGGAACTAAGAGGAATAGTGGGTTTTCATTTATCAATTCCGACCTCGACATGATCGTATTGATGATTAAGTGGATAGAGGAGTTTCTGGGAGTAGAAAAGCAGAAAATTAAAGCCCGACTTTATACTCATGAACCGTTTGCTCGAGATAACAACGAGATTTTTTGGTCTAAGGAGACCGGAGTGCCATTAGAAAACTTTGGCAAGACCATATTCAAGCCTACAGGATTGCTGGTGAAGAAAAGGCCATTGTATAGAGGATGCCTCCGGCTTGAACTAAGCAAGGTGTCTTATTTGCGCACAATGCTCTTCTGGCAACAAATGCTTGTTGAGCAGTATAGGAAAGAAGGGTAGTGTAGTTAAATGCGCCTGTAGCTCAACGGATAGAGCACTTGTCTTCGGAACAAGGGGCTGGGGGTTCGAGTCCCTCCGGGCGCACATAATGAGCAAGGAAACAGACAACCTTCTGAGAGTGGCAGGGAAGTACGGAACTCCGGTCTATGTCTACGACCAGGTGACTATAGAGGAGCGGTGTAGGGCACTCAAAAGGAACTTCCCTGGATTTACGATTCACTATGCGATGAAAGTTAATTCCAACCCATCGCTTCTTAAAATAATCAGGAAGCAGGGAATAGGAATTGAAACTATGAGTGCTGGGGAAGTCAGGCTCGCGCTTGCGGTTGGCTATACCCCAGAGGACATGGCGTTTACCAGCTCTAACTTAACCGAGAAGGAGTTGGTAGCTGCTGGCCGTACCGGAGCACGGGTGCACCTCGATTCCCTCACACAGATTGAGACTTGGGGAAGACGGAAGCTTGGAAGGAACATTTCCATCCGCCTCAATCAAGGTGTTGGGGCGGGAGGTCATGAGAAGTGGGTAACGGGGGGAGAAAAGAGTAAATTTGGCATCGCACTAAGTGATATTCCCGAAGCGAAAAGGATAGCAAATGCGTACAACTTAAGAATTACAGGACTCCAGCAACATATAGGATCAAATGTCCTTGATGCGAGTCTGCTGATACGCGCAGCAGAAACGTTGCTTACGAGACTCTCTGAGTTTCCCGAGGTTACGCACCTTGATTTTGGCGGAGGCTTTGGCGTACCGTACCGGTCTGAAGAGAAAACCCTTGATATACGGGCTGTAGGGAAGGGAATATGCGCACTTGTAGAGAAGCATCAACGAGACTTGGGGCGAAGCATCTCGTGCTCTATAGAGCCTGGTAGGTACCTGGTTGCTGAAGCAGGCTCGCTCTTAGTTAGCGTCGTTGATGTTAAAAGGACACAAAAGCACTTGTTTGCAGGAGTTAACTCCGGGTTTAACCACCTTGTGCGTCCGGTTATGTACGGGGCCTATCATAGGATCCAGAACCTATCCCGCGCTAAAGGGAAGACAGTACCAGTAACCATTGCGGGAAACCTCTGTGAGTCTGGGGACATATATGCCTGGGACAGGAGCATGGTTACTCCCGAGCGTGGCGACGTACTGGCTATACGCACTGCCGGATCGTGTGGGTTTAGCATGGCTTCACTATTCAACATGCGGTCCCTTCCGAAGGAGGTCGTTATTGATACCAAGGGCGGGCTAAGGAATATATCCTTTAAGCCGCAGGAGTATCTCTCCTAAACCCTGGAATTAGAGGCAATAGTCGTGGTATGATGCCTCCCGAAGCGGATATGGTTTAGTGGTAAAACGCGTCCTTGCCAAGGACGAGTCGGGAGTTCGATTCTCCCTATCCGCACAAATTTCTACAAAGGACGGCTTCTGCGCCGTCCTTTGTAATTGGGGAAAAACGGGGATAAACCTGTTAGTAGTGGGGATAAAGGACAAGGGACATTTGTGAGCGAACGATGAACGTCCCTGTAATGTCTATGTTTTACAACGATTCTCTTTAAGTCGACGAAAAGGGATGTCTCTAGAAGTCATACACAGTGGCTTAGAGGAACAGGCACTATGTTCCCAAATAAGGACAGCGCTTAGCAAGCCTCTTTGCACCCCTTCGCAAAGGGTCCTCTCAGGCTCTCTACCTCAATTGCCGCTCTACTCAGTGAGACAGTGGAGTAACTAGAAAAATCTGCTAGGATAGCCGGACCGGGGTGTCGTATACCGGTAGTACGCTTGCTTTGGGAGCAAGATGACGGAGTTCAATTCTCCGCACCCCGACAACAGATAGGAAATCGTCGAGAATATATGATATTCTCGACGCGAAGCGGGATTAGTTTAATGGTAGAACAACAGTTTTCCAAACTGTGAGCAGGAGTTCGATTCTCCTATCCCGCACTAATAAGTAATAAGAAAGAACGACGCACTCGGTGCGTCGTTCTTTGTAGAGAGCTCTTTAGTGCGTGCTATTCTTTGTTATATACATCGCACAATCTCGTGCGGTACTGAGTAATCATGAACCTTTCGTCTATGAACATCACTGTCCTTCATCGGAGCGTAGTTTCGTTCCTCGCCGTTGCATTGCTTGCAGCGGGTGCAATAGCTATTCCGCAGAACGCACATGCAGCGACCTGCGTCTTTAGCAACAAGAACCTTGAAATCGGTTCGGTGAGCGAAGAAGTGCGTTGCCTTCAGAAATACCTGAACGGCGCAGGCTTCACTATCTCAGCGTCAGGCGTCGGTGCTCCTGGCCAAGAGACAAACCAGTACCAGTCAAAGACCGCCGCAGCAGTAGCAAAGTGGCAGTCAGCAAACGGTATTAGTCCGGCGACAGGAACCTTCGGTCCACTTTCGCGCGCTAAGTACATCGTACTTACATCAGGATCAGCTCCGAAGCCAATGCCTGCCCCTACACCAGTACCCGTACCTGTACCAACCCCGACTCCTTCGGTCCCTGTACAGACGTCTGAGGAGCGCGAAGCGCGAAGCGCAATCCTAGACGCGCGCGACGAGTACGAGGACACGCTCGACGAGTACGAAGATGCTAAGGATGATGGCGAAGAGCTCGGCACATCAAAGACGCTTCTTACAGAAGCTGAAGAGAATATCGTCGATGCGCTCTACGCGTTCGTCGAAGAAGATTATGGAGATGCGCTCGACCTTGCAGACGACGCCCTTGAGGCGATCGAGGAGGCGCAGGACGAGCTTGGGGGAGGGAACAATGATGACAATGACGAGGGCGACGCGGAAGACGCTGTTGACGAGGCTAATGATGCGCTTGACGACGCCCGCGATGAAGTAGACGAAGCATATGACGACGGCGAAGACACTGACGACGCCGAGGATCTCCTTGATGAGGCAGCAGATCTCCTTGATGAGGCAGAAGAAGCACTTGATGACGAAGACTTCGATGACGCAGTAGATCTCGCGGACGAAGCGATGGATCTCATTGACGAAGCGCTCGACGAAATCGGCTCTGGCGGCAGCAACGGCAGCGGCGGTGACGAAGACGATGCTGAGGACGCTATTGATGACGCGCGCGATGCAATCGACGAAGCCAAGGACGAGGTTGATGAGGCTTACGAAGATGGAGACGATACGGACGAGGCGGACGATCTTCTCGACGAGGCTGAAGACGCACTCGAAGACGCAGAAGATGCGTTTGACGACGAAGACTACGACGAGGCAATCGACCTTGCTGAAGAGGCTCAGGATCTTGCTGAAGACGCGGTAGACGCGGTAGACGCGCTCTAAAGCCCAAGAGTTATTTAAGGAAAAGTCCGCTTCACGCGGGCTTTTTCTTTTTGGCGTATGATTTCCCTATGGAGCCGCTCGCAAACCGCATACGCCCCCAGAATCTTGATGACGTGGTAGGGCAGGAACATTTAGTAGGGGAAGGGAAGCCTTTGCGCGTTGCTATAGAAAAGAAGCACCTCTTCTCTTTCATTCTGTGGGGACCGCCCGGAACAGGGAAGACAACGATTGCACGTATTTATGCTCGTGCACTTGATGCAGAGCTGCATGAGCTTTCAGCAGTTTCGGCAGGGAAGGAGGACATCAGGAAGATCGTTGGAACTGAGCGCAGCGGCACGACGCTCGCGCTTCGTCCAAAGGTCCTCTTTCTGGACGAGATACACCGCTTCAATAAAAGTCAGCAAGACTTTCTTTTGCCCTACGTGGAGAGTGGGGAACTCACGCTTATTGGCGCCACAACTGAAAACCCTTCTTTTGAGGTTATTCCCGCGCTCCTGTCGCGCAGCCGGGTGTTTGTGCTCGAGCCTATCTCTGAAGAAGCGCTACGGGCCATAACCACACGTGCGGGCGTAAAGCTCGGCATGGGGGCGTTTGAGTGGCTTCTGGGCTACGCTAATGGGGATGCGCGCAAAGCGCTTACGTTGCTTGAGGGTGTTATCGCGCTCTACGGAAAGAAGATAACGGTAGCGAATCTAAATAAGGCACTTGAGGACCCGCATCTGCGCTACGACAAGAAGGGCGATCAGCACTACGACACCATCAGTGCCTTCATTAAGAGCATGCGCGCATCTCAACCTGATGCGTCCATATACTATCTCGCGCGAATGGTCGAAGCAGGTGAGGACCCACTCTTTATAGCGCGCCGCATGGTTATCTTCGCGTCTGAAGACATCGGGCTCGCGCAGCCAACAGCGCTCGTTGTTGCGAACGCCGTCTTTCGCGCTTGCGAAACGGTTGGATATCCAGAGTGCGCTATAAACCTCGCGCACGGCGTGGCGTACCTCGCAAACTGTAAGAAGACGAAGTCTGCATATGAAGCGCTTCGGGAAGCGCAGGCAGATATAAAGAAGTTCGGAAACCTTCCAATTCCAAAGAAGATCCGCAATGCGCCGACAAAGCTTATGAAAGAGCTTGAGTATGGGAAGGGATACGAACGATATGACGAGGAGAGCTACATGCCGGAGAAGTTGAAGAACAAAACGTACTTTCCCAAAAGGAAGAACGAGGAGTAAGTAAAAGGCCCCGCATAAGCGGGGCCTTTTACAAAAAACTGAAAACTACTTAACTGCGTCCTTAAGCGCCTTTGCTGCGCGGAACTTTGGGGTGCGAGTTGCAGCGATCTTGATGGTCTCGCCAGTGCGAGGGTTGCGGCCAGTACGAGCTGGGCGAGCCTTTGCACTGAAGATGCCGAGACCTGCAATAGAAACCTCGTCACCGCTCTTAAGGCCGTCAGTGATGCACGAAATGACAGTCTCAACTGCGCGCTCTGCGTCAGCCTTTGTGCCACCGAGCACCTCCTGCACCTTCTCTGCGATGTTTGCTTTGTTCATGATCGTAATTAGGGTTATTCCCTGGTAGGGCTTTTTTCTAAAGCCCTACGGAAGGGCTACCTGAAAAGTATAGGAAATGCGCCATATTCCGCAATAGGGCTTGAAAAATAGCGTGGATATCGCAAAATCCCGCCGCCAGAGGTTTGGCGGCGGGATTTTTGAAGCAATTATCGCGCGAATTCAACGACGCGATTCTCGCGAATGACGTTAACTTTGATTTCTCCGGGATATTTAAGCTCCTTCTGCACGCGCTCGGCGATGTCGCGAGCCATTTTGTGCATCGAGAGATCAGAGACCTTGCCGGGGTTAACAAATACGCGAATTTCGCGTCCTGCGGAGATGGCGTATACCTTTTCAACGCCTTCATACCCGCGCGCAATGCGCTCAAGATCCGTAAGACGCTCAAGATAGCGCTCAACCGTATCGCGCCTGGCGCCTGGGCGCCCTGCGGAGATAGCATCGGCAGCCTGCACAATCATCGATTCAGGTGTTTCGTACGGATATTCCTCATGATGCGACTGCATCGCCTGAATAATCGCTTTATCTACGCCGTATTTCTCAAGAATGCGGCGACCGATCTCAACATGCGTACCTTCTACTTCATGGTCTACGGCCTTGCCGATGTCATGGAGAAGCGCGCCAGCTTTTGCAACCTGCGCATTCGCACCAAGTTCTTCGGCGAGCATTCCTGCGATGTGCGCCATTTCCACTGAGTGGCGAAGCACGTTCTGCCCGTAGCTGGTACGGAAGGTAAGGCGGCCGAGGAGTGTAATAAGGCGAGGATCAAGACCAACGACTCCAACTTCGTACGCCGCCTCTTCACCCTTCTGCTTTACCGTTTCCGCAACTTCAGCCTTGGCCTTTTCTACAGTCTCTTCAATCTTTGCAGGCTGAATGCGACCGTCTTCGATTAGGTTTTCGAGGGCGCGCTTAGCGATGTGGCGGCGAATAGGGTCAAACGAGGAGAGGGTAATGCGGTCAGGGGCGTCGTCGATAATCACATCAACACCCGTTGCGCGCTCAAACGCCTTAATGTTGCGTCCTTCCTTTCCAATAACCTTGCCCTTCACCTCCTCAGAGGGAATTGCAACGGAAAGCGTCATAACGTCGCTGTTCACGTTCGCAGACATGCGATGGATTATAGAAAGCAGGATTGCACGCGCCTTCTCATCAAGGCGCTCTCGTCCTTGCGTCTCAAGCTTCTGCAGGCGTGCGAGCACGCTCTCTTCATACCCGTCCTCAAGATCCTTCAGAAGAAGAGCCTTCGCTTCACTTTCTGAAAGGTGCGCAAGGCGCGCAAGCTCGTGGCGACGCTCTTCACGAAGCTTCTCTGCCTCCTTCTTGAGGTTCGCAGCTTCGTTCTCGCGGTTCTTTACGTCCTCAGCTTCTGCTACTAGGGCGCGCTCACGCTCATCAAGAAACTCTTCGCGCTTTGCGAGACGCTCGGTTGCCTTTGAAACCTTTTCTTCACGCTCTTTGATTGGCGCAAGGCGCGTCTCTTCAAGTGCTTCAGCGCGCATCTCTGCCTCTGTAAGAACGCGTGCGGCGCGCTCCTTTGCTTCAAGCATCTTCTGCTTAACCTCAAGCTCAAGCGAGCCGCGCTGGCCGAGGGCTATGAGAAGACGGAGCAGGTAGCCGAGCAGAATTCCGGCAAGGCCGGAGAGCGCAAGAAGACTCAGAATTATCTTTATGGACATACTGCGGGTTCAGAAGTCCGACAGCGCGTACGCCATCGGGTTTGCAAGCAAGTTAAGGCCTGGGGACGCAGTAATTCAGCCGTGGTAGCGATGCGGATGCCCCAAAACCCTTATAAAATAACACTTTTTATGGGATTTGCAAACGCAAAGCGCTCCGGCAAGGCGGAGCGCTTTGGGAAGGCGAGGCCTCTATTTGCTCTTGTATACGTGGTCGACAATGCCGTACTTCTTCGCTTCGTCTGCCATCATGAAGTAGTCGCGCTCAACGTCCTTCTCGATCTTTGAAACTGGCTGGCCAGTATTCGCTGCAAGCATTTTGTTCAGGCGCTCGCGAAGCTTGATGATCTGCTTTGCCGTGATCTCAATATCAGTTGCCTGTCCCTCGGCGCCGCCGTGCGGCTGGTGGATCATCACTTCTGCATTGGGAAGTGCGTAGCGCTTGCCCTTCTTTCCGGCGGAAAGGAGAATGGCGCCTCCGGAAGCCGCCATGCCAACGCAGACCGTCGCGACGTCAGGCTTGATGTGGTTCATGGTGTCCACCATGGCGAGCGTTGCGGTAACAGAGCCGCCGGGCGAGTTGATGTAGAGAGAGATGTCCTTCTTTGGGTCCTCTGACTCAAGGAAGAGCAGTTGGGCAATAATGAGGTTCGCCGAGTCGTTATCAATAGGGCCGCCGAGGAAAATAATGCGGTCCTTAAGGAGACGGGAGTAGATATCGTAGCCGCGTTCGCCAAACTGCGTTTTCTCTACAACCATTGGCACAAGCATCGATGCGCGAGGATTTCTGTACTGGTGTTCCATAGTGGAGTCATAGTACCAAAGCACGACGAATACGGAAAACGCGCGCCCTATGGACGCGCGCTTTCGTTGCTCGATAATGAGTACTAGATTGGCTGTGGCTCAGATACCTCAACTTCTGCCGATCCTTCCATAGATCCTGCAGGAGAAGCGTCTCCGCCGCGCACGCCGTCTTCAGGAACCATAGGCTCAGCAGTCTCAAGGCGCTCGCCCCAGACATAGAACGCGCCCGCAACGAGAACTGCGACGATTACAACGATGCCGATGATAGAACCGTACGCAGCACCTTCCTTAGCGCTTTCAGCAACAGAAGCGTCTGCTGCGGGAGGCATAGTAGTGTCTGGGCTTGTCTGATCTGGTGCTTGTTCCATAGGTGATTGATTAGCTATGTACAAAGTATAGAGGACGCTCTCGCCTGGCGCTTCTCGTATGGGGATAGAGAAATGCCCGGATCAGGCGATCCGGGCATTTCTCAGCGAGATAGCGTGTTTACGCTGCGTTCTTTTCTTGATACATGGCGCATGCGCGATCAAATGCGGCCATTGCTGCGTCCTTGCCCTGCCATTCTCCGAGAGAAACCTCCTTGTTCTGGATTTTCTTGTAGGTCTCGAAGAAGTGCACGATCTCCTTAAGCGTGTGCTTGTTTACGTCCCCAAGGTCCTGGATATCGTTGAAGCGAGGGTCGCTCGCAGGAACCGCAAGCACCTTTTCGTCCTTTTCGCCGCCATCAACCATAGGCAGGATGCCAACGGGACGTGCGTGCACGAGGATGCCGGGAAGGAGTGGCTGCGTGGTGAGGAGCACCACATCGAGCGCATCGCCGTCGTCCCAGAGTGTCTGGGGTACGAAGCCGTAATCAAACGGATAGCTCTGCGCAGTATGCAGTACGCGATCAAGCGCGATAAGGCCTGTTTCCTTATCAATCTCGTACTTATTCTTCGAACCGTTTGGAATCTCAATGATGACGTTCATCTGGTCTCGGGACCCAGGAGCAATGTCGTGAAGAAGGTTCATACAGAGTGAGAGGATTATGCTTCGTCGCGCGATTCTTCTGCGTCAGCAAGTGACTCGTTGCCTTCGTCGGTAGTAGACGTCTCGTCTTCAACCGTAAGCGTGTTGTCTGCAGGCTCTTCCTCGGTAAGTACCGATTCAGTTTCCGTAGGATCAATCCCCGCAGCAACTGCAGGATCCATGTCCTCGGCATTATCTGCTGCAGCAACTGATTCGTCCGTTGCTACAGGAGCTGCTTCTGCAGTCTCGCCGTCTGCTGCGCCGACGCTTTCGCCGCCAACCGACATGATGTCGATGTTCCAGCCGGTGAGCTTTGCTGCAAGGCGCACGTTCTGTCCGCCGCGGCCAATCGCGAGCGACTGCTGGTCTTCAGATACGGTTACGGTTGCACGGCGCTCCTCTTCCTTAAGCTCAACGTCGATAACAGTAGCAGGGGAGAGGGACTCCTTAATGTAGGCTGCCTGATCTTCGGACCACTCGATGATGTCGATGCGCTCACCGCCAAGGGCTGCCATGACGGTAGAGACGCGGACGCCGCGCTGGCCCACGAGCGAACCAACCGGATCTACGTGCGGATCGTTTGAAGAAATAGCGATCTTCGTGCGGCTTCCTGGTTCGCGTGCAAGACCCTTGATCTCAATAGATCCCGCCGCAAGCTCAGGCACCTCCATTTCAAAGAGGCGAGTGAGGAAGCGTGGGTGGCTTCGTGAAAGACGAAGGTATACGCCACGGAATCCTTCATCAACCGCGTAGAGGTATGCGCTGATGCGCTCTCCTGGTCGGTACCGCTCGCCGGGAATCTGCTCCTCGTACGGGATGATACCGGTTGCACGACCGAGGTCGACAAAGATTGCGCCACGCTCTGCACGCTGCACGATACCGGTAACGATTTCGCCCTTCTTATGGCCGAACTCGTCGAGGATAGAAAGCTTCTCAGCTTCACGGATCTTCTGAATCACCACCTGCTTAGCAGTCTGTGCAGCAATGCGACCGAAGTCGTCTTGAGGCTCAAGCGGGAAGATAATCTCCTGGCCAAGCTCAGCGCCACGCTTGATGCGCTGTGCGTCTTCAAGAAGCATGTGCTTCTCAGCGTCGTAGCGGGGGAGCTCGCCTTCAGCGACCTCCTCCTCGCGATCAAAGTGAGGATGATGTGCGGGGAGCTCGTTGATCTCCTCGCCTTCCTCGGGGAAGCGAACCATGGTTTCGTCCACGATGGTCTTTACCTGCTCGAAGGTAATGGTGCCCGTGTTCATGTCGAGCATGCCGCGTACCACCTGGCCGCGCTTTCCGTACTCCTTCTTATAGGCCGTTGCCATCGCCTGCTCAATGGCATCGATCATCGTTTCTTTGGAGATGCCGCGTTCTTCGAACTCTCCGAGCACCAGGTTTATTGTTTTGAGATCCAACATAAGCTCTCTATTTAGTTGTTCGCACCGTATATAAGGTTGATTGTCGCACGCATCCGGCCTCTCTTTAAAAGAGAATGCCCGCGGGTGCGGACATTCCAGATAGTCAAAAGATACCATATATAGGTGTTGCGTCAATGAAGGAGTCATCGCTGAAGGCGAACTTAGGATTCAAATTTCGATGTGGTGAGCAGACGCTTAGTAACTTCGCGAGGATATGTTCTTTCCCCGTACCAGACAGAAGCCCGCCCGTGATTAGCGCGCAACGCGTTATACTTTTGGTAACACGCGGCATGCAAGTATCTGAAAGCGAACTTAAGGAATTTATTCTCGACTCGGGACTCGTCTCTCGAAAGGATGTTGACGCTGCAGAAGAGGAAGCGAAGCGTCGCGGCCAATCTGTTGGAGACATACTCATTGGACAAGGACTTCTTTCCTCTGACTCGCTCCGCCGCATCAAGGCATACGTGCTCGGCATCCCGTTCGTAAATCTGAAGGATAAGAAGATTGATCTCAACATTCTTTCGCTTATCCCAGAGCCTATCGCACGCACGCACTCGATTGTTGCGTACAAGAAAGATGGTGACTCGCTTGAAGTGGCGATGCTCGATACGGAAGACCTTCCTGCGATTGACTCGGTCCGCAAGAAGACGAGGCTCAAGATTCTTCCGCGTCTTACCGACGACGAGTCGCTCAAGAGCGTGCTGCTGCAGTACCAGAAATCACTCAAGGAAGAGTTCGGCGACCTGATCACAACTGAAGCTGGGCGTATTAACCTTATAAAGGACGGACAGCCGGGAGACGATGCTTCGGGCGAGGACCTTAAGAAGATGGCAGAAGACCTGCCGATTGTGCGCATCGTTGATACGCTTCTGCGACACGCCATCATTCAAAAGGCGTCCGATATTCATATCGAGCCAATGGAGCAGGAAGTACTCGTGCGCTACCGCATCGATGGTGTGCTGCACGACGCCATGACGCTTCCGCGCACTGCTGCTCCGGGTATTACTGCGCGCATCAAAGTGCTTGCAAACCTGAAGCTCGACGAGAAGCGTCTTCCACAAGACGGTCGCTTCAAGATGGAGACGGAGACTGACAAAGTGTCGTTCCGTGTCTCGATGCTGCCGACGTATTTCGGGGAAAAGATTGTTATGCGTCTTCTGCGCGAGACTGGCGAAGGCTTTACGCTCGACGTGCTCGGGTTCCATGGCGACTCCATGGAGCGGATTCACAAAGCAACAAAGCAGACCACGGGACTCATTCTCATCTCAGGACCTACCGGTTCGGGAAAGACCACGACGCTCTATACCGTGCTCGATATTTTAAATACGCCGGACGTTAACATCTCAACGATTGAAGACCCGATCGAGTATCAGATGAAACGCGTTAATCAGACGCAGGTTAATCCGCAGATCGGTTTCTCCTTCGCCAATGGACTTCGCTCTCTCGTGCGTCAGGATCCGGACATCATCATGGTGGGAGAGATCCGTGATGGTGAAACGGCATCGCTTGCGATTAATGCTGCACTTACCGGACACCTTGTGCTTTCAACCATCCACACGAACTCTGCGGCAGGCGCCATCCCGCGTCTTATGGATATGGGTGTGGAACCATTCCTTCTCGTCTCAACACTCCGCGTGATCGTGGGACAGCGTCTCGTACGTAGACTCTGCGACGACAAAGAGCAGTTCCCGCTTGATAAGGAGGAGCGCGCAAAAGTTACTTCGGAAGAGAAGTTTGATTCTGTACTCAAGGCGCTCACTGACGAGAAGCTCGTAAAGGAGGGAACTAAGATTGATAACGTGCCGTTCCACGGGCCAAAGCCGAGCGCACAGTGCGAAGACGGTTATTCAGGACGCATCGGCATTCACGAGGTTCTTTCGGTCTCTCCAACCATCCGCGACATTATTCTCCACAGCGGAACTACTGATGCTATTGAGGCGCAGGCTCGAAAGGAGGGAATGCTTACCATGCTCGAAGACGGAATCTATAAGAGCGCGCGCGGCATTACGAGTATTGAAGAAGTATTGAGAGCGGTTTCCGAATAATGAGAATTGGTGTAGGGTGCGCATAGATGCTGAATAGGTGACATGGTGTCACAAGCAGCACTGGGAGGGTTTTATGAACATTCGCAAGAACATTTTCTACGCCGCTGTTGTCGCGGTCGTGGCCTGGCTCATCGCCACCCGGCTTCCGCTCGCGGATCCGGCGACGCTCTGGGTTGTGCTGGTCGTCGTGCTCGGGATCTGCTGTCTCCTGCTCGGTCTCCAGTGGACGGACCCTGTGGCCAAGGGTTGGCTGGCCGCGGGCGCGTTCTTCGTGCTGGTGAGGACGCTCGAGTCCTTCAGCAACATCGCAGCGGTCGCCGCCGCCATTCTCGTGATGGCATTCTTCGCCTTCACGCGCGGTCGCTTCGACCGGCTGTGGCTTAAGGCACGGGCGCGCGCTTAGCGCGCCGAGGCCGGGACTCTCTTGAGAGTTCCGGCCTTTTCCTTTTATGTGCGTGCTAGGATTCTCTTATGAAATTTCGCGTAACTACCAAGACTGCCGCAGGGGAAGAATCAACGCAGGTTGTCGAAGCAGCATCTCGGTTTGCGGTGTATGAGCAGGCAGAAAAGGAGGGTTCGACTGTTCTGTCTGTCGCAGAAGGCGGAGGCTCAATGCCTGCGTGGACGAAGGTAACGTTCGGCTCAGGCGTGAAGACCGAACAGAAGATTAACTTTACGAAGAATCTTGCAGCGATGATCGCTGCTGGCCTTACACTTACACGCGCACTTTCCGTTATCGAGCGCCAATCAACAAACAAGTATTTGAAAAAGATCGTGATTGATCTTGAGGATGAAGTGAAGAAGGGATCTTCGTTCCATGAGGCACTTGCGAAGCACCCGAAGGTGTTCTCAAAGCTTTTCATAGCCATGACTAAAGCAGGCGAAGAATCAGGAACATTAGCTGACTCGCTTGCGGTAGTGGCGCGGCAGATGGATAAAGCACATGCGCTTCAGAAAAAGGTGAAGGGTGCGATGATTTATCCCTCGATCATTCTTTCGGCAATCGTAATCATCGGTGTGCTCATGATGATCTACGTCGTGCCAACACTTTCGAACACGTTTAAAGAGCTTGGCGTTGAGCTCCCAACGGCAACGCGCGTGATTATCGAAACCTCCGACTTCATGGCCGGGAACGCGCTGCTGACGCTCGGTCTTCTTCTTGGAATATTTGGCGGACTCATGCTGTTCTTGCGCTCGAAGCTTGGGGCAAAAGTTACGCTCTGGCTTTCACTGCGCATGCCGGTTATCGGCGAGCTCGTGCGCGAGACTATGAGCGCCCGCGCAGCACGCGCAATGTCTTCGCTGCTTTCGTCTGGTGTGGAGATGCTTACTGCGCTCCAGATTGCAGGAGAAGTTACTGGCGACAACAGTTTTGGAAAAGTTATTCGCGAAGCAGAAGAGCGCGTGCGCAAAGGAGAGACACTTTCCATTTCTTTCAGTGAGAATTCAAAACTGTATCCGGTATTTATGGGCGACATGATCGCTGTTGGTGAGGAGACCGGTAAAGTTGCCGATATGCTCGGCCAGGTTGCGCAGTACTACGAGCTCGATGTGGAGGAGCGCACGAAGGACCTTTCAACAATTATTGAGCCCTTGCTCATGCTCTTTATCGGCGGGGCCGTGGGTATCTTCGCTATGGCGATGATTACGCCGATCTACTCGCTATCCGATAAGATCTAGGACTTCAGGTATGAAGGCAATTAAAGTTTCAGTCATTGTACAAGCAAGTCACGAGGAGTCCGTGCGTAAAGCGCTTGCAGAGGCGGGTGCTGGAAAGCTCGGGAACTATACGAAGTGCCAGTTCGTAACGAAGGGCGAAGCACAGTTTGAGCCAGAGGCCGGATCTGATCCTGCGGTGGGGGAGAAGTTTGAGCTCGATAAAGTGCCTGCAGTACAGATTCAAACATGGTGCGCGGAAGATCAGGTTGAGGAAGTTGTACGCCAGGTGCGGGCAGCACATCCAAACGAAGAGCCGGGCATTGAGTTGATGCCATTCGAGTTGCGATAGGGATCGCTCGACAGCTGCTGGCGAAGCCAGTACCCTAGCGAAGGAACTGAAAACCTACAGGGAGGGAAGTGTGGACCCCAGATACTGGACACCGACAGAACGGAGACGCCTGCAAAGGGTCAAGACTCTTCGGGGTCTTGGGAACGTCGGCGTCACCATTCTCGAACGAATGAGGCATCCCGAGCAGGAAATCGTACAGATTTGTGGGCCGATGACCACAGGCGGGCTCGGTTCACTTGAGGAGAACATGGCGCAATTCAGCCGAGCTATTGAGCAGGCAGAGCGCCAAGGACTCCGCGTCTTTAACCAAATTCCGTTTCAGGGAGCGATCATTCGGATTACGGACCATCACGACGGAAAGGAATACTGCGTCGACATACTCGAGGTTTTCTATCGCAGGATCTTTGAGTGCGGACATGTGTCGCGCACGCTATTTCTGCCCGGTTGGCAGGAATCGCGAGGTGCGCGCTGGGAGCGAAGTTTTGTTAGCGAGCTGGGCATTGCTGCGGAAGAGTATCCGCGGGAGTGGCTATAAGCTCGACGTCTGGGACTGCGCGGTACGTACCGTGCAGTCTTTCTTCTTATTGGTGCGGTATCATCCTATATATGAACGCATCGCGCGGCATGGGATTGGTGGACGCTGTTGTTGGGTCTGCGCTCGTGCTCATCGTATTCGTTGCGCTTCTCGGACTTTTACGCACGTCGCTACTCGTGTCGTCTGCAGCGAAGCTCAAAGCAGGAGCAACTGCGGTGGGAACGACGCAGATGGAATACATCAGGTCGCTTTCCTATGACACTGTAGGAACGGTGGGTGGTATTCCTGCAGGCCCCGTTGCGCAGTACGCGACAACAACGATGAATGGCATTCCCTACGTGGTGCGCACTCTTGTGCAGTACGTCGACGATCCTAAAGATGGGCTCGGGTCGTCCGACAGCAACAGCATCACCACTGACTACAAGCGTGTGCGTGTCACGGTGACATACCTCTTTCGGGAAGAGGAGCGGGAAGTAGCGATTGTTTCAAACGTGGTGCCGCCATCGATTGAATCAACAACAGGCGGAGGAACGCTTCGTATAAATGTCGTGAATGCGCCAGGTCTGGCCGTCGCAGGCGCCTCAGTGCGTGTCGTAAACCCAAGCCTTTCTCCTACCGTGGATGTAACGACGTTTACGAACATCGACGGAGCTGCGCTGTTTCCCGGGGCGCCGACATCAACCGACTATCAGATAACGGTTACGAAGGATGGATATTCCACTGCGAATACCTATGACCAGGACTCCGAAAACCAAAGCCCTACACCCGGACACCTTACGGTTGCAGTTAATCAAACTACAGCAAGCACGTTTGCCATAGACCTTCTCTCCACATTTTCAATCGCTACTTTTTTCCCGGTTTCAGCAACTTCAACTGCGGACACGTTTGATTCTGCCGCTCGTGTAACCAATATGACAAACGTCGTGCTGCAGGGCGGGGCAGTGACGCTTGTACAGGACATGCTCGCTGCGTACATAACGCCGGGTTCGTTTAGAAGCACGCTCATCACTCATCCATACCTCGTTACTTGGGAGAACATATCGTTTGCGAGCGCGCTTCCTTCAGGTACTGCAGCAAGAGTGCGTGTGCTAGATGAGGGAGGAGCTGTCATTCCTGACAGCCTCCTTCCGGGAAACGGCGCAGGATTCACTTCCTCGCCAATATCGCTGACGGGTCTTTCAACAACCACGTATCCTTCTCTGATTCTTGCAGGAGAACTTTCAACGCAGGTCCCCTCAGTAGCACCCCAACTTCTTGATTGGACAGTCAATGCAACCGCAGGTCCTATTCCTGCTCCCAATGTTCCGTTTACGATTACGGGCGACAAGAAAAGGGGATCAACTGGAGGCGGAAGTGCAATTTTCAAAACCACCATCTCTTCAACCACTGACGCACTGGGAGTATGGACGCTTCCAGTTGAGTGGGACGTGTACACGCTCGTGCTTAGTGGGTTTGACCTTATAGATCCACCAGGTCCGGCAACCTTTACCCTTGAGCCCGGAAGCACGACGGAAGCCGTACTTATCGTAGAATGAGAGCTATGAATCGTGGCTTTACGCTCGTTGAAGTACTGGTGGTTGTGGGAATCACCACCACCGTAGGCCTCGCGCTCTTGTCTATGATCACGTACTTCTATCGTTCAAACGCCTACCTACTTGAGGCGACGAGCGCTAGCGGAAGTGCGAGCCGCGGCGTGAGTGAATCAATCGCCATGCTACGTGAAGCGTCGTACGGGGAAGATGGAAACTATCCGCTTCTTTCAGCCGCAACGTCCAGCATAACGTTCTATAGCGACACGGATGCAGACAAGAGTATTGAGCGCGTGCGCCTTTTCATAGCGAACAGGACTTTGTATCGGGGTATAACGGAGGCAACCGGAAATCCGGCCTCATATGCGGGCCAGCCAGAAACTATAACCACTATTACGGAATGGATTTCAAATACTCCCACCACTCCGGCCTTTCGCTACTTTACCGAGAGCGGCAGCGAGACCGTCACCCCGGTCGATCTTGCGGCAGTACGAACTGTGCGTGCGCGCTTTGATGTCGATATTAATCCACTGCGCGCCCCAAACATTGTTACCATTGAGGGGTCGGCAACGCTTCGTAACCTACGTGATCAATGATTTCTCCTCGCGCACCTCGCGGCTATCTCATGCTTCTCGCCATAGTGTTCGGGGCGATATTCTTGACGGTGCTCGGTGCGCTTTCCGGCTATGTACTAACGGAAAGCAAAATTCAGACGAACGCAACTGCAAATGCGCGCGCGCTCGCTATTGCAGAGGCGGGTGTTGAGTACTACCGGTGGTTTCTTGCGCACTATCCAACCGACCTTACCAACGGCACCGGACAGCCGGGACCCTACACCATTCCCTATGCAGATCCTGAAGGGGGACAAGCGGGAACGTTTGAGCTTTCGGTAGCGGGGAATTCATCATGCGGCGCGATTACGTCGATAGATATAACGTCTACCGGAAGACCGGAAGAAGATCCAACGATTTCAAAAACTATTACTGCCCGGTATGCGCAGCCTACCGTTGCTCGCTTCTCCTACATACTCAATAGTGCGGTGTGGGCAGGACCGGACCGCGTTATTTTAGGGCCCTATCATTCCAACGGAGGAATCCGCATGGACGGTACAGGAAATTCGCCGGTTACGAGCTCCGTAGAAACATGGTCGTGCGGCTCGGGCTTCGGGTGCAGTCCAACTCAGAACAGGCCGGGTGTGTTTGGTGCAGGAGCGAATCAGGGGCTTTGGGAATATCCCGTGCCGCAGGTCGACTTCGCGGGAATTGCGGCTGACTTTTCAAGTCTTAAAACGAAAGCAATTGCCAATGGCACGTACTACTCTAGGTTTAGCAGCAGCAATAACAAGTTTCATCAGAATTACTGGGACGGCTACCGACTAACGTTTAACGGAAACGGAACCGTTACAGTTCGTCGGGTAACTAACACTGTTTCGTTGCCGTCTACGCAGATCAATGCTGCGGAAAATGGAGAAGAGCTCCCTGACCGTACGCTTATTGCCAGTGAAAGCTTCCTAACCACGCTTACGCTACCTTCTAACTGCGGTTTAATTTTCGTTGAGGACCATGTATGGATTGATGGCGTGGTTGATCGGAAGGTAACTGTTGTTGCTGCTAACATCACAACAACCGGTGTAGCACCTAACGTAATGCTTCCTGGGAATATTACCTATGCAGCAACTGACGGCTCGGATGGGTTAACGGTTATCGCCGAGAACAATGTTCTTATCACGCCGAATTCTCCGTACAACATGACGCTGAATGGAATTTTCGTAGCGCAGGGAGGCGCGTTCGGGCGAAACTTCTATTGGAGAAATTCAACCGGTCCCGGGAGCGGTTGCAGTACGGTGTATGAGCCGAGGGGGCAGCTCACAATCCTTGGCACAACTGTTTCCAATCTCCGCACCGGAACACAATGGATCGGCCCCAACTGTGGATCTGGGCAGGGTGCTGGATATGACGTTCGTATCGACGCATTTGATAGAAAGCTTTCAACAGACCCTCCGCCCTTTACACCCCAGACATCAAGCGACTTCGAGTTCGTCGAGTGGCGCGAACAGTAGAAAGGGCGTTCTGTGCCCGTGCTACGATTTAGCCATGCTTATCGTCGGAAACTGGAAAGCCTACGTAGAATCAAAGATAAAAGCAAAAGCACTCTACGCAAGTGCGAAGCGCCTCGCTACGAAAGGGGACCATGAGATCGTGGTCTGTCCGTCGCTTCCCTATATAGGAATGCTTGCTCCCGCAAAGCCCGTGAAGGGAGGGGTAGAGCTTGGGGCGCAAGATGTCTCGGTAACGGTTGGGGGCGCTGAGACCGGAGAGGTAACTGCAGGTCTTCTCAAGGAGCTCGGAGTTCGGTACGTGATTGCGGGACACTCGGAGCGCAGGGCGCGCGGAGAGTCGAGCGAAACAATTGTAGAGAAAGCACGCCACGCACTCGCGCACGGAATGGTTCCCATCCTCTGTGTAGGAGAACAAGAGCGCGATGCAGAAGCGGAGTACTTGAAGCACATCCGCAGGCAGGTGAGTGCGGTGTTCTCTGTTCTTACGCCAAAAGAGCGCCTGGCAACCGTCATCGCATATGAGCCGTTGTGGGCTATTGGGAAGTCGGGTAACGAGGCAATAACCCCAACGGATCTCAGCGAAATGACGCTCTATATACGCAAGGTGCTTGCGGACTTTATGCCTGGGCGCGCAAACTTGAAGGTGCGCATTCTATATGGCGGGTCAGTAGAGCCTACGAATATTCGTGCGCTTGCGGGAGGATCAGGAATAGACGGGTTTCTCGTTGGCCGCGCATCGACAGATGTAGCAACGTTTTCTGCATTGGTGAAGGCAGTGTCCTAACACTCCCTTCACGGTGTTGTGCGTATATTCGCACTAAAAGATTCTATCTATGCGCATCATTCTTTTCATACTCGGTGCGCTTCTAATCGCTGTTGTGCTCTATTGGGGAATTACGTTTTACCTCACTGTACAAGTTTCAAAGAAAATTATTGGCTCAACAGAGCCATACAAGAAAGTCGGGACTGACGAGAGAGCAGTTCTTGTGCTTGGCGATAGTACCGCGGTAGGTATAGGAGCCGCGTCTCCTGAGGAAAGTGTGGCAGGGCGCGTAAGCAAGTATCTTGATGCGACAGCGGTTGAGAATTATGCCCGCTCTGGCGCACGCACTAAAGAGCTTCCGGCGCAGAGTGTAAAGGCCGAATTTAGTCAGTATCGACTAATACTTATTCAGACGGGCGGCAACGACATTATTCGCTTCCAGAGCGCAGAAAGTGCTGCTGAAGAACTTCGCGCCGCTATTGCTGCGCTTCCTCCTGCTGAGCGCGTCGTTATTATTTCTGCAGGGGATGTGGGCGGAGCGACACTGTTCCCATTTCCTGTCCGACCGTTCCATACGAAGTTAAACAAGGAGTACCACGATGCGTTTGCGCGTGTTGCTGAGGAAACTGGCGTTACGTATGTAAACTTCGGAAACGCGCCCGCAACGGAGGAGATCAATAAGCGACCGGACATATACCTCGCCAAAGACGGACTGCATCCATCGTCGGAAGGGTATCGACTTTGGTTTGAGACCATACGTCCAAGTCTCTAGCGCGCATCCTCTATACTGAGAGCTATGCGCACAGTACGTGACATTAAAAAACTTGAAGGCATTCCGGTGCTTGTGCGCGCTGCACTCAATGCAGAAGCAGAGAACGGTGTCGTGACGAATGACTTCCGTTTGCGCGCGGCGCTTCCAACAATTGAATACCTCCGCTCCCGTCATGCGAAGGTTATTCTCATCGGCCACATAAGCGGAGCGGGAACCGAGACACTCCGTCCAATGTATGAAGCAATGCGTCGCTGGATTCCGGACATGGAATTTTGCCCTGTCTCAACGGGCTCTACTGCGCGTGCAGCAGCACGTGCGTTGTCTCCCGGGGGCGTTCTTATGGTTGAGAACCTCAGGCGCAGCAAGGGAGAAGAGAGTAATAGCAAAGAATTTTCTGCGGCGCTTTCGGACCTGGGGGACGTTTTCGTACAGGATTCATTTGATGTATGCCATCGGCTCCATGCGTCAGTTATCGGGGTGCCAGAATTCTTGCCAAGCTATGCAGGGCTGCGCGTTGAAGCGGAAGTGAAAGAGCTTTCGAAGGCTTTAACGCCGAAACGACCATCGCTCGCTATAGTTGGTGGCGCCAAGTTCTCCACGAAGCAGCCCGTCCTCAAGAAGCTTCTGAGTTCGTATGATCGTGTGTTCGTAGGAGGCGCGCTCGCGAATGATCTTATGCAGGCGGCGGGACGGCCGGTGGGTAAGTCCTTAGTCTCGGGTGCAAACAGAACAGAACTAAAGGCGCTGCTTGGAAATCGAAAACTACTTCTTCCACTTGATTATGTTGTTGCACCACTAGGGAAGAGCAGGAAAGAGGGAAGGATAGCGGAGATCCAGGAAGTTGCTCCAGACGAGGCAATCCTTGATAACGGACCCAAAACAATCGCAATGCTCGCTGCGTATGCAGCAAACGCAAAGACCATTCTTTGGAATGGCCCCTTAGGAAATTACGAACACGGGTTTGTTGAGGGCACGGAAGCGCTCGCACAAGTTGTTGCGAGCTCCACGGCGTATTCAATTGTGGGAGGGGGAGACACGATAGCTGCCATTGAGTCGCTCGAGCTTTCAGAAGACTTTTCATTCATCTCAACCGGCGGAGGAGCAATGCTCGACTTCCTCGCCAAAGGAACGCTCCCGGGACTGCAAGTCCTTCGTTAAGCGAGTACGTCGCGAATTTTTTGAGCAACAGCAGCAGCTTCGCCCTCGCCGTACGAGCCTCCTTCCCAGAAATCGAAGTCTTCTGAGCTGTGTCGCGGAATGATGTGCATGTGCAGATGGAAAACCTCTTGCCCGGCTTCATGCTCGTGGTTCGAGTTTATGTGCACGCCCTTTGCGCCAACGGCGTCACGCACCGCGGGTGAGATTTTCCGAACTGTTTCCATAACGTGTGCGAAAGTCTCCTGATCGATATCGAAAATGTTGCGGAACGGCGTCTTAGGGATGACAAGCGTATGTCCCGGCTCTACAGGCCCTGACGAAAGAAAGGCAAGCGTGTGCTCGTCCTCATAGACAATATCTGCAGGAACTTCCCTGCGAACAATCTTCATAAAAACAGTCTCTTCCATAGGTATAAGAATACCGCGAACTAACTTTGATACAATGCGCGGACAATGTTTCCACTCCACGATCCACTAGACGAAACGACCCGGGAAGCGCTACGTGCGTACGATGACTTTACCGCGGCGCTTCTCGCGCGCAGAGGCGTAACGAATGAGGCAGAAGCGGAGGCGTTTCTCTCGCCTTCGTACGACGAACATATCCACGACCCCATGCTTATGGTTGATATGCCGAAGGCTTCGGCGCGGCTTGCAAAAGCAATCGCCGAGAGCGAAAAGATTGCCGTATGGAGCGATTACGACTGCGACGGCATTCCAGGAGGAGTGCTGTTACACGATTTCTTGAAGAAGGCGGGAGCAAACTTCGTGAACTACGTGCCACATCGCCATAACGAAGGTTACGGAGTTAACGTGGCGGGTCTTGAGGCGCTCGCTAAGCAAGGTGTGTCGCTCGTTGTAACGGTGGACTCGGGAATTACCGATGTTGAAGCAATCAAGGCTGCGAACAATCTGGGCATGGAGGTTATCGTGACCGACCACCATCTTCCTGCAGAGGGCGGACTCCCGCCTGCGTTCGCGGTGCTTAACCCGAATGCGCGAGAGGATGAAACGTATCCGTATAAGAGCCTGTGCGGGTCAGGAGTTGCATGGAAGCTCGTGTGCGCAACACTCACGCACGGTTTCCCGGGTCGCGATCAGATTCCCGAAGGCTGGGAGAAGTGGCTGCTAGATATGGCGGGTATGGCAACAATTGCTGACATGGTTCCTCTTACGGGAGAGAATCGGGTGATTGCTTCCTATGGCCTTCTGGTAATGCGGAAATCTCCGCGACTTGGTCTCCAGAAACTTTGCCGCCAAGCTCGAGTCGACCAAAAGAAGATAACGGAGGACGATGTCGGTTTCATGCTTGCGCCGAGAGTAAATGCTGCGTCACGCATGGGCGACCCGAGAGATGCGTTCGAATTGCTCTCAACAACGGACGAGACAAAGGCAGAAGAACTGTCCCGCAAGCTTGAATCGCTCAATCGCTCTCGCCGTGCAACGGCAGGCAGTATTACACGTGCAGTCCATGAGCGGCTTTTGGAGCGCAAAAGCAAAGGCGAGTCACTTTCACCAGTTATCGCCATGGGCGACCCCGACTGGCGTCCGGGACTTCTCGGTCTTGTAGCAAACGGAATAGCAGAAGAGTACGGCCGGCCGGTATTTCTTTGGGGACGCGAAGGGAACGATAGCGTAAAGGGCTCGTGCCGCAGTGGCCCAGGAGGCGCGAACATGGTGCACCTTATGCAGGCAGCAGGAGACACACTTTTATCGTTTGGCGGACATAAAGCGTCGGGAGGATTTTCCGTTGCGCCGTCTGCTGTGTTTGATCTCGAGGAGCGGCTGTCTGCAGCGCTCCTCTCACTCCCCGCAGAGGATACTGCCGAAGAAGCAAAGGCCGATGCAGTGCTTTCTCCTGAAGCGGTTACAAAAGAACTGTTGCGATCGATGAAGAAGCTCGCACCGTTTGGTATGGGGAATCCTCGGCCTGCGATTGCGTTTCATGACGTGCGCATTGAGCAGGTGTCATGGTTCGGAAAGGCGGAAGAGCATTTGCGTCTCGCGATTGGGCGCGGACACGAAGAATTTCCAGAGCCGCCCATAGAAGCAATGACGTTCTACGCAAAGCGGCAGCTTGGAGAGACTGCAGAGCGTTTAGAGAAAGGACAGCGCATAGGACTGCTTGCTAACGTTGAAGAAGACACGTTTACGCGGGGTCAGCCGATGCGGCTGCGTATCGTGTCGATTAAGCTCTAGCCGGTATACTACCTTCTATGCGCTTTACGATATATGCCGACGGCGGCTCTCGCGGAAACCCTGGCCCTTCTGGATCAGGAGCAATTATACGAAACGAGTCAGGAGAAACAGTGGCAACAGTCTCCGAGTTTCTTGGTACCGCAACAAACAATGTTGCCGAGTACACGGCAGTGCTGCGCGGACTCGAAAAGCTTTCGGAGATGCTGGAGTCAAAAGTAGCTGAGGCGGATGTTGCGGTGTTTATGGACAGCATGCTTGTGGTGCGACAGATGCGTGGAGAGTGGAAGCTGAAGAATGAGGGACTTAAAGTACTCGCAGCAGAAACGAAAGATGTAGCGCAGCGATTCCGCTCAATTTCCTACGACCACGTGTATCGAGACAAAAATGCAGATGCTGATCGCCTTGCAAATGAGGCGATGGACAGGGGAGTTTGACTCACTCACATGAAGCGAGTAGGGTAAAAAGCAGATCCGGCGCAAGCCGGCTTTCGTGTTCTGGGAGAGTGTACATTGGCTAATCAAATACAAAAATTAACCAGGCAGCAGAGACGTCTCAAGCAAACCTTCGAGATGTTCCTTCGTTCTCGGCTGCACCGCGAGGAAGTGGAAGATGCGCTCGTCGTTGACCTCACGCTCGTGGACGAAGACCTCAGCTACGGCGACGCTATAGAACAAGCAATGGCGATCTGGGAACATCAGTTCGTGCAGCCGTGCGGATTCAGGGACGTGTACGTCGGTCCAAAAATGCCATCTTCGACCGTGGTGTTCTATCCGCCCGAAGGCAAGAGCGTGCACATGCGCATCGAAAAGATCGGGGAACAGATCAATCTCCGATCTAAGCACGGTACGCAGAGCTCGCGCCGTCAGGCTGAAGGGCGTTGGAAGACGCACGAGTTTCCGCTTCCGCTCCAGGCGCGCATTGCGCGCAGGCGCAGACTCACGCCGAAGGCTGATATCATACGAGCATGAGCAAAATGCTCCTCCTTGGTTTTCTGGGATTTGCGAGCGGCATACTTTGCCGCTCGCTTTTCTTTTTCCCCTGGCCAATTCTTTTGGCGGGCATACTATTCGCAGCGATCTTTTTGTATGCATTCTCTTTAAAACAGCGCGCTGCATATCTTATGGTTGCAGCTGTTCTTCTTGGGGCGGTACTTGGCGCAGGGCGCACCATGCTTGCGGATACGCAGCTTCCTAGCGTCTACGTCCCGCTTATTGGTACTGAGATAGCGCTTGAAGGTTGGGTTGCAGCAGAACCTGATATACGAGAGACAACTCAGCGCGTTACGCTCGAAGTTACGCGTGGAGGTGCAAGCACACGTGTGCTTGCGGTTGCACCTTTGTATCCAATTGTTGCGTATGGAGAAGAGGTCCTTGTATTAGGAACACTCGCACTACCGGAGTCGTTTGAGGGTGATACAGGGAGGACGTTTCGCTACGACCGCTTTCTAGAGAAGGATGGAATTCATGCGCTTGTAGAACGTGCGCGCCTAGAATCTTTGGCGCCTCCAAAGGGAGTGCAGGCATCAGTTATGGGTGGCTTGTTGTTTTTAAAGCAGCGCTTTCAAGAGGGCTTGTCTACAGCGCTTCCAGAGCCAGGCGCATCGCTGGCTTCAGGGCTTATAACAGGAGGGAAGCAGGGTCTTGGGGACTCATTACTCGATGCGTTTATTGTCGCTGGATTAGTTCATATCGTAGTGCTTTCCGGATATAACGTAATGCTCGTCGCCGAGGGCGTGTTGCGCGGTTTGTCTTTTCTGCCGCGACGCACCGCAGCGATTGCTGCAGGCATTACCATCGCGCTCTTCGTGCTTGCGGCAGGCGCAGGCAGCGCAAGTGTTCGCGCAGGGCTTATGGCTGGACTCGCCCTTCTTGCGCGAGCGACGGGACGAACATACGCCGTAGTGCGGGCGCTTCTAGTTGTGGGAATGATTATGCTTGTATTGAATCCACTGCTGCTTGTTTACGATCCTGGATTCCAGCTTTCATTTATCGCTACGCTCGGACTCATTATCGGCGCACCACTCATTGCAGCGCGGCTCGCATGGATTAAAAGTGAATTTTGGCGTGAGTTAGTTGCTGCTACTATTGCCGCGCAGGTGGCCGTACTTCCGCTGCTTTTGTATCAGACAGGACTACTGTCTATAGTTTCGTTCCCTGCGAATCTTCTCGTGCTGCCTGCGGTCCCTCTAGCAATGGCGCTCTCAGCCATAGCAGGAATTGCCGGCATAGTCTCTCCCTTTCTCGCCCCGATTATTGGACTCCCGGCTCATCTGCTTCTTTCTTACATTGTCGAAGTAGCGCGTATAGGAAGCGAACTTCCAGCCTCTTCGTTGGTTGTGCCTGAGTTTCCGTTCATAGCGGTTGTGCTGGCGTACCTCGGCCTTGTGTACGTTGTGAAAAAGGCGACTGCTTCAGTGCAGTCGCCTCGTCCACTCAAGTCTTAAGTTACGCGCTATCAGCGAGTCGTGCTTCCGCGACAGACCAGTTCACATTTGCCAGGAATGCGTCTACGTAGCTTTTCTTTTCAGATGGCTTGTAGTCAACCATAAACGCGTGTTCCCACATGTCCATCGCAAGAATAATTGGAAGCCCTGAAAGCTGGCCAAGTTGATGATCGTCTACCCACGCGGTGTGCAGAGTATTCGCAACTTTGTCGAAGTACACAACGGTCCAGCCGATGCCGCGGGTTCCGGCAACTTCCTTGAGGTGCGCAATAAATGCGTCCCAGCTCCCGTACTTAGTGTTCGCGAGCGCATGGAGCGTTCCGTCAGTGCTCGCGCTCGTAGAGCCTCCCTCAAATTGCTCGAAGTAATACTCGTGCATGCGCATGCCATCAAACTCAAACCCGAGCCTGCGTCGGAGCTCGTTAATCTGAAACGCATTCTTCTCTGCATCTTCTTCCCGAAGCTTCTGTATCGTGTCGAGGATAAGATTCGTGTGTTTTACGTATCCCTCATAGAGTCCGAGGTGTACGGTTATCTGCTCTTCCGATAAGCCAGATAGTTTTGGAAGATCGAATGTTCGGGCGGTGTACGTCATAGAGAGTGCAAGGTTACGATTAGTCGTAGTATACCGTTTTGAAGCTCATTTGCTCCAACGGGGAGGCTGGTGTATCACAGAGAAAGAAAAGGAGGCTTTCATGCCCGTACACAAGAAGACGGCCACGCTTGCGCTCCTCGTTCGCGACGGGCACCTGCTTCTCGGCCAGAGAATCCGCAAAAATACAGAAATTGGCGAGCTAACGCTCAACGGACCAGGAGGAAAGGTCGAGAAAGGCCAGACCGTCGAGGAGTCGCTGATAGAGGAGGTAGAGAAGGAAGTTGGAATTTCTGTTGCTGCGTCTGGCTTGGCAGACGGCAAGGTGGGAGTCATCACGTTCTATACGGGCGCCAGGTCCGTGTGGGTGGTCCATGTATACCTCGTAACTGAGTTTTCGGGAGAACCCCAGGACTCGGAAGAGATGAGGGCTTTCGGTGGCGTCTGGTGGTATCCAATCGACCAGCTGCCGTTCGACCTCATGCTGGCTTCAGACCCCATATGGATTCCTCGAGCGCTCTCAGGAAAACGCTTTTGCGCCGAGGTTTTCCAAAGCAGTGACGGCAAGTACCTTTATGACTTTCGCGTAACAAGTGACTAAAAGCCCCCGACGAGTGCAGGGGCTTTCTTCTGTGTGCGAAGATAAGAAGACATGCGAACGCGTATTCCTCCTGCGGCACTCCTCCTTGCGTCACTTTGTCTCGTTGTAGCGAACGGATTCGTTCTCGCCGAAGCATTCCGTACAGACAGTGCAAACCTTACCGTCTCGTTCCTTGATGTGGGACAGGGCGACGCCATTCTCATAGAGACGCCATCAGGAGTTTCGATGCTTATAGACGCGGGGAAGGATCGCGCAGCGGTGCGCATGATTCCGCGCGTACTTGGACCGCTCGATCGAGATATTGATATCGTGCTCGCAACGCATCCGGATGCGGATCATATCGGCGGCATCCCTGACGTACTCGCTCGCTACGCGGTTGAAACCGTTCTTGTTTCAGGGCGGGGAGCAGAATCAAGTCAGGTTGATCGATTTGCCGCGTCGCTTGCGCTGGAGCCTGGCGTTCGCACCATTGCCGCGAGGCAGGGCATGCGACTCCACCTCGGGGATCAGGTATATGCAGACGTTCTGTATCCCGAAGAGAATGTCGCGAGCCTGCGCGAGACGAACGACGCTTCAGTTATTGTCCGTCTCGTATACGAGGACACAGCCTTCATGCTCACGGGCGACGCGCCTATGTGGGTGGAGGATCGGCTTGTTGCGAAATACGGTACGACACTCAAAAGCGACATTCTAAAAGCGGGGCACCATGGCTCGAAAACCTCCACGGGAGACCTGCTTCTTGCGGCTGTTGATCCGGAGACGGTTGTTGTCTCGGCGGGAAAGGATAATTCGTACGGGCATCCACACGAAGAAGTGCTCACGAACATCGAGGAATCTGGGGCGAGTGTAGTGTCGACTGCTGAAAGGGGGACCATTACGTTCGTATCTGACGGCGCTCGCGTGTGGCAGCGTTAGGTATACTACATGCACTAATCACTAACGATTTATTGCATGAGCAAATTTCTTGTTCTCTACCTCGCCCCTGCGGCAGGACTCGAAGAGTGGATGAAAACTCCTGAAGAGGAGCGAAAGGTTGAGGAGGACGCTATGAAAAAGGAGTGGGACGAATGGACTGAAGCGCACAAGGACGCGATGGTGGGGATGACTGCGGGAACCGGGAAGACCAAGCGCATAACTCCGGACGGTGTTGCTGATACCAAGAACGACGTGATGCTGTGCTCCATTATCGAGGCCGAGTCGCATGAGGAGGCGGCGAACCTCTTTGTAGGACATCCGCACTTTGGTATTCCGGGCGGATCAATTGAGGTTATGCCGCTCAATTATCTTCCAGGAATGGAGGGGGCGTAGTTCTCCTAATAAACAAAAACACCCGGCGATTTTCGCCGGGTGTTTTTGTTGAGGCTACTTAATGACGCCTGCTTTCTTGAGTGTTGCGAACGCGCCGTTCTTCTTGATGTGGCGCATGCCCTTGGCGCTGATGTCGACAAGGATCATCTTTGCGAGCTCAGGGACAAAGATCCGGCGCTTCTGAAGGTTCGCCTGGCGGCGGACCTTACCGGTTGGGTTGAACTGCGTTGCACGGGTACGGTTAGAGTACCGCCCGCCAATCTGGGTCGACTTTCCGGTTACTGCGCATTCGCGTGCCATAGTCCCCGCATGCTAGCATAATGAGACGTTTTTAGGCAACTCTTCTATGGAAATCACCATCTTTACCGTCGTCGTTCTCATCCTCTCGGTGGTAATCCACGAAGTAGCCCATGGCTGGGCTGCCAATGCGCTCGGAGACCCTACTGCGCGGCTCCAGGGCCGCCTTTCACTGAATCCGGTCCGTCACGTAGACCCAATCGGCTCCATTCTTATTCCAGCTGTGCTCGTGCTCACAAACTCTTCGTTCCTATTCGGCTGGGCGAAGCCGGTTCCGTACAATCCCTACAACCTTAAGAATCAGCGATGGGGCGAGGCTATCGTTGGTGCGGCGGGAGTTGCCACGAACCTGCTGCTTGCCGTTGTGTTTGCACTTATTGCACGCGTAGCGATTGGCGCGGGCCTGAACGAGTTCGGTGCGCTCGCTGCAATTGTGACGCTCGTGAATCTTTCTCTCGGAATCTTCAATCTTCTTCCGATTCCTCCGCTCGATGGATACACGGTATTGCGCGGTCTCTTGCCATACAAGATGTCCCTCGCGTTCCGCCAGTTCGAAGACAAGATTAATGCGGGCGGGATCTTCTCCCTCATCCTCATACTGTTCCTCTTTTCGTACTTCCTCGCCGCACCGTTTGGCGCACTCATTCGAGCGCTCTTCAGGGTTCTTGTCGGAGGCTAGCGTATGCAGAAGCCGGAACTTTCTCCAGAGACCGTTCGGGCAATGATCGATCTCGGGGTGTTTGCGTTTGCGTTTGGTCTCACAAACCGCGTTACTCGTCATCCAGATGGAGAGACGCTCGAGTCTGATTCAGACCATACCGTTATGCTCGGGCTTGCTGCATGCGCATTCGCGCAGAGATTCGCACCACATCTTGATATAGGGAAGATCGCGCAGTTCGCGCTCGTACATGATCTGGTTGAAGTGTATGCAGGGGATGCGGTTACGTCGCATACGCAATTTACAGAGGCGGATCACAAGACAAAAGACGAGCGAGAAGCGGCAGCGCTCACGCGTATTCGCTCAGAATTTGATGCGGAGCTTCCGTGGCTTGGCGAAACCATTGAGGCCTACGAAAGGCGGGACACACCCGAGGCACGCTTTGTGAAAGTTGTTGATAAGGCAATGCCTAAGATCGCGAACATCCTCAACAAGGGAGTTACGTTTAAGCCGCAAGGCCATGATAAGGAAAGTGCGCGAGCGTTTCTGGAGAACCAGCGAGCCAAACTTTCGAGTTCGTACGGAAGCGATCAGCCAGAAGCACTCGCTCTCCTTGAAGCGCTGGGAGAGGAGATGATGCGCGAAATCTTTCCGGGCTAGCGAATCGAAAGGGCGGGGCTTGTATCGAACAATTGTTCGAGTACTATAGACCCAATGAGTACCGGACCAAGTCAGCGGCAGAAAAAGCTCCATTCCTTTTATAGAAAGCATCGGCGGATGCCCAACATCCGGGAGATTATGGAATTGTTTACGCTGCGCAGTCGCAGCTCTGCCTTTTACGTGTCTGAGCGAGCGGTAGAGGAGGGATTGGTAGCAAAGGACGCGAGCGGGAAATTGGTCCCTGCGCCGGGACTGTTCGCTGTTCCTCGGGTCGGACACATTCGCGCCGGGTTTGCAGCACCTGCAGAGGAAGAGCTTGCTGACACAGTGAGTATCGGCGAATACTTGATCGACAATCCGAACGCAACATACCTGCTCACGGTCGAAGGAGACTCCATGGAAGACGCGGGAATACGCAACGGCGACACCGTGATGTTCGAGCGAACTAGCAACGTGAAGACCGGGCAGATTGTCGTCGCGCTTACGGAAGATGGCTATACGCTCAAGTACCTACGAAAGCGCGGAAACAAGTTCTACCTTGAGGCCGCGAATGATCGATACCCGGACATACATCCGAAGGAGGGACAGATTATCGGGCGGGTGACCGCGACGTTTAGAAAGTATGGATAGCGAGTATCCGCGCGCGATCGTGCATTTCGATGGCGACTCGTTCTTCGCGTCCGTCGAGCAGGCCAAAGACTGGCGACTTAAGGGGCGTCCAGTTGTTACCGGCGGAGAGCGGGGCGCCGCAACATCACTTTCAAAGGAAGCAAAGGCACTCGGGCTTTCGCGTGGCATGCCCATGCAGGAGATACGGCGTGCGTGCCCTGAGGCAGTTATTGTTGCGGGAGACTACACCGCTTATTCGATATATGCGCGTCGCATGTACGCCATCGCACGAGAGTTTACGGACAGGGTGCATGAGTACAGCATCGACGAATGTTTTGCAGACATAACAGGTCTTGAAGAGCGGCACGGCATGAAGTACGAGGACATTGCTAGAGCGATACAGCACCGATTAACCGAGTCGCTCGGCATTACCTTTGGTGTCGGGCTCGCATCGTCTAAGACTCTGGCGAAAGTGGCATCGAAGCGAAATAAGCCCAACGGGTTCACGCCGCTTCCTAAAAGCGCAATTGAGTCGGTGCTAGGGGATACCGAAATCTACGATATATGGGGCCTTGGAGGAGCGCTCTCGACAAAGCTTCGTTCGCTTGGAGTGATCACCGCGCTCGACTTCATTCAAAAAGAAGACGCATGGCTGAAGGAGCATCGGTTTGCAAAGCCGGTGCGCGATACTTGGCTGGAGCTTAGAGGATACGCAATCCTCTCATCGTTTAGCGATGTGCATGAGCTTCCGCACTCTGTTATGAAGACGCGGACGTTTACGCCGCCTTCAAGCGACCGTGCGTTTATACTCTCGCAGCTTTCGAAGAATGTTGAAGCGGCGTGCGCAAAGATTCGTCGCTCGAGCATGCAGACTCGTGCGATTAGTTTTTACCTGAAGACCCAGGAGTTTACGTATCACGGCGTCCAGCTTGACCTACCGGCTGCGCTTGATGCTCCGCCGGAAATCCTTGCAGCCATCGAGCCGCATCTTAACCGGGTCTATGCTCCTGGTGTTTTGTATAGAGCGTCCGGCGTTACGTTGCGCTCGCTTGTAACGAAAAGCTCTGCGACGCCAGACTTGTTCGGTGCGTACGCAGGAGCCGAGGCGAAACAGAGCGCATTTTCTGCGCAGGACGCAGTAAATAGGAAGTACGGACGCAACACGATGTTCCTTGGCTCAAGCATGCGTGCGCTCATAACACCTGAAGCAGGGTACAGAGCGCGCGTAGCTCCCGGATTCGTAGCCAATAGGCATGTGCGAAAAAAGATGCTCGACATTCCGTATCTGGGCACCGTCCGATAGGGAGGAGTTGAATTTTTTCTGCTTTAGCGCACCATACTAGATATCATGCATATCGCGCGCGCTGTACGGCACACCCTCCCGATTTTCGGGCTCGTAGCGCTCGTGGCTAGCGG
>DAORIM010000006.1:0-38456 GCA_035438505.1 Minisyncoccota bacterium
TTACTTATCAGAGACCGGTACGATGGCGCTTACCGTTGCGCTCGCTATTACCGCATTCTCCGCTGATGTGCTCGGAGAGGGTGTGGGTGTCGCAGTACTCCCAATTATCGCGCTTCCGCTTACCATTACCGTTGCCGCTAATGCGCTGCAGGTATTCAGCAAGAAAGTTCTGAAGAAGAAACTCTTTCGTATTGCTCCTATTCACCATCACTTTGAAGCGATTGGCTGGCCCGCGTACAAAGTTACGATGCGGTACTGGGTTATTACGATTATCGCCGGAATCTTTGGGCTTGCGATTGCGTTGTTGAAGTAGGTTCGATTATTGTCCTGAGCGCGAGAGCATTAAGCATCATTACACTAATGATATTCCGAGTCAGGATTTTGGCACCGTACTCGCTACTGATGGGAAGCCACTCGAGCAGGTCGTTCGAATGTTCTTGGAGGAACCAGGAATGTATTAATGCAAATATATGAGATATGTTATAAAAAAGGAAATGAAAGATAAACCCGGGTTATATAAGTGGTCTCCTGAGAACGAGTCTAATCAAGAGACGGTCAATATTACTGATTGGTCTGAGAGAAAAATATTGGAATATGGAGTAGCCGAATTATTGAAAATTCATAATGCAATTCAAGATGTTATAGACGAATGTCACACTGCAGCTTCAATAATTACCAGGAAACTCAAAGCTGGCGGCAGGATTATAACTTTTGGTGCGGGTGGATCGGGAGTGGCGGCTATGTCAGTTATGAGGGAAATTCCACAGAATCATCGCGACTTATCCCCTGATAATGTTACCTATCGTATTGCTGGACAAGCTGGAATACTTGATCCACTAGGCTGCGAAGAATTAGAGGATGATCCGGAGGAAGGAATTTGTGATATAGATGCTCTCAAAGTCGGTGCCGATGATGTCGTTATTTTAGTTAGTGCGACCGGAAGAACTCCATACACGAGAGCTGCCAGTAATCGTGCGAAGGATTTGGGTGCATACACGATTGGTATTGTATGCCAGAGATCTGAATTACTCTCGGAAGTTGATCTGCCCATTCTAGTTGAAGTTGGTCCTGAGATGTTCGTTGGGGCAACCTGTGAAATGTCTGCCACCGCGCAAAAACACATTCTAGATATGATAATGAATGTAGTAGTTGTAAATTTGGGAATTACTGACGGTAATAAATGCAGAGCTCGGCTCATACATGAAAAGGCAAAAACGCGAGACGCGTTTTTTGCTAAGGCTTCATAAATCTTTCCTATGAAAAAGCAGTACGAGAAGTATTACTTTAATAATCCCGAATTATGGGATTCAATTAGAAAGAAATCATTCACACAAGAAGTACGCTTTCTCGACAGACTGTTCAAACAAGAGGGCTCAGTAAGGAAAGTTCTAGATGTTGGGTGTGGCACTGGACTACATGCAGCCGCATTAAGTAAGTTAGGTTATGAGGTGGTCGGCGTTGATGCAAACAGGCGAATGGTAGAGTTTGCTGCCGCAAAATATCCAGGTCTAGATTTCATTTGCGGAGAAATGAAGGACTTTTTGATTGAAGGAAAAACATTTGATGCGATTTTTTGTCTATGTACTGTTTTCTCGTACAACACCACAAATAGTGATGTAATTACGACATTACATAACTTCTATAATCACTTACGCCCAGGAGGGCTGCTTATAATAGATAATATCAATCCGATCTCGCTTATTGGTAGCCGAGCATTCAAAGATGAAATTATAGAATTCGAGCCATATAGCGAATATGGGCTTTTCTCACAAGCAAGCCATTTGATTAAAAACCGAGAGCAAGTCTTGGAAGAAGTACGAACCATTAAAGAGGTTTCTAGTGAGACTGCAATACATTCAGATGTGACAAATTTTCGATTATTCTTTCCAAAGGAATTTGAATTCTATTTAGAATATTCAGGTTTCCAGAACATGTTCATCAGATCAGATTTTAAAGCAACAGAGGACGATGATTCACTTTCCGGATATCGAATGATTTCTCTTGCAAAAAAATATGTCAGATAACCAAGCAATAGATTCAATTGGTTTTGATAAGGCGTATATCTCCTCTGAATTCGAGCTACTGAAGGAGCATATGGGCGAACTAAACGCTTGTAGCACCACCTCATTTGAAGTGAGTAGAATCTTGAGTCGAATGTTTACGCATCGTGCCATAATTCAAGATTTCTATCCCTTTGCAATTTTACCTAGAAAACTTACAGCCCTGCATAACGAAACGGATTTGTATCTCATGGGCGGCTACACTCCATGTGGGAAGGCTCATCTTGGAAGTTTATTGCATATCACATCTATGAATCTGACGAGAAACGTCTTGTCGAAGACAATTTCTTTTAATGATATGGATAGCAAGACTTCTATTCGCACGGTCTCAAAGAGAGTCGAAGATGAGTCGATTCAAAGTTTCAAAAAAATATGCAATCAAGGTTTCAACTTTGTAAAACGAACCGAGAATGAATCGATTATGGCTCTATATGAGAAAATTCAATTCGACTTCGGACCAGAAACTATCTATGGTATTCTCGGACGAAAAATTACGCCTGATGAGCGGAAATCTCTAAATATCCAAGCAGCGGCTTACCTGGCGTATCAACTAGAGAATCCAAATGCAATTGTAGTAGGATTTGACGCAATAGAAGAAGCGTCTAGAGCCGTGTGGATTAATCATGTTGCAGATTATTATGGGCTTCCAGGTTTTATAAACTTTATATCGTTTCAAGTGCCAAGCTTTATACCTGGACTAAAAATGGGTAAATCGAATGAAGAAGGTAGTGTTGTAGTGGGAGATTCAGGCGAAAGCGTGAACACAAGACTCATGTCGATAAGAGAGACAAGAGAAGCGCTAGTCATTTCGTATTTAATTGAAGCTCTAATGAGAGGCGGTAAGCCTCTACAGGGAGTCCAGGTTATTGAGACAAATGACTCTCTAAGAATTGTAATAACAATTAGTGAGTCCGAAGGACTGTGCTCAGATGGAGAATTGAGTCTTGAAGATTGGATAATAATTTTCTCCAGAATAAGATCCTGTTATGTCTTGGGAACAGTACTCTCTGTCCGTGATTTGATCATTATAGATAAACTTCAAGATTCACTATTTGAAACGAATATATGTGATACAAGTTTTGGGAAACTGTTAGTAGGCGCTGAAATACTTTCAAGGTCTGGAAGAACCCTTTCTAAGGAAAATGGTTTGATTCTTTACGAAATATCTAACTCCGAACTTGAATCAGCGAGGTTGCAAATCCAGAAGCGAAACGAGAACAATTCTGATTTATACAATTTCTTAACAAAGGACGGGATTTCCCTAAAAATAAGTAAATTTATAACAGCTGCAACTTATACATACAACTCAAGACAAGTTTTACCTGCAGATTATAATTGAGAAATCATAATCATGATGATTTCTTCTAAATATGTTATTTTATAGCCATTATGCAAGAGCGAATCATGATAAGCGATCTCTGTTCCCGCATCGGCAAGACCATTTCCATTAGCGGCTGGGTTTCAGTGCGGCGCGACCAGGGCAAGCTCGTTTTCTTCGATTTTCGTGACCGCTCTGGGACCGTACAAGGTGTTGTGCTTCCCGGTGATGAGAAGCTAATGACGATTGCTAAAGACGTGCGCCCAGAGTTCGTCGTACGCGTCGAAGGTATCGTAAACGAGCGTCCTGAGCGCAACGTACAGACAGACAAACAGAACGGAAACATAGAGCTTGAGATAAAAGGAATCCAGATCATCGCTGCGCCACAGGAGCTACCTTTCGAGGTTGATGCCGAGCTTAATCTCGATACATACCTCGATTATCTTCCGTATACACTCCGCAGCGAGCGCGCTCGTGCAATCTTCAAGGTCCAGGCTGAAATCGTTTCTGCGTATCGCGCATATCTTACGAGCGATGGATTCACCGAGTTCCAGGCTCCCAAGCTTGTTGGTGATGATGCAGAAGGTGGAGCGGGAGTATTTGAAGTGCCGTACTTCTACGGAAAGATGGCGTATCTTGCAACAAGCCCGCAATTCTACAAGCAGATTATGGTCGGGGCTCTCGAGCGGGTTTTTTCAGTGGGCATCGTGTTCCGTGCCGAGAAGCACAGTACCTCGCGTCATATTAATGAATACACATCGCTCGATGCGGAAATGGGATTCATAAAAGACCATACCGACATCATGGCCGTTGAGACCAAGCTCATGGCATTCATCGCAAATCGCCTTAAGGAAACCTGCGCTGCAGAATTCAAACTCTTGGATGCCGCGGTGCCAGTAGTGCCTGCAGAGATTCCCCACCTCAAGCTTCGCGAAGCACAGGAACTCATCTTCAAAGAGACCGGGCGCGACAACCGTACCGAGCCCGACCTCGAGCCAGAAGACGAGCGATGGTTATGTGAATGGAGCGCGAAAGAAAAGGGGAGCGACTTCATCTTCATCACCCACTATCCTGTTTCTAAGCGCCCAATGTATACGTTCGAAGATCCGAATGATCTTGGCTACACCAACGGTTTCGATCTTCTCTTCCGTGGTGTTGAGATTACCACCGGAGGCCAGCGCCGTCATGATTATCAAAATCTCATTGACGGTATCAAGATGAAAGGACTTGATCCGGAGAAGTTCTCGTACTATCTCCAAGCTTTCAAGTACGGCATGCCACCGCACGGCGGATGGGGTATGGGTCTCGAGCGTCTTACGGCAAAGTTCCTAAACCTTTCGAACGTAAAGGAAGCAACGCTCTTCCCTCGTGACATCAACCGTATCGACACTCGGCTCTCAGAAGCACAGCAATTGGTTGAAAACATATAGCGCTGTAGGACGCATTTACTACATACAATTAAATACTAATTTGCATAAGACTTCCATAATTTACCTCTAACATCTTCGAGTAGTTTGAGTTGAGCATGCCCTCGTTCTTAAAGTTGATTCTATAGATGCCTTTCCTTTGTATGGCAGGCGCAGACTATAAAAAGCTTCATACCTGGTTTCATATCGTTACTCCCATTATTTCGTCCGCAATTCTTATCTTGCCGAGTATATAAACTCGGAAGTTAGCAGGGGATAGCACTTGGTACGCTAGAATACGAGCATGCGCATCCTTGGAGATCGTGTCTTCGCTCTTATCGTCGCCATCCTCGTTGTGGGCGGCGCTGCCATATTCCTTTCCGCAGCACTCGGTCTACTTGCGCGCGAGGGTGCGTCTATCGGTCGCCTCGCACTTACTCAGCTTGCGCTCGGTCTTATCCCGGGCGTTCTTGCGCTCGTAGCAATTCGATTTGCTCCTCCTGCATGGATTATGCGCGCGGTAGTGCCGTTTTACGTATTCGCACTCGCCCTAACCGCACTCGTATTCGTACCAGGACTCGGCGTGCACGCCGGAGGCGCTACCCGCTGGATTGATGTGGGTCCCGTAACAGTGCAGCCGGCAGAGTTCTTGAAGCCTGCCGTTATTCTTATGCTTGCGTTTTGGTTTGCGAAAGCCAAAGACAAAGTAGGGGACTTTAGGAAGGGACTCATTCCATTTGCCATTATTCTCGGTATTCCCGTTATTCTGCTCGCGCTCCAGCCGAACAACAGTACGATCCTTGTTATCGGTGCTACGAGCGGTGCGCTCTACTTCCTCGCTGGAGCTCGTCTGCGCGATATAGGACTTATCGTCCTTGCGGGTGTGGCTTTCATAGCTATTGCGCTCTTTTTCAGACCCTATGCACTGGACCGCGTTAAAACGTTTATTGATCCGTCTGCAGACGGACTTGGAAGCGGGTACCAGATCCAGCAGTCCTTGATTGCCATAGGCTCAGGCGGCATGATCGGCCGCGGATTCGGGCAAAGCGCGCAGAAGTATAACTATCTGCCGGAACCTGTAGGCGACTCCGTGTTTGCCGTATACGGGGAAGAATTCGGATTCATTGGAACTGTGTTGCTCGTACTTTTGTTTACCGCGTTTGCTACGCGCGGATTTGCCATAGCCGCTGAAGCCGCCACCGCATTCGGGTCCTATGCTGTTACAGGACTCACGCTGCTTATAACCATATCGGCATTTATGAATATTGGGGCGATGTTGGGCATAGTTCCGCTTACGGGCCTACCCTTACCCTTTGTCTCTCACGGCGGTACCGCGCTTCTCGCTGCACTCGCATCTGTTGGCATAATCCTTAACGTTGCCGCGAACCGGAGCAAGCGAAAGACTCTTGCTTAAGCAAGTTGGTGTGGTATATTCTTTTTGGCGTGTAGATTTGTCTTCGTAATAAACGAACCGGACCCGGGTGCGATTCCCGGCGGCTCCACCATCTCCCTTGTTGTCAGGGTGTCTGGGGCCGATCAGCATCGACGGGCGCGTAAAGGTTGACTTGAGGTCTTCGGACCTCGATCGAAACGTCACAATAACTGCCAACGACAACATGGTAGTGCAGGCCCAATTGGCCGCCTAAGGACTTCGGTTCGTAGGTTCGCACATAGTGCGTAGCGGGGTACGGGGGACACCTGGCAACAGAAGTCCTCCACTTGATCTCTCATAACGGCGACTCCTTCAGCAAGAGCGTCGTTCGCAGGTGCCCCCGGTCCATTCTCGGATCGGGGGCATTTCCATAAATGCACAGTGCTATAATCTAGGAACGAGGCTATGAAAATTGTATTTACCGGCGGAACGGGTGGGCACTTCTATCCGCTTATCGCGATTGCCGAGGCACTCCGGGATGTCGTGGCTGAGCAGCAAGTACTCTCGCCACGTTTGTACTATTTTGCTGACAAGCCGTTTGACGAAGAGGCGCTCTTTGCAAACGATATTGCATTCATCAAAGTTCCTGCCGGAAAGGTCCGCCGATACTTTTCTCTCCAGAACATCACGGACATTGCGAAGACTCTTGTGGGCATAGTCCAGTGCTATTTCATACTGCTCAAGCTGTATCCGGACGTTGTTATTTCAAAGGGGGGCTATGCAAGCGTACCGACCGTTATCGCTGCCTCCTGGCTCAAGATTCCAATCATCATTCACGAATCAGACGCGAAGCCCGGACGTGCGAATCTTGTAGGTGCCAAAAGAGCAACGCGCATAGCCGTTGCCTTTGACAGCGCTATCCAAGGATTCCCTGAAAAGGTTCGTGGAAAGATTGCGAAGGTTGGTATTCCTGTGCGCAAAGCGCTCATGCAGCTGCCGGACCGCGCAAGCGCAGTAGCAGCACTTGGACTTGATGCTTCACTCCCTACCATTCTCGTTATCGGGGGCTCTGCGGGCGCCAAGCGTATTAACGACACCGTGCTTGATGCACTTCCAACCCTTGTATCGTTCGCGAACGTCATACACCAGACAGGGAAGGCGCACTATGACGACATAGCGAAGACCGGTGGCGTTATAGCGGGTGCAGAGTTTAAGAACAGGTACCATCCGTTTCCATACCTAAACGTAGAGCGCATGCGCAACGCAGCTGCGAGCGCTGATGTTGTTGTTGCGCGCGCGGGCACCGGCTCTATTACGGAAATTGCCATCTGGGGTATTCCGGCAATTCTTATTCCGATTCCTGAGTCCATAAGCCACGACCAGCGCGCTAACGCCTACGTGTACGCGAGAACGGGCGCGTCCGAGGTTCTTGAAGAAGCAAATCTAACTCCGAACGTGCTCGCGTCGGAAGCGCGTCGCATTGCAACAGACCCCGTAGCAAACGCACGCATGCGCGCTGCCGCCGCAGGCTTTGCGAGTCCTGACGCCGGGCGCGTTATAGCAACGGAAGCACTGCGCATAGCCCTTTCGCATGAGGGCAAAACCGGGTAGATTCGACCTATGAGCGTTCGCACCCGATTTGCCCCCAGCCCCACAGGATTCCTCCACGTAGGCAGCGCGCGTACCGCGCTCTTTGCCTTTCTCTATGCCCGCAAGCACGGCGGCCAGTTTGTGCTGCGCATTGAGGACACCGACAAGGGGAGGGAGGTAGAGGGCGCTATTGGCCACATGATGGAGTCGCTGCGCTGGCTCGGGATTAGCTGGGACGAGGGCATTGATGTGGGCGGGCCATACGAGCCATACCTTCAGTCTGCTCGCCTCCCGTCGCACACAGACTATGCGCGTCGTCTTATCGACGCAGGGTATGCGTATCCGGACCCGTATACCGAGGAAGAGGTAGACGCCTTTCGCAAACAGGCAGAAGCAGAGAAGCGACCCTTCCTATTCCGCGACCACCGACCAGAAACATTTCTTGAGTGGGACGGTACGCGGCCGTTGCGCTTCAAGGTTCCCGTCATAAAGCGCTACGAATGGGAGGACGTTGTTATGGGAACGCTCTCGGCGGGCGAGGAAGCGCTCGACGACTTTATTCTCATAAAGGGAGATGGGTATCCAACCTACAACTTCGCTCATGTGATAGACGATATCGAGATGAAGATCACGCACGTAATGCGTGGCCAGGAATTCGTATCCTCGACACCAAAGTTCCTCTCGCTTTACGAAGCACTCGGCGAAACACCGCCTATATTCGTTACGCTTCCTCCTATTCTCGGAGACGGCGGCAACAAGAAGCTTTCGAAGCGCGACGGCGCGAAGGATATTCTTGAGTATCGCCGTGAAGGGTATTTGCCAAGCGCCATGGTTAACTTCCTCGCACTCCTTGGGTGGAACCCGGGAGGGGACCGCGAAATCTTCCTTTCGCTGCACGAGTTAATTGATGCGTTTGATATCGCGCGCATCCAACGCTCGGGTGCGCAGTTTGATGACGAGAAGCTCAAGCATCTTAACCGCGAACATTTGCGCGAGTTAACTGATGAAGCCTTCATGCAGCTTGGGGACTTCAGTGCACCAGACGAGGCGCGTCTTATGCGCGCAATACCGGTTTTGAAAGAGCGTGCATACACCTTTGAAGAGGCGCACGAAATGCTCCTTGGCGAGCTTTCCTGCCTCTTCGCCGTTCCAGCGCTTTCAAAGGAGATGCTCTGCGCAAAAGAGCCTCAGGATCGCCCTGGAGCCACTAAAATGGCCCTAGAAGCTGTGCTCGAGGTGCTTTCCGAGCTTCCCGCCCTGCTTCCAGCAGAGGCCGTTAAAATGGCAATTATGCCGCTTGCGGATGCTGAGGAGGCAAAGGGAAAGGGAGGTCGCGGCATGGTCCTCTGGCCCCTGCGCTATGCGCTTTCAGGCGCTGAGCGTTCGCCGGATCCGTTTACACTCATTTCCATACTGGGCACAGAAGAAGCCACTTCACGAGTACAAGGAGCACTTGCTATACTGTAGCAATGCAGTCAGTTCGTTCCTTTGTCTTTCTTCTTTGTCTCCTCGTTTTAGGATCGGGCGCGAGTTCGCTCGTACCTGAATTCGTATCCGCACAGACTGAAGAGGAGATACGAATTCAAATGGAGGAGCATGCGCAGCGCATCAAAGATCTTGAGGCAGAGATCAACGGATACCAGAAGGAGCTCAACGTTGTAGCAGGACAGAAGCAGACATTGCAGTCTGCAATTAACGAACTTGATCTTACGCGCCGCCAGACAAGTACGCAGATTAACCTCACTGAGAACCGCATTTCCTCGACGAACCTAAAGCTCGGGGAGCTTACGTATGACATTGCGGACACCGAGCAGCTTATTGCGCTTGACCAGCGAACACTCGGAAAGTCTTTGCGGAATATGGCGCAAGCAGGAGAAGTGTCTCTCGTTGAGCAGGTGTTCGCAGCCGAAAGTCTTACCGAAGCATGGGAAGCGGTGGACGACGCAGCCGCCCTCAACGACGCGCTTCGCGCGAATGTTGCGAACCTAACGCAGGCGCGCAACGAACTAACCGGACAGCGTGCAGAAGAAGACACGAAGAAGCAGGAGCTTACCGCCTTCAGAACAGACCTTTCAACACAAAAGCAGGCGCTTGATGTGCAGAAGAGCGAGAAAGACAAACTTCTCACACAGACGAAGAATCAGGAGAGCGTGTATCAGGACCTCATAACGCGCAAGCGAGCAGAGCGTGCGCTCTTCGAGTCTGCACTCTCGGCGCTTGAAAACAGTCTTGCCTCAGTTGGCCAAGGAGCGGCGCCTGCCTCCCAGACAGGTGTGCTTGCGTGGCCGTATTCTTCCGCGTTCGCAGATTCCTGCGTTGGGAAGTCTGGCGCGCTCGGGAACACGCGCTGTATAACCCAGTACTTCGGCAACACCGCGTTCGCTACCGCAAACTCCCAGATCTATAACGGCAACGGGCACAATGCTATCGACATCGGTATGCCTGTAGGAACGCCCGTACTCGCGGCGCTTTCAGGAAGCGTGCTCGCAACAGGAAACACTGACGCAACGCCTGGCTGCTACTCGTTCGGAAAGTGGGTGGTGTTGAAGCATGCAAACGGACTCGCAACCCTCTATGCGCACCTTTCAACCATCAACGTTTCTTCAGGACAGTCCGTATCAACCGGACAATCCATCGGAAACTCCGGTATGACAGGATACGCAACCGGTCCGCACCTACACTTCGGCGTATACGCGTCTGCAGGTATTCAGATTATGACCCTTGGGCAGTTTAGGAACACCGGAGGCTCAGGCTGTTCGAACGCCACGATGCCTGTTGCACCTAAGGATGCGTACCTGAATCCGATGTCGTACCTCTAGGCCCGCAAGATTTTCTCCATTGCTTTTCCCCTGGCAAGTTCGTCAACAAGCTTGTCGAGGTAGCGAATCTCCCGCATCGTTGGCTCTTTAATATCTTCTACGCGGATACCGCACACTACGCCTGAGATCAGGGACCGTGCGGGATTCATACGAGGCGCTTTCGCAAAGAATGTTTCGAAATCCGTTCCTTTGCGGATATGCGACTCGAGTCCCTTTTGGGTATACCCAGTTAGCCAGCGAAGAATCTTGTCTACTTCTTCTTTAGTGCGGCCTTTTTTCTCCGCTTTTTTTACGTAGAGCGGGTACACGCTTCCGAAGCTCGTTGTGAAGATGCGGTGCGAAGCCATAGTTAGCGCTAGTGTAGCAGAAGTTAGAAACACCCCCAGAAAGGGTGTGTGAGCGGAGGTATACTTAGTGCATGGATATAACAACATTTCTTGCTTCGCTTTGGGGACCAACGATTCTAGCCGTTGCGCTAGGAGTTTTTACTAACCGAACGTTCTACATAAAGATCTATCGCGATCTTGAGAAAAGCTCGCTTACCGTTCTTGTGTTCGGAATGATGGCAATGGCAGCGGGTATTGCACAGATTACTTTCCACAACGCGTGGGAGACGCTTCCGCAGATGGTTGTGAGTTTTCTTGGTTGGGGTCTCCTTATCAAGGGAGCTCTGTTCCTTGTTGCGCCATCGTTCGTCGATAAGGCTGGAGACGCTTGGGCAAAGAAGAAGCTTATCCCGGTTGCAGGCATTCTGATGCTTGTTGTTGGAGCGTACCTCACCTGGTTCGCGTTCGTAGCGAACTAGCTCTTACTTCGCATCCCGCACGCGCCACAGCACCCGAGACGCGAATGTTCGGTGTGGCGCCCACACAACAGCTATCGCTTCGAGTTCGCGCACATGCACGTCTTTGGGAAGTCCGTAGAGGGCTTCTATAGACCTGCGGAGTCCCAAGTCTCCGGGAGAGAAAACGTCTTTGCGCTCAAGCGCGAACATGAGAAACATTTCTGCAGTCCAGCGGCCTATGCCCCAGATGCTGGAGAGCTTTTCAATTGCCTCGTCCTCCGGCATCTTTTTGAGCTTCAAAAGATCAAGCTCGCCCTTGAGTACTGCGCGAGAGAGCTCTTTGAGGGACTTAACTTTCGCCGCAGAGAGTCCCGCTTTGCGAAGCGCGGGGAGGGGCAGCTTTGCTATAGCTTCGGGCGTAACGCTGCTGCCGCACGCAGTTTCTAGTCTCGCCCAGATAGTATCGGCGGCTTTGGTGGAGAGCTGTTGGCCGGTTATGGATGCTGCGAGTGCTGCGAACAGCTGCTTGCCTGAGTAGCGGCGCTTCTTTGCATATCTGCCCTCGAGGTCTTCGCGATGGGGAAGCGCGGCCTTGTGGAGCACCGGGTCGACACGCTTAAGGTGCGCAAGCGCTTCAGAGATCGGGTCCGGGGTCTTTTTGGCGGGCATGCGCATAGTATAATGCCCCCATGGTCCGCTTCATCATTCTCATTATTGTGCTCATTCTGGCCCTTTCGTACTTCGGGATTTCTATCCGCGACGTAGCGCAGTCCCCAACGGGGCAGGAGAACTTCTCCTTCGTGTGGGAGTACGTGAAGGACGGATGGGAGCTCATAACGGTATTCTTTGCCGACCTTATTGCAGCTATTAAGGACGTATTCTCATAATCTTATGGAAAAGAAAATTGCCATCACGATACCCAAAGACAGCCCCGCTTCCTTCGTTAACGCTACCCAGGTAACAGTTGCAGACGATGCGGTTATCCTCCAGTTCGCCTATGTGCGCCCCGGAACCGAGAACGGCCAGCTTGTTTCGGAGATAGTGCTTTCCCCAAAGCACGCTATTGAATTCAGCAAGGCGCTCGACTCAACCATAAAACAACACTTTACAAGGCACCTCGAGACTCCAGACACCTAGCCAGGTTGCATGAAGCCTTCATCTGCACTTCATGGACGAAGGTTTATATATAAATCTGTTACTAAACCTTAACTAAACGAGTTACTCATGAAGAAAGCACTTCTTGGCGTTGGAGCTCTCGCGGTACTCGGAGCAATCGCGCTCCCAGCAGTATCGCTTGCGGCTACATACGCATACGTGAACAACGCTGGCGAGGTCATGACGACCGAAGCCGCAACCTGGCAGACTGCCATCCAGACCGCACCGAACATTGCACCACGCTCAGGCGTTATGCTTATCGAGGTGACTGCAGACGAGGAACTCGTCGGCGACAGCGTCGGCGGCGTCTAATCCCCATACCGTTTGTTTATAAGGGAACCGCGGGTCTTGTAGACCCGCGGTTTTCTGCTTCATCTTCATGAAGACTACACAATTGTTCGTATGTATTGTCCAGCGTTCGTGCTATACTCCCTCTATGACTAAGATCTTTACGCGCACAAGCGCACCATTCATCGCACTTGCTATCGGGTTTGCAGCGCTAACGCTGTTTCCGTGGAGTGCGCTTGCTGCAGACGCGGCGTTTGACCCGGAAACACTCACCACTGAAAAGGCAAAGCCTACGATTGAAGGCAGCGCAGAAGATGTTCGCTCTATCCGCGTACTCATCGAGAACGAGGAAGGGAAGCGCGTATTCCGCAGCAAATCTATTCGCGTAAAGAACGACGAGTGGAAGGCGCGCGTATCGAAGTCCCTGAAGGACGGCACGTACGAGATCTCTATCCTTGGCGCTCGAAACAAAGTCCTTGAGAGCGATACGCTCACCATCGGAGAGCCTGCAGGCGGCACCGTTGTTGCAAGCATGATTCCATTTCTCACGGGCGGCACCGCAGCGCCGTACAACTCCGTACCCGTAGCGTATGTGCGCGTTGCGAACCCAAGCACCGCGTCGACTACCGTTACGAGCATTACGCTCATGCAGAACGGCTCGGCAAGCGCGTCTGCGCTTTCAGGGTTTAGCACGAACGACGAGAAGGGAGGATCGCGCGCGATGATTTCGACGAACGCAAAGTCGTTCTCAAAGAACCTCGTGAGCATTCCCTTCAACGCCGTTATTGCGCCAGGCGCAGTTGCGATCTACACCATCAAGGCGAACCTCGCCGGTACGAGCGGAAGCGAAGCGGGCAAGCAGCTTCAGTTTAATGTCGCTTCCATAGAGACCAATGGACGGGTTGGCGGGACCTTCCCAATCCGCGGCACGACCTGGACCCTGACGCGCTAAGCGCTAGGATTCAGAGCATAAAGGCCAGGACATAGTCCTGGCCTTTATGCGTTCTTCATGAAGGAAAAGCGTATACTGTACGCATATGATACTTTCACTGATTCTTGGATTCCTTCTGGGCGCTGCCGCACTTCTATTCGCAATACAAAACACTGCCGTTGTGGCGCTCACGTTCCTTGGATGGAGCTTTGAGAGTTCGCTCGCGTTGCTGACGCTTATCGCGTTTGCAACGGGTATTATCGTAGCGCTTCTTGTTTCGCTTCCTTCAGCTATCCGCGACGGGTTCCGTATTATGGGACTCAAGCGCGAGAATAAGAAGCTTGCAGACGAACTTGTGTCCACGCGCACCGAGACGACGGTTGTTGTAGAGGAGCCTACGCCCGTACTCGACATCCGCAACTCCTAAAGCCACATGAAGCGGGAAGCGTATCTTGCGGGCGGCTGCTTCTGGGGACTTGAAGAGCTTGTTCGCACGCAACCAGGAGTGCTCGATACGGAAGCCGGGTACACCGGCGGAGAGAACGAGAACCCGACCTACGAGAATCATCCTGGGCACGCCGAGGCACTCAAAATCGAGTACGACCCAGAGAAGACGTCGTATCGAGCGCTGCTGGATTTCTTCTTCCAGATTCACAACCCCACCACCCTCAACCAGCAGGGGAACGACATCGGCACTTCATACCGGTCCGCCATCTTCTATCAGACCGACGAAGAGAAGCAGGAGGCAGAAGCGATGATCCGGATCGTAAACGAGTCAGGTCGCTGGAGGGATCCGGTCGTGACAGCTCTTGAGCCCTTCACCGTCTTCTATCCTGCGGAGGAATACCGCCAGGATTACCTGCAAAAGAACCCCGGAGGCTACACGTGCCACGCCCTCTACTTTGACAGCTATTTGCCGTAACATACCCGTATATGATGACCGTAAAAACATTCTTCACCGTGCTCGTGCTTTTGGTAATTGCAGGGCTTGGCATTGCCGGCGTCTATATCGCGACGCGTCCTGCGGCTGAGGAGCCGGCGGCTCCTGTCGTGCTTTCTTTTGAGGACTGCGCAAACGCGGGGTACCCAATTATGGAAAGCTATCCTCGCCAGTGCGCCACCCCAGACGGACGCACCTATGCCGAGGAGCTTCCAGCGCCTGAACCAACGTATGTAAATGCGTCAGCAGACAACATTGTTGTTACTAATCCAACCCCAGGGTCTGTTGTTGGAAAGCCTATAACCGTTATGGGTCAGGCACGCGGCGGCTGGTTCTTTGAGGCATCGTTCCCGATAGAAGTACGCAGTGCTACCGGCACCGTTATCGCAACGGGAATCGGGGAGCCCGTGGGAGGCGCAAGTTGGATGACGGAGGACTTCGTACCGTTCTCTTCAACCATTGAGATTCCTGACTCCTACATTGGAGAAGCCGTACTTACGCTCAAGAATGACAATCCTTCAGGACTTCCTGAGAATGATCGCTCTGTATCGTTTCCTATAACGATTGAGTATTAATCAGCGGCTTATAGAAGAACGGCCCTCCTTGCGGGGGCCGTTCTTCTATAGCGAAGGCATGCTCTCTCGATACGGCATGAGGCGTGCGCGCACGCTCGACTTTAAGAGGTGCGAGGCAAGAATGCGATAAGAGTCGTAATCAAATTCCGTATCTATATCTTCCTCGTCGTAACCGTCAGCGGTGTACGAGAGGGTCTTAATAATCCGCCACTTATCAATTACGAATGCAGTGCCTTCTTCTGCCGCAGGATCCTCTGGAAGCATTACGGCACCCGGGAATGGCCAGGCGCTGATGCGGCGCTTCGTAAAGGCTTGAGCGAAGCGCGCGTTGTAGCTCTGAGGGGCCTCCTTGCCCGCACAGGCGCCCCTACAGCGGCCGAGTTGGTACGAGAAGCAGGTACCGGCCCCTTGCTCGATACTGAGCAGTTTTAGGCACAATTCGTATTCTTTAGCCGCGGCCCTGAGCGCAGTCTTTCCTTGGGTAGCGGTTTTAAATACCGCCTCAATAGTTCCGAGGTCTGCCTCGGTTAATTCGTCTCGATAGCTTGAGGAAGCCGTTAGGTATCCGCGCTCGTCTTCAGCACAGGCGATAACAGCAAGCTTCTTTGCTTTCCGGAGTTTACGGTTATAGATGGGCATCAACTCTTTAATAAGCTGGGATTCGCGGAGGAGCGCGGAGAGTTCGCCGCTTGTTTCCTCATGCTCTATATATGACGTTGCCTCGCACAGCGCGCGTTCGCGTCCGGTGCGTCTGTCCTCGGAGAAATGCGAGAGAACGCGGGTTTTAATATCGACGCTTTTTCCGACATACAGAACATCGTCTTCACTGCCATAGAAGATATAGACTCCAGGCGCGTGCGGCAGGTCTTTTACGAGAGCGGGGTCTAGCGCAAAGGGAAGCGAGTGCATGCCAAGCGCCCGCTTCATTGCGGCCGTTACTTCAGGCAGCGATCGCTCGAGTGTGGCGACCGTTAGAAACTCAACAAGCGCATACGCATCGTCATAGGCGCGATGACGGTTTTCCATGGAAAGCCCGTGACGAGCTATGAGCGCATCGAGGTTGTGTCTATCGAACGCAGGGAACAGGTGCCTTGAGACTTTCACAGTACATAGGGACTTCGCGTTCCAGCGAATACCGAGTCTGCTGAATTCCTGCTTTACGAACGAATAATCAAACGCGGCGTTATGCGCTACGAATATTGCGCCCTCAAGAAGCTCTTGTATGCGTCCAGAGACGGATTCAAAGACCGGCGCGTCTTCGAGATCTTTGTCTTGAATACCTGTTATCGAGGTTATGACGGGAGGGAGCGGACCCGCGGGCTTCAGAAGCGTTTGGTATGTATCAGTTATAAAGCCGTCTTCAACGCGTATGATGCCTATTTCAATTATCTGTCCGTACCGGGCGCTCGTGCCGGTTGTCTCAACATCCACGAATGCATACGTTGCGCCAGCGAGACACTCGATTCGTTCTGAGTTGTGCGTCATGCTTTCTCTAGTTTATCGAATATTCTCAAATTGTGTATGTTGTGTGGAAAACTACACAGGTTGTGTATTCACGTACACACGTATGCGTAGTAGCATCTAGGTATGACAAAGCTCGTTGCACTCACTCCCGCACAGAAGGAAACGCTCGTCTTCATTCAGAGCTATGTGAAAGAGCACGGTAAAGCACCGACTATCGTTGAGCTCGGAAAAGAATTTGGCCTCAGCTCTTTGCGCAGCGTGACGCAGCGTCTCGAGTCCCTTGAGAAGAAAGGGCTTATTGCACGCGACAGATTCCGCCATCGCAGCATCACGGTGCTCGCAGGGCTTGAGTCGCAGATGTCTTCAGATCTTATCGAGGTTCCTGTTATAGCGTCTGCAGGGTGTGACGCGCTTGATGTGTACGCAGAGCAGAGCTTTGGCGAGTACATCGTTGTAGATCGCAGCCTTATAGGCGGGCGCAGGGAGGCTACGAACATTGTGGCGGTCCGCGCTGTTGGCGACAGTATGATTGATGCAGGAATTCAGAGCGGGGACTACGTGATTGTTGAAGTAACAGACCAGGTTGAGGAAGGGGACCGCGTAGTAGCAATCCTCGGGAACATGGCGGTTATCAAGCGCTTCTCACGGGTAGACGAGGTTGTGTACCTGAATCCTGAAAACACGTTTGGCACCTACAAGCCTATTATCGTGCGCGAGGAGGATTCACGAGTCTTTGGAAAAGTACTCTCGGTTATCCCCGGTACGGAATGGGTGGACGATATCAAAGTTGAGTACTACACCGAGTACGAGACGCAGCGCTAGCGCAATCGATCGTACGGATTCTGCGAGCCTCCTTGGCCATATATTCCGAAGTGCAAATGCGGCGGCGTACCCGTCGCGTTTCCAGTTGTACCAACGCGTCCCAGAATTGTGCTCGTGCTTACTATCTGTCCCATAGCGAGAAGCGGGTCAATTGAATCGAGGTGCGCGTAGTAGTAGCGCTCTCCTCCGGGACCGAGAACGAATACGATATTTCCTCCGAGACGGTTCTCTCCAGTGCGCACAACAATCCCATCAGTTGCAGAGACTATGTAGGTTCCGCGCGGAGCGAATATGTCTACGCCCTCATGTGCACGATCGCTCCCGCGGGGCGCGCCATATGAATCTGCGACTTCATCTGCTTCGACACCGAGGACTGGTACGGGTATGGTGGCTTCCGGCTCGCTCGCTACGAGCGCTGAGGCGAATGCAGCGTGTGCTGACGCTTCTTTAAACTCGTAGATAAGAGACCCAGCGTAGTTAGGGATTGGCGTTAGATTCCAAACGCTGTTGCCGTGTATAAGGGCAATGGTTAGGACTGCGAGCAGGAGGGAGAGGATTGCAGGGATAACCTTCATACGTACGGTCTATACTACCTGAGTAAGAATTTGTTTGCTGTACCGTTTATAGGGTTATAGAGATTTATTTAATTTCCCCATGAAAAAGACGCTTGTATTCCTTTCCCTCATAGCTGCCTTCGCGATTGCACCAAGTGCATACGCCTGCAGCCCAGCCCTTAATTGGCCTCCTACGCCTGAGGAGAACCTCGCGCAGAAGGATATTGGCTTTATAGGAACTGTTACGAGCATTGCGCAGGACAAGAGCGTTAATGGGGAATACCGCGTTACCTTCGCTGTTGAGACAGCGTACAAGGGAGATCTTGAAGACTCCGTTACCCTCATGATCCGCTCGAGCTCTGCTGCATGCGGATATGACAACGGATACGACACCTTCAAGAAGGGAAGCGTGTGGGCAATCTACGGCAACGGAAACGAAACAGACGGATACAGCACCGACAGCCTTTCACTCAATACGTCATACAAGACCGTTGCAGCAGCAGAGGAAGCGCTTGAGGCGTTTGGCTTCGAAGAGATCGAGAGCGAAGAGCCGCGCGCCTGCACCATGCAGTACGCGCCTGTATGTGGAAAAGCAAAAGATGGAACTGTTAAGACCTACGGAAACTCCTGCGTGCTTGGCGCAGAGAAGGCTGAGTACCTGTACGAAGGCGAGTGCAAGGCCGAGGGAACTGCTCCTACAAAGGACTTGTACTTTGGAATGCGCGGTATGGACGTCACCTGGCTCCAGAACTTCCTTATTGCAAAGGTAGCCGGAACTCCTGGCAGCCTACTCAAGGCAGTTGGCGCAACAGGCTACTTCGGTTCGCTCACCCGGAATGCGCTTGCGCAGTACCAGCAAGAGCATGGTATTGCTCCAGCTGCAGGATACTTCGGCGCTATTACGCGCGCGCAGATAATGAAAGACTCAGCGCCTTCAGCAACGGCAACCTTTAGCGGAGAGATCTCTGCAGTTGATGTTGGCTGCTTTGCGGACGGTATCTGTAGCGTCACGGTAGACGGCAAGGAGGTTGTGCTTCTTGCAGGACTTCGCGCAGACGCTCCGCCGGTTGGAACGCTCCAAGGAGTCGATTCGATAGGAGACCTTGAGAAGGAAATCGGCTCAACTGCAGAAGTGTATGCAGCCAACAACCCTGAGGGATCTGCCGAGTACACCCTGTACGGAAGCGCTTCGTATTACGTGAAGGTACTGAAATAGCCTGACGGATTCAGCAAGAAGATACGGCCCGGCTCGCTGCCGGGCCGTATCTATATTGTTTTTTTAAATTCGTATGATATAATCAATCCACAACTCATAACTCTCTCGCATGAACGATTTCAAGAAGAACTACAAGCCAGGTGGCTTCAAGCAGCAAGGAGGCTTTAGCCGCCCTTCGTTTGGTGGCGGCAACCGCTCAGGAGGACGATCCTTTGGCGGTCCCTCAGAAAGCTTTAAGACTAACTGCAGCAAGTGCAACGACGTCTGCGAAGTACCATTCCGTCCAAACGGTAAGAAGCCAGTATTCTGCAAAAACTGCTTCGTCCGTGACGACGCACGCGATTCACGCGACTCTCGTCCCTTCGAGAAGCGCAGCTTCGGTCCGGAGCGCTCGTTTTCTCCTAAGCCACAGCCGGCAGCAGAGGACCCACGCATCGGCGCTATGCAGCGCGAGCTTACCGTTATTCACGAGAAGCTCGATACGCTCATCCAGAGCCTCGAATCATCTGCATACTCGTCTATCCTTACAGCCTCTAACGAGCGGGCAGAGAAGCCAGCTAAAGAGGTAAAGAAGGAGAAGGCAGCACCCAAAGCAAAAGCTGCTCCAAAGAAGAAAGTAGCGAAGAAGAAGTAATAGAAAAAGCGACCGAGGAATCGGTCGCTTTTTTCTTACCCTTATCCCTTCTTCTGAGCTTCCTTACGCGCTGCTTTGATTGCAAGGCGCTTTTTTGTCTTAGGAGTGCGGTTTGGGTTGTTCTTTGAGCTTACGCCGTGGCTGTTCTTTACCATAAGGATACGGAGACGATGAATAGGTTATAGAAGGAGCTTACTACATGTATTAATAAATTGCTCGTACTCAATATTAAAGATTTAACTTTTCAGCCGCTTTGAACTCTGGACATAATCGGCATCTTCAATTGTGCAGTACTTCCTGCCAGCAATATCCTCATAGGAAAGATATATTTCATTTGGATGATTGACCTCCTCCCACGATTCAAAATCGTAACGCGAGCAGAGAACTTCCTGGGATTTTATCCATCCGATGCACTCAAGAAACCTGGGGCCAAACTCGATTCTGTTCTCAGGCTGCTTTCTGCCGACATCGAACAAAAGCTTGTACTTACGGTTACTAATAATAATGTGCCCGCGAATATTACGTGCAATATTCTTCTCTACGACGAATTGAAATATTTCTCCTCTATTCAGTCCGTTTGCTAGTTGATTCCAGGTAAAGTCTGTGCCGCCTCTAAGAATAATGGGTCGCAAACTAACTTCTTGAATTGAGTTGTTGATTTCATTTTGCTTTCCACCAATCCGTACTTGAAGAAACCCGATAGCCACAGCAGCTGTCAGAGCAAGAACAGAAGCCTGGCTCTCAGTTTCAAGGGTCCAGAACCAGATAAAAGGATTCTCAAGAAAAGTCATGATCTTTATCTAATTCTAACCCAAAGCAGGGAAGTAGCACTCCCCCAGTTCTCCAGAATCCAATTCTAAGAGATCAGGGAAGTGGCTCTAGAAGCCTCTGTAAGAGATTCAAAAGATGGTCATTAGTAGACCTTCATGGATATCTTCTACAGGCCTATAGAGCGGGAAGTGTGCGAAGTAGGTACTAATGCGCTTTAGTGAGAACACGGCGTCAGGATACGGCGTAGATTCTAGGCTAAATGTACAACGCAAAAGATATATTGTACGAAGTACACCTGTTCTCTCAGGATACCTTGAATTAGGCTCTGATCGACTAAATTGATTTAACCCTCCCTACTGCCCTATATGGGTACACTTAAGAAAAGTTTGCCGGAGCCAGTGTGAGACTTAAATCTCTATCCAATACGTTAAGTGGAAATTTTCGCATTTATCGACCACTTCCCCGAAATCAAAATTTTTGCGACAGGGAAGGGTTTGTGGAGCCAGAAGCCATTACCACACTTCCCTGCCTGAATTAATTTTTTAATGCTTTGCACTTTGACAAGGATTGCTAAATATTTTATTTTGCATATAGACTTTTGGCTGGGTTCTGCCCCATGGAGACTATGCGATGACCACCCTAAAGATCGTGATCCACCTGGTTGTTGGAGCATTTCTTGTCCTCAGTTCTGTTCAAGTAATTCTTCACATGGAATTCTCGAGAGTTGGGTTTTTTGCTTATGTAGTATTCCCAACCCTTTCTCTCGCTACTGGCGTGGCTCTCTTCATCAAGGCCGGCTACTTCTACAACAAGTTCCTCGCGAGCAAAGATACGGAGGGCACTAAGACCTGACGTTAAAAATCACCAGAACATTGGAGGCCGGAGAGTGGAAACACTCGCCGGCTTTTTCTATATCTATATGTAAACAACGAACTGCCCGTGAAGGCAGTTCGTGTGATGGTAGCCACCATCTCGGTCCGGTGTCCTGTTGTACCAAGATCCGGAACCAGCACTCTAGCACCCCATGCCCTATCGCGCCTTCTTCCCGTAATAGGCCGCGCGTACCGGCTTCTTCACGCCTCTGTCTGAGAATCCGTTGAAGCCTTTCTTAGGAGCACGGAACGCGTTCCCATCTTCTGGGACTGTCTTCTTCTGAGCAGGCGCCATAGATTACTTCGTTGCAACAATAATGACGTGCAGAAGACTAATTATCGTACTTGCAAATCCAGTCCAGAATGCGTACACCTCAAGACCCAATCCCTTTTTCTTCGCATGCTTTTTAGCGTGACGCGTCATAAGCTTTTATGTTGAAAATAGGATACCACGACTATTGAAGCGCGGTGACAATAAGCTGCGTAAGGGATATGAGGAGACTCATGATTCCGGTTAGGAACGCATAGAGCCTCAGCCTGCGGCTGCGCTCATCCTTCCCTTTTGCATGGAGGGCTTTCGAAAGAAGTCGCTTTTGACTGAAGTCGAGTCCCATACGAATGCGTTAGCAAGCGGTAACGGTCTTCTGGATATACTCGAACGCTTCGTCTACCGAATCCACAACCTTGAAGAGTGAGAGGTCTTCTTCGCTAATGGTGCCGTACTTCCCCAGGAGATGATTCTGGAAGAGATCAATAACAGGTGTCCAGAATTCCTTGCCGTACAGAATGATAGGCACGGGCTTAATCTTCTTTGTCTGCACGAGCGTTAGGATCTCCGTAAACTCGTCGAGTGTGCCGTATCCTCCCTGGAAGTACACGTAGACTTCAGACGCGAACGCGAGCATCACTTTGCGCACAAAGAAGTGATCGAAGACGAAGTTGTCTGTAAGGAAGGTATTGTTCGCCTGACTATCCTCAAGGCGAATGTTAAGTCCCACGGACGAGCCTCCTGCGTCATGTGCGCCCTTATTCCCTGCTTCCATAATGCCTGCAGATCCGCCGGTTACGATTGCGTACCCAGCTTTCGCAAGACGTCCGCCAAGCTCAACGGCTGCCTCGTACGCTGGGTCTCCCGGCTGCGTGCGCACGCTTCCGAAGAACGTTGCGGTAAGGCCGTACTTCTTAAGAAGATCGAAGCCGTCTACGAACTCGGCCATGATCTTAAATACGCGCCAGCTCTCAAGCTGCTGCGGCTTGCAGACAAGCGGTGCAGGATTGGCAGGAACAACGCGCTTTCCTTCTTCAATAGCGCGCACGAGCACGTTGCCCATTTCCCTATCGCGCGAAGGCTCCGGCTTTTCTTCGTCCGGAGCGTACAGGCTCATTGTTGGCGTGGTGATTATCGGTTCGTCTCCCATGGAATATCAAAGGTACTAAAGTCGGATAGTAATTTTTTATTATACGCTATGCGCGCGATCACTTCTGCGTGGCAGAGCGCGCCCGTAAGCGCGTTGTGTGGCTTAGGTTCTTCAGGCACTCCCGCGTACGTAAGCGCGAACCCAAGATTGATTCCGGAATGCTTGTTTGTAACGGGCGGCGTGAGTCCTCGGGAAATCATGTGCATCCATACGAGGCTGTGCACGTCGAGCGTTCGGTGCGCGAACGGAAACTCGATCTTTGCCCGCCTGCACGCGGCCTCAAGAAAGAGCCGATCAAACGTAACGTTCTGCGCCGCGAGCGTGGTATCCGCCGGTCGATCCATCGCCCACGCGATGAAGGAGGCAACAAGCTCGGCTTCCGTCTGCTTGAACGACCCTCGGCCCGTAATCTCTTCCTTAGAGAATCCGTTTACTACAAGTGCCTCGTCACTGATTTCTGCACCCTCCCATACCTGGCACTCCTCGTAGAACTGGTTGCTCGTGTCCTCAAGGTCTATTGCGCCGATAGATACAATCGAATGCCTCTCAGGAACAACACCGCTACTTTCTACATCCAGAACAATCATGCGCCCATTGTACCTTAGAGCCCTGGGCAGTTTGCCGCCGGACCGTATCCGGCGGCTTCAGCGGCTTCTTTTGTTGCAAACCAGACCTTGTTCTCCTCTTTGATCCGCTTTGAGCTTCCGCAGGACGGCAGATAGTACTTGGTGCCGTTCTTGGAGGCCACGTAGGTTCCGCTCCCCGATGGAGCAGCTTCGGCGGCCGCTGACGCTACCGCCTCAAGCACAGCCGCAGGGCCTCCTGAAGGAAGTACGGTTCCCTCAGGGAGCTGCTCTATCCAGAACGCGTCATTCCCCTTCCCTTGACCCATATCCTTCCCCACGAGCACCCCGATACCGAACGCGAGCGTCGTAGCGAGGATAAGGACCAGCAGGACCAAGACATCTGCCGGAATACGGCTTAGGAGCGCCTTGCTTCCCTGTTTGGGGTCTGTTATAGTCATACCTAAAGTAAAGTATAACGTATGGCAAGTACTAAAGCCGGAGGATCAGCAAAAAACCTCAATGATTCACAACCGAAATTCCTCGGGGTTAAGCTTTCTGATGGCCAGGCAGCACGTCCAGGAATGGTTATCGTCCGCCAGCGCGGTACGAAGATTGAGGCCGGAAAGAACGTTAAGGTTGGCCACGACCACACCCTCTACTCCATGATTGTCGGCAAGGTTGCCTTCCGCAATCGCCGCAAGACCAACTTTGACGGCCGCGTGGTTACGAAAAAGGTCGTTGACGTCGTAGCTGCCTAACGATTCCCCACCAAGAGCTCCAATCGGAGCTCTTGACTTTTATACAAAATATGTGTTATATAAATAGCGTGGGCCCGTGGCCTGCGCTTAATGCGTGGGGCCAATGGGGCCCAAATCCTCAACAATTCAGAATCACAAGATAGGAGACTTGCCATGCGCAAGATCATCATCGCTTTGGCGGCATTCGCCACCCTCGGACTCGCCGCCTGCAACCGCGGAGAGACGACCACTCCGGAAGAACCGGCCGCTGCCACCCAGGCTGCTGCCGCTCCTACCGAACCGGAACCGACTCCTCCCGAGCCCGCTCCGCTGCGTCCGGCGCCCACCCTGATCCAGATCGACGCCTGCGCCGACCAAGCGCTGGTGGAGAACAACCTGACAGCCACCCAGTCCCGCCGCATCCGCGTCGGGCAGGTCCTCAAGATCAACGGTCGCGACACCACCGTTGCGGACGGCGACATGATCTGGAGCATGTGCCGCACCGCGCTCACTGATCCCATCAGCGAACGCATGCGCACGGCGCAAGCCGAGGCTGCTGAACTGACGGCCCAACAGGCAGAGATCGATCGCGAGATCACCGCTGCCCAAGCCGTCATCACCGCCAAGACCGCCGAACGCAACCGCGTCGTGGCTGCCATCACGGCGGCCAACGAGCGGGCCGCGGCTATCCAGGGCGAGCTCAATGCGCGCGCCGAGGCCGAACGGGCGGCTGCTGCGGCTGCGGCCCAGCAAGCACGACCGGCGGCTCAGACCGCTCCCGAGCGTCCTCGGACGCAGTAACCTTCAACGCTCCTTTAACAAGGAGCCCTCTCGAACGTAGGATAACGCTCACCTCTGCAAGCTTCTCCGGGAAGGGCTTATAAGCTCCCTGTCGAGATCCGCGTCACGTGGCAACACGTTTTCCGGAGGTAACGAAGGAAAGAAGCTGTGCATGCACAGCAAGGCAGCTTGTGATACTGAATTGAAAAAGGCCGCCCAAAAAGCGGCCTTTCGCATTTGTATACTCTCCTTTTACTCAGCTTCGATAGTGATAGAGACCTTTCCGAAGTTCTCGCCGAACGAGACTGGTACGTCGAACGTGCCCACTTCCTTAAACGGCTTCTCAAGCTTGAGTGCTTCCACAGGAAGATCAGTAGCCTTTGCAATATCAGCTGCATCAACTGCGTCATAGAGGTGACCCTTCTCATTCGCCTTCTTGCGAATAACGATAGAGCCTTCTGAGAGCGCTGAAAGGCGCTGCTCAATAAGCTTTACATCAAGCTCCTTGCGAGCAATATCCTGGCTTGCGCGCATCTCTGCCTGCTTTACATTCGACGCAGTTGCGGGAGCCGCGAGCTTACGAGGAATAAGGAAGTTTAATGCGTGCCCGTCCGAGCACTCGATTACCGAACCTGCTCGCCCTGCGTTCTTAACGTCTTTGAGTAGTACGACTTTCATATATATGCATCCTAGCGTTATGGGAGTTGATGCGCAAATATGCGCTTCTTGACTTATCCAACCTGTGTTCTAATCCAACGGAATCTATTTATATACCTGACGTAAGAAACTGTATCGCGCGCGCTTTCTGAGGATCCCGCTCTGCGTCCCTGTCCTCTTTTGTGTATTCAACCTCAATATCAGGCGTTAGTCCGCCGTCCGAAATAGAGCGTCCGGAAGGCGTAAGCCAGCGCGCAATAGTAACCTTGAGTGCGCCGCCATTGATATCAACGAGCTCCTGTACCGAACCCTTTCCAAAGGATCGCTTTCCAATGAGAGTGGCGACGTCAGCGTCCTGAAGCGCTCCGGCAAGAATCTCAGACGCAGACGCTGAGCCCTGATCTATAAGAATGGCTACGCGCGTACCCGCAGGCAGTCCTCCGATACCCCGACTGCGATGCTCGGTGTTCTCCTGCTTTCCCTTGTAGTCTTCAGTAACAACGAGTGCTCCCTTCGGAAGGAAATGCCCAGCGACGGAAACCGCAGACTCAAGGTATCCTCCTGGATTGCTGCGCAGGTCTATAAGAAGCATCTGTGAGCCGGAGTTGCGGAACTCGGCAATAGCCTTTGCGAAGAGCTGGCTTGAGTTCGCGGTGAAGCTGTAGAAGGAAATAACGAATACACCCTGCTCGGTAGTGGTTTCAATAGTAGGAACCTGAATAGTGTCGCGCACAACCGCAATCTCAGACGGCGTGCCCTCGCGCAGGATCGTAAACCGAACCGTTGTACCCTTCTCGCCGCGAATCAGCTTAACGGCTTCGTCTGTCGACATGCCGTCAGTAGACGTGCCGTCAATCGTGATGATCAAATCGCCCGAGCGAAGTCCTGCCTTCTCTGCGGGAGTCCCCTTAAGAGGAGCGATAACCGTGAGCACGCCGTCCTTTACACCAACCTCCATACCCACACCCTGGAAGTCTCCACGAATGTCGTCTTGGAACTGCTTCGCCTCCGTAGGCGGCATGAATACGGTGTACGGGTCGCCATAAGACGCTGCGAGTCCCTGAATAGCGCCCCAGAGCTTGTCTGTAGCGGAAGGAAGCGTGGACGTTGCGTGCGTCTCCACAAACCGATCGTCGAGCGCATTCCACGCCTTCCAGAATGGATCGAGATCAACAGAGGAATCCGGCGTTGCATCAAGTCCGTCCCCGAGAAGCGGGATGTTTGAGAACACGCGACTTGCTCCTTCAGCGCCCGCAGCGATACCGCCAACAAATCCAACAGCGAGCACGAGCGCAAACGCGACACTCAGTTTCGCGACGCGCGTAAAGTTTCGCGGCTGCACATCCTTCGCCTCTTCTTCTTGCATGCACAAATTCTATCACGTACTCCTGTATCCACGGATACTCGTCGGGTGCGCACATGAAGACGCTACGACCGCGTATACTAAAGCGTAATGATGACCCGGCACATTCGCGGCAAGTCCGTCTGGATAGACCTTGAAAGTCCCACCTCTGAAGAAATCTCGGCAGTCATGCACGAGTTTGATATCGACGAGCGCATCCATGAAGAGATCGCGTCGCCTACTCCCTATCCGCTCACGATTCCATTTTCCGGATACTGCTATCTCATTCTCCATTTCCCTATCGCAGGATCTGAAGACGGTACCCGCGCGCAGGAAGTTGATTTCATCGTAGGGAAGAACTTCCTTATTACCGCTCGGTATGAGGCTATCGACTCACTCCATAACCTGCACAAGATTCTGGAAGCAGAAGAACTGCTTGATCTGCCAGCGCGCTCCATGAAGACCCCTGAAATGCTCGAGCGTGTCATCGGACGCCTTTACGCCGCTATTAGTAGCGACATTGAGCAGGCAGGACGCAGGCTTGAGCGCATTGAGCGGGACATCTTCTCAGGGAAGGAGCAGCAGGTTGTGCGCACCATCTCAGAGACGGCGCGCGTACTGCTGCGCTTTGAGACTGCGATTGATCGGCACAAGGAGCCTCTTGCTGACTTCCTCGCCGTACTTTCTTCTCCTGGCTTTTTTGGGGCTGCGTTCGAAGAGCATGCGGCACACATAGAAGGCAGGAGAGCGCACACTGCTGACCTGGTGTCTTCGTTCCGTGCTGTTGCGCATGAGCTGCGTATTACGAACGACTCACTCCTTACTGCGTCGCAGAACCAGGTTACGAAGACGCTTACGGTTATGGCGTTTACCGCGCTTCCCCTTACGCTTATCGCCTCTATCTTCGGCATGAATACTGAGGAAATGCCGTTTGTGGATTCTCCGTACGGATTCTGGATTATTTTAGGGCTCATGGTGCTAGCTGGAACGGCGCTCTTCCTATACTTCCGCTTTAAGAAGTGGCTCTAATTGTTCCCCGGCGAGTGCGTTAGAATAACGGTATGAAGTGGCTTTCTTCCCTATTTGCGCGCAAATCAGAACCCGTTACGAGCGACGCAGCGATTCTCCTCTACAACACCCACTCTGGAAGGAAGGATGTGTTCTCCCCTATTCGCGCAGGCATCGCCACGATGTACTCATGCGGACCAACTGTATACAGCCGCGCAACAATAGGAAACCTACGCGCATATGTGTTCGCTGATACCATTGCGCGCGTTCTGCATGAAGCCGGGTACCGCGTCCGCCGCGTCATTAACATTACGGACGTCGGGCACCTAACTGACGACGCAGACTCGGGCGAGGACAAGATGGAGAAAGGCGCGCGCGAGCAAGGATTGAGCGCGCAAGACATCGCTGCACGCTATACCAAAACCTTTCTAGAAGATATCCGCGCGCTTGGCGTTGATACGGACGATATCAGCTTCCCGCGCGCAACTGATTACATTGAAGAGCAGATAGAAATTATCAAGAAGCTTGAAGAGCGCGGCTACACGTACCGCACTGCAGACGGCATCTATTTCGATACAAAGCAGTTCCCCAACTACGGCGCACTTGATCACGGAGGTGCAAAATTGCGGGAAGAAGCCTTCGCTGAAGTTGGCCGCCGCATAAAAGCGAACGCAGACAAAAAGCATCCGGCAGATTTTGCGCTGTGGAAGTTCTCTCCGAGAGGCGCACGTCGCCAGCAGGAATGGACGAGTCCTTGGGGTGTTGGCTTCCCGGGCTGGCACGTGGAGTGTTCTGCAATGGCACGCTCGCTACTCGGGCAGCCGCTTGATATTCATACGGGCGGCATAGACCATATTCCGGTGCACCACACCAACGAGATAGCGCAGTCCGAAGCTGCGTATGACAAGCCACTCGCACGGTTCTGGATGCACGGCGCGTTCCTAACGATAGAAGACCGCAAGATATCAAAGTCTGCTGGCGACGATATCTATCTTTCCGATATAGCGGACAAGGGGATAGATCCGCGCGCACTTCGCTACCTCTTCCTGCAAGCCCATTACCGTTCTCCGCTTTCCTTCTCATGGGACGCGCTTGAGGCGGCAGACGCAGCGCTCGCTCGCCTTACGAAGGCAGCAGCGCTCATCAAAGAAGAAGCGAAGGACTGCACCAAGCCGTCTGAATGGAGCCGGCGTATGCACGCGCTCCTTCGGGACGATCTCGCTACCCCCGCAGCACTCGCACTTCTCTGGGAAGCGGTGAAGGACGAAGATCTCGGTCGCGAAGAACAATTGGGTGTTATTGAAGTTGCAGATAGCGCACTGGGACTTGGCTTGCTTCGAACAAGTGCTGTAGAAGCTATACCGGAGCACGTTTATGCGCTTATTGAGGAGCGCGAAGTTGCGCGTACTGAGCGCGATTTTGCGCGTGCGGACGCTATACGTATCCACATAGAGAGCAGTGGATATCATGTTGAGGACGGGGCTTCAGGGCCCATAGTCACGCGCAAGCGCGGTTGATAGAATAGGGGTATGGCTATCCAAGACCCCGTCCTCCGTATTCCGCCGCAGAGCCTTGATTCGGAGCGCGCGCTCTTGGGTTCGCTTCTCATGAAGCCGGACGCCATTCACGACGTCTCTGATCTTATCCGTGCAGATTCCTTTTACGCAGAAAAGCATCGCCACATATTTGAGTGCATGCGCGACCTAACGGAGCGCGGCGATCCTATCGACATGCTTTCGCTTGGCGAGCGCCTCCATGCGAAGGGACTTCTTGAACGCTGCGGCGGACGCGCATATATCGCAGAGCTTGCGAGCGCCTCCCCTACCCCGGGCAACTTCAGCCATTACGCAGAGCTTGTTGCTAAGAAGCACATCATGCGCGCGCTTATCGATACGGCAAGCGAGATTACCGAAGCGGCATACGACGAAGCAGGAGACACTGCTACGGTGCTTGATCACGCGGAGAAGTCTATTTACGCAATTGGAAACGCGTCCGCCACGCACAAATTCATCGCTATCAAGGACAAGATGGATGATGCGTGGGAGCGCATAGAAAGCCTCTCAAAGAACGGTGGCGCAATCCGCGGCGTCTCTACAGGATTCCCCGACCTCGACAACCTCCTCTCAGGACTTCATAAGTCAGACCTTATTATCCTCGCCGCCCGTCCGTCTATGGGTAAGACGTCGCTTGCGCTTGATATTGCGCGCAACGCCGCGGTGAAGCACGACGTGCCCGTTGGTATCTTCTCTCTTGAAATGAGCTCCGAGCAGCTCGTTGATCGTATGCTCTCTGCAGAGTCCTTCGTGAACTCATGGAAGATGCGCACCGGTGCCATCCATGCCGAGGAAGACTTCAGCAAGATTAGGGACGCGCTTGAGACGCTTTCGAAGGCGCCTATCTATATCGATGACAAGCCAGCGCAGAACATCCTATCCATGCGTGCGGTTGCGCGTCGCCTAAAGCGCGAGCGTGGTATTGGCCTTATTGTGGTGGACTACCTCCAGCTCATGGCGCCAACGAATACTAAGGCTTCTGATTCCATGGTGCAGCAGGTTACGGAAATCTCGCGCTCTCTTAAGCAGCTTGCACGCGAAATTGAAGTGCCGGTTATTGCGCTCTCGCAGCTCTCGCGTGCCGTGGAGCAGCGCGGCGGCAAGCCCCGCCTTTCGGACCTTCGCGACTCGGGTTCCATCGAGCAGGACGCCGACGTTGTTATGTTTATTCACCGCGACGACAAAACGAACAAGGAAAGTGATCGTCCGAACATCGCAGAGATCCTTGTTGAAAAGCATCGTAACGGCCCAACCGGAAAGGTAGAGCTGTACTTCGACGAGAAGCGTACCAGCTTCATGCCAATGGATAAGACGGGATACGGCGAGTTTGCAAACGAATTTGAGTAATCATGCGCGATCGAATTGAGGATCTTGCCAGCGCATTTAACCGCTTTCCAGGCATAGGCCCCCGGCAGGCGAAGCGCTTTGTGTATCATCTACTCGCTGTTCCTCAAGGAGACCGCAACCGTCTTGCGGACCTTATTGCGAACCTGGCGAACGACGTGCGCCAGTGTGCGCTTTGCATGCGCTTTGCACCTACGACAAGCGAGAACCTCTGCAACTACTGCGCCGACCCGAGCCGCGACGATGCGCTTCTTATGGTTGTAGAGAAGGATCAGGACCTGGTGAGCGTTGAGCGCACAGGAACATACCGGGGGCGATACTTTGTGCTTGGCGGGATCATCACCCTCTCAGGAAAGGGTGCTATTCGTGAGCGCGATCTGATTCGCGTCGTCGAAGCGAGAGCGTCCTCAGGCCTCTCAGAGATCGTGCTTGCTCTCTCAGCTACTTCTGAGGGCGAACATACTGCAGACCGCGTGCGCGAGCTCTTGGCGCCCTTGCGCGGCCCTATTACCCTCTCGGAGCTCGGTCGCGGACTCGCAACTGGCAGCGAGCTTGAGTACGCAGACTCAGCGACGCTTTCGGCAGCACTCCAGAACAGGAAGGAGGCATAGCATAAGCCCCGGACAAATTTCCGGGGCTTGTTTACACGCTATTTCCTTGTACATCCCGGACACGGTGCAGCAACGGGTGTAAACCCACAGTGATCCCTGAGGTATTCAACGTCCTTCAGGGATACTTCAAATCGAAGTTCGAAGTCTGCATTGTCGGGAACCTCATTTGGCCGATGATGTATAAGTACGCTTCTGTGAAGCTCGGGAACATAGAACAGGTCCCCGTCATTTACGTCGCCTGAGTCGGTCTTTACGACCTTCTCAACTGCGACTGCGCCATCAAGAGCCGGGACCGGCCAGAAGCGCAGTAATACGTCTTGCATGCCTGTCTCTCCAAGGTTCTGACTGGGTTTCTCTACCGAACTTACAGCGCGCTTCAGAAAACGCAAGAACCGCCCTTCCGGGCGGTTTCTCGTTAGACGATCTTGTCGATCTTTACCTTGATTTCTGGCTGGCGGTGTCCGCGGCGCTTAAGGTAGCGGCTCTTTGCCTTGTACTTAACAACCTCAACCTTCTTTGCGCGTCCTACCGAGTAGACGGTGCCAGTTACGGTCTTACCTGCAAGCGTAGGAGTTCCGAGTGCGAGGGTGCCGTTATCAGTCATAAGGACCTGATCAAAGGTGACCGTATCGCCCTTCTTAACATCCTGCGTAGCGGCGCCACGACCAAGCTTCTCGATGGTTACGAGAGCGCCTGGGGACACCACATACTGCTTGCCACCGGTCTTGATTACTGCGAGTTCCATAGTCCCGCTATAGTACCGAAATAGGCTATAAAACGCAATAGTACAGCCTAACAGAGCATTAAAAACCTTGACTTAATTGTAAATTCCTATTCCGCTACGCCCGGTTTGTCCAAAAACTCAACCTCAAGCCCGATCTTCTCCTGCGCGATGCGGTATACGTCCTTCTCCACCTTTCCAAGTTCCTTGTACCCGCTGTTGTAGTGCGAGACAGCAGTTCCAAGGGCTGTGCCGAGCTTTTGATAGTACGTTTCGTACGCACCGAGATGCTTTCCAAGCTCCCCGACTCGCTTCTGAATCTCTTCTGCCTGCTTCTCTATTTGCAGCGCTTTGAGTCCCTGCATAACCGTCTGGAGGTATGCGAGGAACGATGTTGGGGAAACGATAATAACTTTAAACTTTCCTGCGGCACGCTGGATGAGGTTCTCTTCCTCTCCTGCACCCACTTGGTTCGTCAGAAGGTCGTAGTAGATGCCTTCAGACGGAATAAACATAAACGCAAAGTCCATGGTGCCCTCCTCCGGGCGGATGTACTTGGCGGTCTCTGAAATGCGCAGCTTGAGGTCATTTACGAACGCCTTTTCAAGCGCAATGCGCTCCGCGCCTTCTGCGTGAATGTAGCGATTGTAGTTGTCGAGCGAGAACTTTGAATCCACCGGTACAATTTTGTCGCTTATATATACCGCGGCGTCGACGATCTCGCCGTTCTCAAACATGTGCTGCATCTTGTACATCCCCGGAGGAAGCACATTCTTGAGTACAGTCTCGAGATAGTACTCGCCGAGTATGCCGCGCTGCTTTGGGTTCTTCAGGATGTCCTGGAGATTCTTGAGCTGCTCAGCGAATTTACCGGTCTCCCGTCCAATCTCCTTCACGCTCGTTATCTCCTGCGTAATTTCCTTAATGAGGCGCGAGGACTCGCCAAGCTGGCTGCGCACGGTGTCGTGCATTTCCTTAGACGACTCGTGCATGCGTGCATCAAGCGCGCGCTCCAGCTTTTCCATCTGGTTTTGGATGAGCATGAGTCCGGCGCCGTCCTCTTTCTCAGATCGCTCATTCTCCCTGCGGCGCAGTACGAGCCATAATCCCACCCCTTGGAGGATCATGACGACAGCGACAATGATTACGATAGTTATGACGTCCATGCAGGCAGTATAGCGGATTTCGCTTGCGGGCGAATAAACACGATCCACTTCGCAATCTCGATCGTAGCGAGGTTAACAAGTCCGAATCCAAAGAGCATACCAACCTGAAGCAGCGTTGGCGGCGATACGTGCACGATCGTCTGGATCATAGGCACGTAAAGGGCTGCGAACAGAAGCGCTGCGCTTGCTACAAGTGCCCCAATGAGGAACTTGTTGGAGAAGAGGGAAAGCTTCCAAAGCGGGGTGCCAAAGCTCTTCATAGAGAACGCCATAAAGATGCAGTTAACCGAAACTGCCACGAACATAAGAGTCTGTACTTCCGCGAGCGTGAGCGAGGTTGCAAAAATCAAGTAACAGTAGACAGCAATAAGGGTAGCGGACGTAATTGCACCAACGAGCATAATGAGACGGATAATCTTTGGAGAAATAACGCGCGACGTCTCGGGATCCTTCGGGCTTCTCTTCATAGCGGACGGATAGAGCGGCTCGAACGCAAACGCGAAATTCATAAGCCCGCCCTCCACAAGATTCGACCAGAGAATCTGGGTTGGCAGAATCGGCAGCGGAAGACCGAAGATGAGCGAGAACGCAATAAGCGAGACCTCACTGAAGTTCGTCGAGAGCATGTACGTAAATATTTTCTTGAAGTTGTCGCGCAGACGCCTGCCCTCGCGAATCGCGCTCGTTATAACCGAGAAGCCGTTATCAAGAAGCACGAGATCGGACGCTTCCTTTGCAACGTCCGTACCCGACCCGACCGCCACGCCAATAGCCGCAGCCCTGAGCGCAGGCGCATCATTCACGCCGTCTCCCGTCATCGCCACAACTTCCCCAGCGTCCTTCAGCACGTTAGCGATACGCAGCTTCTCCGTAGGCGCAACGCGGGAGAACACCGTGTGCGTACGCAGTACTTCGAGAAGCTCTTCGTCGCTTAGCGTCATTAGCTCGGCACCCGTGTACGCGCGCTCGTCAGAGGCCTGCGCGATGCCTACGGTCTTTGCAATAGAAAGCGCAGTCTCCGGATTGTCTCCAGTCAGCATGAGCACGCGGGCGCCTGCCCCCTGCATATCGCTAATCGCACCCTTCACTTCCTCGCGAATAACATCGGAGAACACCATAAGCCCAAGGAGCTCGCCCTTGGCTAGAAACGCCAGGAGCTCAGCTTCCGGCGGGAATGTTCCCTCAATTCCTGGAACGCGGGCTGCCGCTATAACGCGCTTTCCGTCACGCGCGGCCATAGAAAGCGCGTCTTCAAAATGAGCGAGCATGCTTTCAGAAAGCGCGACGGCGCGCCCTGATTCGCCCGCCACTTTCTTAAGCGTTGATAGGAAGAACTCGGGTGCGCCTGTTAAGTACGCAACCGGCTTCCCTTCTTCCTTCACAATCATGCCGCCGAACCTGCGCGCAGAATCGAAATGGAGCTCGTCCATGCGCGGACGCTCTATAAGGAGTTCGTGCTGCGCAATGCCGCTCTTTAGCCCTGAGAGAACGATCGCCTGCTCTATGGGACGTCCATGCACCACAAGCTTTTCGTCTGCAGGCGCCTCTACCCGTTCTTCAACATATGCGTTCGATGCGAGCACTGCAGCCGTGAGAAGCGTTTTTGATTCAGGCTCAAGCGCTTCAGTGTAGTAGCCGTGTCCCCCCACAAAAAGTTCGAGCGTCATCCGGCCTTCCGTAAGCGTGCCGGTCTTGTCTGTAAGGATGTAGCTCGTGGTGCCAAGGGTTTCAGCCGCAAGCAGGTTGCGAACAAGCCCGCCGGACTTGAGTATCCGCTCCATACCAAGCGCGAGCACAACTGTAACTGCAGCAGGAAGCCCCTCAGGAACAGACGCAACGGCGAGCGCTATCGCCGTGAATATTGTCTCTTCAAACGGAAGCCCGCGGAATGTACCGAGCGCTATGATGCCGACAATAATGAAAGAAACGGCAATAAGGATGAATCGTGCAATCTGACGAATATCACGCGTAAGCGGCGTTACCGATTCATCTTTCTTCCCAAGCTCAGCTGCAATCTGTCCAAGCTCGGTTGCGCTGCCAGTAGCAACGACGATTCCCTTTCCCGCTCCCGCTGCAATAAGCGTTCCTGCATACGCCATGCCATCGCGCTCAACAAGTGGAGCACTTTCTTTCGCAATATCAATACTCTTCTCAACGGCGAGCCATTCGCCCGAAAGCGCTGACTCGTTTACTGAAAGACCATGTACTTCAATAAGGCGAATATCTGCAGGAATAGCGTCTCCTGTTGAAAGCGCCACCAAGTCTCCAGGTACGAGCTCTTCAGCACTGATGCGCATCGGTTCGCCGTGCCTAAATACCACCGCGAACTTCGCCTCTCCCTTTTTAAGCGCTTCGAAGGCGCGCGATGCTCGCCCTTCCTGAATTAGGCCCATCGCAACATTTACTAAAAGCGCCGCAAGGATAACGAGCGCATCAGTGCCGTGCCCGAGAGAGACCGTAGCAATAGCCGCAAGCACAAGTACCAACGTAATGGGGCTCATAAACTGTCGTAGCAGTCGCACAACAAAGCCATCCCGATCCGGCTCGGGCATGCTGTTGCCCCCTTCTTTGAGACGCGCTACTGCGTCCTCTTTTGAGATCCCACGCGCAAGATCCGTGCCGAGCGCAACGGCCACCTCTTCAGGCGTAAGTGCGTGCCAGGTCTTGGTCTCAGTCATTATGGGTACAGTATACCCTGAGCAAAATTGTGCGTTTAGGCTGTATAACGCCCAGGCTAAGAAAGTGGTACGATTTGCCCATGACCCTACACGAAACCATAAAAGCAGGTATTCCTGACGCGCTTCGAGCGAAAGACGAAGTACGTCTGCGTACCCTGCGCTCCCTTGCGAGCATGATGACGAACGAAGTTGTTGCAAAGAAGCGAAAGCCCGGCGAGTTTCTTACGGACGAGGAGGCGTTTGCTGTAGTGAAGCGCGCAGCGAACCAGCGAAAGGATTCTATTGAGCAGTTTACGGCCGGCGGGCGTCCGGAGCTTGCAGAGCCGGAGAAAGAAGAGCTCGTAGTCATTGAATCGTTCCTCCCTTCTATGATGAGTCAGGAGGAAATTGCTGTTATTGCAAAAGAAAAGATGGCTGCCATGGGCGTTACGGAGAAAAAAGACGCAGGCCGCTTTATCGGCGCTCTTATGCAAGACCTGAAGGGCAAGGCTGACGGGGGCGACGTTAAAGCAGTTGTCGACACTTTGCTTGGTTGATAGAAAAGCTGTTCGGAGCTAGAGTACTTCCAGACCCACAAATTCTGACATGGAGATCTTTGATGTCACTGTCTTCTGCGCCTCCGTCGGTTCAGGAAGCCTACAGGAACGACCCTAAGAAATTTCGAAGAATGGCCGAAGCTGGCGGCAAGGCCTCTGCTAAAAAGAGGGCTGAAAACAGGAGAGAAGCCAATGCACGAGCTGAAGAAGAAGCTCTTCTCCAGCAGCTGCGCAAGAATTCGAAAAGAAAACGGCTGCGTGACGCTCACGCTCACGAACAACAGCTTACCGCGGGGCTTCCTCCTGACGACTAGACACTATTGCAAGCGGCCCCTCGGGCCGCTTTCTTCATGAAGAGCATGACTTCCATAACTTTCCCTGCGTGGTATTGTCCTCCTGGAGTTCGTGATGGGGATCCAAAGAGAGGAGGCACTCAGCCACCTAAGGATCAACGAACCAATGTGTACCCTCGAAACTGAACACACGACCAAAGAACGAACGACCGGACTAGTGTCGCTTCCGGCACATCCAAGCTTCGACCGCAACGGCTCTGTGCACGTCCTCATAGGACTTGTGCCGAGATCGTGCGCCTCGGCGCCTCTCATAACCGCTTTCCTTGACCAGCACGGGCTACGGTTCGACGGAAAAGTCGAGCACGTTCGGTCCATCGAAGACGAATGGATTGAATTTGAGAGGACGGTTGTCTCGACGAGCATCCATGGACTGCGAGCGAAAGCCCGCGAATTCAAGTCTAATCTTGCGTCTGGATTCCCAGACCTCACCGAGATTAACGTTCTTTGAAGACAGCCGCCCAGCGCAGAACGCGTACGGGCGGTTTTCAATTTCCTTGGTAGGATGCGTGCATGCTCCCGCGGTACATAGTGCTAGAAAAGTTGGTTGGCCAAACGCCGCTTCAGGCAATTGAAGCCTGGCGCCTAAAGAACCCCTCGCTTGCTGATGTATCTGCAAGCTATGCAGGGCGCCTAGATCCAATGGCTGCCGGAAAGTTGCTTATTCTTTTAGGAGACGAGTGCAAGAACCAGAAACACTATCACGGACTGGATAAGGAATACGAAATCGAAGTTCTGCTCGATCTTTCAACTGACACCGGAGATGCACTCGGGATTCCTTCTATGTGCATGCCCCCGACGCGCATTACGCACGAGAACTTAAAGCGTGCGTGCAACGCACACCTCGGGACGCACTCCGTTCCCTACCCCGCCTTCTCTTCAAAGACGATAAACGGGAAACCTCTTTTTCAGTATGCGCTTGAAGGTACGCTTAACGATGTAGAAATTCCTCGCCACGAGGAAACCATACACAGAATTAAAATTCTCGACCTCGAGTATCTTTCTTCCTTTGATCTCTTGTCCCGCATACAAACTGCACTAGCGAATGCGCCACGCAGCGAAGAGACGTCAAAGGTGCTCGGTGCAGATTTCAGACAGGACGAGATACGTGCCGCATGGACCTCTCTCTTGCAGTCTGTTCCTGAGCGCTCATTTGCTGTTCTCGCTCTCCGCGTTACCTGCGCAAGTGGTACGTATATGCGCACGCTCGCAGAACGCTTAGGAAAGAGCTTTGACACTACCGGTATGGCTCTTTCAATTCGAAGAACGAAGATTGGGAAAGTGAAAGCGCTAGGACCTATTTTGCTCTGGTTAAAGGAGTTTTAGGAGAACGCAAAACCGCCCTTCTGGGCGGTTTTGCTCATGTGAGGAACTCCTTACCCTCGCGCGAACCCACTTCTCCCAGCAACCGCCTGAAA
>DAORIM010000007.1:0-36401 GCA_035438505.1 Minisyncoccota bacterium
CAAGAGTTTGGGTTCTGGGCGAAAAAAGTTCGAGTTTGGTAGTATAGAGCCACCAAAAGAAAAGCCGACCCTTCCAGGGGTCGGTTTTTCTATACCCACCCAGAGCCTTAAAACAGGGCGCTGGCCCCGGTATACTCTAAGCACATGCGCCACATCCTTATCGTGCTCTCCATATGCGTCGTCGCCATTATTATGGGAATCCTGCTCTACGTGTACGGCCCAAGCGAACTACGCGAGGTTCCGGTACAGAGCGGCGCGAGCGCGATAAGCGCAGACGCAGCAGTAGACGTTCCATTTTCTGTGCTCGTCTCAGGCACAAGCGCCGCTGCGCAGCCAGAGCGAAAGAATTTCGCTGTGTATGGCGAGGAGGATTTCCAAAGACTCTGGGAGCAAGCGTATGGCGAGGAAGCCCCAGTGCTCCCATCAGTTAACTTTGAAGAAGAATACGTTATCGGCGTGTTTGCAGGGGAGCGATCTTCGGGAGGATACGCAATTGCGGTGTCGCGCGTAACTGATGAGAACGCAGTTCGCACCGTTACCATTGCGCTCACGACTCCGGGTCCTAGCTGTGCGGTTACACAAGCACTCACAAGCCCGTTCCAGTTCGTAACCGTGCCCCTGTCTGACCGAACCTTGGCACGCGTAGACCAGGAGCTCGAGGCTTCCTGCGACTAGTTTCGTCCTGGGGACGGATGCGATAGGATTCCTGTGTGGACCTCAACTCCTATTTTAACGGGAAGCGAATAACAGTTATGGGACTCGGCCTGCTTGGCCGGGGTGTTGGCGACGCTAGGTTTCTGGCGGCGCATGGCGCTGAGATTATTGTTACGGACCTTAAGTCTGAAGAAGAGCTCGCAGCTTCGGTGGCACAGCTTCGCGAGTTTCCAAATGTAACTTTAGTACTCGGCGAGCACAGACTCGAGGACTTCAAGGATAGAGACTTTGTTCTTAAGGCAGCCGGTGTACCTCGAGACTCGGTGTACATACAAGAAGCGCTCAAGAACGGCATCCCGGTAAAAATGAGCGCCTCGTGGTTTATGGAGCTTTCGGATCTTCCGGTGGTGGGTGTTACCGGTACGCGCGGGAAATCAACCGTCACGCACATGATCCATGCAATTCTCACTGAAGCCGGGTGGCCAACGCTCCTCGGCGGAAATGTCCGAGGCGTTTCAACGCTCTCGCTTCTTGATGAGGCAGGGGGAGAACGCATCGCACTTTTTGAGCTTGATTCGTGGCAGCTCCAAGGCTTTGGCGAGGCGAAGCTTTCGCCTGACGTTGCTGTGTTTACGACCTTCATGGACGACCATCTCAACTACTACCATGGAGATAGAGATGCGTACCTCGCGGACAAGGCAAACATATTCCTTAACCAGGAGCCGGTAGACACCCTTGTGCTCGGAAGCCAGTGCGCAGAGCTTGTGCAGGACAAGTATGGTGACAGCATTGTCGCGCATACGGTTGTAGCAGGCGCGCATGATTTCCGTTCTGATTGGGAGCTAAAAGTTTTCGGAGAACACAACCGTTACAACGCAGCGCTTGCTGTGGAAGCAGCGCGCGCTCTTGAGATTAGCGACGATGTTATAGAGCGCGCACTCGCGAACTTTGCGGGAGTTCCCGGCAGGCTCGAGCTTGTGCGGGAAGTTGAGGGAGTTTCGTTCTATAACGACACTACCGCTACAACGCCGGACGCTACGAGCGCTGCTGTCGAAGCGCTTCGGGAGAACAAGAAGCCCATCGTTCTTATTATGGGTGGCGCCGATAAGGGTCTTGCTATGGAAAGTCTTCTTGCTGACGTAAAGCAATATGCGAAGCATGTGTCGCTTCTCGAGGGAACGGGAACGAACTTGATTAAAGACCAGCTTCCCGCTGCGTCAGTATTCAACTCTCTTGAAGACGCATTTGAAGATGCTCGCTCTCATGCAGAAGCGGGCGACGCAGTGCTCCTTTCTCCAGGACTCGCTTCGTTCGGAATGTTCCTAAACGAATACGACAGAGGGGATCAGTTTACTGTTTTGGTGCGCGCACTATGATAAAGCTCGACACGATTAAAAAAGCCCACATGGTCGGTATCGGCGGCATTGGCATGTCTGGCCTCGCGCAGCTTCTGCTTGATCGTGGCGTGCTCGTTACCGGCTCTGATCGCTCTGCAAGTCCCGTAACAGAACTTCTTGGAGGGAAGGGAATAGAAGTGCAGATATCAGAGCATGCGGCGAATGTGCCTACGGACGCAGACGTTCTTATCTATACGGAAGCACTTGCAGAAGACAACGCAGAGCGCGAGCGCGCACGGGAGCTTGGGATACCGGAGTATTCATACTTTGCAATGCTCGGCGCGGTGTCCGAAGGAAAGCGCACGATCGCAGTTTCAGGAACGCATGGAAAAACGACCACGACGGGCATGCTCGCTCGTATTCTGCGCGACGCGCAAGTTTCTCCCACTGCAATTATCGGAAGCTTGGTGCGCGACTTCGGGAGCAATTACCTCAAGGGAGAGTCGGAGTGGTTTGTTGTGGAGGCGTGCGAGTACAAGCGAGACTTCCTAACGCTTTCCCCGGAGATCCTCGTTATCACAAACCTCGAGCTTGATCACACTGACTACTACAAAGACATCGAGGACGTGCAGGATGCGTTTCGGGAGCTTGCGCGCAAGGTGCCGAGCACCGGGTTTATTGTCACGGATGCGACGCACCCAAACATCGCGCCGCTTCTTGAGGGGCTCGAGGCAACTATCGTTGATTACACCAAGGAAACTGCGCACGAGACGCGCTTCCCGGGAGAGCACAACAAGATGAATGCGCGCGCAGCTGCGGCAGCGAGTCGGCTTGCCGTGCCTACGCTTACGGACGAAGACTTGGCCAAGTCGCTTGCTGCGTTTGAAGGTACGTGGCGCAGGTTTGAATACAAAGGCAAAACCAAGAGCGGTGCCTTGGTGTATGACGATTATGCGCACCACCCAACAGCAGTGCGCAAGACTGTAGCGGAGTTACGTGCACGCACTTCAGGAAAAGTGTTTATCGCGTTCCATCCGCATCTCTTTAGCCGCACCAGGGATTTGTTTGAAGACTTTGCCGTGTCGTTCCGCGGGGCGGATCAAGTATTGCTCGCGCCTATTTACGCAGCTCGAGAGATTGATGACGGCACTGTTTCAAGCGAGCTTCTCGCAGCACGCATTACGGAGAATGGCGTGTCCGCAGAGGCAATGTCGTTTGAGGAGATTACGCGCGTACTTGAGGAAGCGCCGGTTGCGGGCGACATCATCATGACAATGGGTGCAGGGGATATATATAAGGTTGCTGACGAACTTGTCCGCTAGCTCGTATTTTCCAGAGGATGGGGTAGGGTAGGGGCATATGCAGGAACAGGGAACGCTCTCCGTGGTTGCAACGCCAATTGGCAACCTGGCCGATATAACGCTCCGCGCGCTCGACACTCTTAAGAGCGCGGATGCTATAGCGTGTGAGGACACGCGCGTAACGGCGAAGCTCCTCTCGCGTTACGAGATAGAAAAGCCACTTCTTATTTTCCATGCGCAAAGCGGCCGCTCAGCAACCTCCCGCATTCTCCAGATGCTCGCGGATGGAAAGCATGTAGCGCTCGTAACGGATGCGGGCACTCCGGGAATATCAGATCCAGGAAGCGCGCTGGTGCATGAGGTACGCATGCGCCTTAAGGACGAGGTGCGCGTCGTTGCAATCCCGGGACCAGCTGCGGTTACCGCAGCGCTCTCGATCGCAGGGGTCCCTACAGACGAGTTCGTGTTTCTAGGATTCTTGCCACACAAGAAGGGGAGGAAGACGCTCTTTGAGGAGATTGGAGAGAGCAAGCGGACGATGGTTTTTTACGAGTCTCCGCATCGCATAGAGAAAGCGCTTGCTTCGCTTACTGAAGTGCTTCAGGAAGATCGGCGGGTTATCGTGCTTCGCGAGATCACAAAGATGTATGAGTCACTTGTAGAGGGAAGCGCCCAGGAAGTACAGGAGCACTTTGTGGAGCACCAGGACCAAGTGAGGGGCGAATTCGTGGTTATAGTTGCTCCCTAGAGTACCCCTCGGGCGTCGGGTATACTGAAGCTATGTCCCGCAGCCTGATCCTTATCCTCCTCGGCGCTCTTGTCGCCCTTGCGCCATTTTCTGGCCTTCCACTACGCATTCTTGCGTGGATACTCCCTGTCTTCGGTGTTGTTGCCATAGCCGTTGGTATTTCGTACCGCACACGTGTTAAGAACCCGTTTTCAGCACCCGCCCATGAAGCATCTACTGAGTCACTTGCGTAAGCCGCTCTCGATAGTGCTTGGCGCAGGAGCACTCGCACTCTTGCTCATTCTTCTAGTTATTCCGCACGCGATGGCAACGCGCTATGACCGAAATACTGAAAAGGTAGGAACCTCGACGCTCGACACTCTCTTCAGCAAAGAGCCTGAAAAGCCCGTGTTCGACGCAGAAGCATATGACGCGAAGATGCTCGCGCTCGCGAACTACGCATCAACCACTCCTACAACCACCGAGCGCATATGGCCGGTTAAGGCGGCGTATCCAAACCCCGGCGCACTCCTGCCAGACAACCGCATCATTGCGTACTACGGAAACTTCTACTCCACGAAGATGGGTGTACTCGGCGAGTATCCAGAAGCGCAAATGCTCGACATGCTTCGCGCAGAGCAGCGGAAATGGGAAGCGGCTGATCCAACCACGAAAACCATACCTGCAATTAACTACATCGCCATAACTGCGCAGGAGCTGCCGGGCAGGGAGAATCTGTATATGCTGCGCATGCCAGACTCGCAGATAGACAAGGCGCTTGAGATTGCCGCAAAGATACCAAACGGCATCGTGATTCTTGATATCCAAATCGGATTCTCAACTCTTGAGAAAGAGCTGCCAATGCTCGAAAAATATCTTGCGATGCCGAATGTGCACCTAGGACTTGATCCTGAGTTCCATATGATCGGAGAGGATCCTCCGGGCCACGTCATCGGGTCCTTTGATGCGCGCGAGATTAATTACGCGGCGGAATATATGGCAGAGCTGGTGCGAAAGCATAATCTGCCGCCTAAGGTTCTGGTTATCCATCGCTTTACCCAGCGCATGGTTACGAACTATCAGAACATCAAGCCGCTCCCGGAGGTCCAAATCATTATCGACATGGACGGCTGGGGCCCGCCGCTCAAGAAGATCAATACCTACAAGTCGTTCGTAGCGCCTGAGCCCGTACAGTTCACTGGATTCAAGATCTTCTACAAGAACGACCTCAAGCCCCCTTCAGAGCGCCTTCTGACTCCTGAGGACCTCCTTAAGCTCACGCCGCGCCCATCTTTCATTCAGTATCAATAGAAGCTTGCAAATAGCAGTGTTCATGGTACGGTTTGTTTGGAACTGAAACCCAAAAGGGAGCCCATCATGTGGCTATTGCTTCACGGGAACGGGACTCCGTCTAGCGATGGAGGAGTCTCGCCCCAATTCATCGACCGCGCGAAAGTGGCAATCGATCGCTACTGGCAGAGACGCAACACAATAGGCGAGATTCAGCGCATCTGTTTCTTCGCAGACGACACGTATCCGAGTGGCGAGAGCGCCTGCGAATTCTTTCGGAAGCGTGCGAACGCGAATGGCATCTCCGATCAGAACTTGGTCATCAATCCATCCGCAAAAAACACGGAGGAGGAGATTGCCAGCTTTGCTGCAATGTATGGCGGAGCCGGAGCGGCAAGCGGAGTGTGTGTCGTCACTTCTCGATACCACATATTCCGATCGCGTTTGTACCTGCAGAACGCTGGTTACTACTTCGTCGAATCCAGTCTTTCTGAAACCTACGATCCGATGGACGTGTCGTTTGAGCCCGCTAAAGTTGCAAAGGCTTACGGGGAACGATTCCTGCGGTTATTTGCAGCGTGAACTTGGGCCCGGCAGCTTGCTGCCGGGCCCTTTCCAATCCTCACGTGCCCTCTCAATTAATTCGCTATACTGACTCCATGATCCCAAACAACTCGCCCTGGCTCGCGCAACTCAACCGCACTCGTCCTGCAGTTCCTCTTGCAAGCGACGTGGGCGCTGACGTGGCGATTGTAGGAGCCGGGATTGCGGGAGCGGTAACTGCGTACTTCACGCTGCGAGATACGAATAATTCAGTGATCCTTTTAGAAGGGGATCGCGTTGCGCACGGGGCAACAGGCCATAACGCAGGGCAGATAACCTCGTACTTCGAGCGGCCGTTTGAAACTATCGTAAAGGAGTTTGGTCTTGAGATGGCAGCGGAAGGGCAGCGGGGAATCGAGAGTGCGTGGGGACTGCTTGATGAGATATTGGCTGAAGCGGCGTTGCGCACTCCTATATACCGCTTTACTGGGTATGCCGGATGCTCTGAGTTTGAGCAGCTCGTTGAGCACCTTGAAGAGAACAAGGATCGCGCAGCGGCAGGACTCGCACCCGAGACCGTACTCATCGCAAAGGAATCTGGATGGGCAGATGCGCTCCCGATATTTTATAGCGACCTCTTTTCCATAGTCCCGCAAGCCGATTTGCTCGCGTTACTTGAGACGAACGATGTTCGCTACATGGCCTGTGTCGCAAGCCAGAAGGGGTGCACGAACAGCGCACTCTTTACGGAGGAGCTTGTGGGGTACTTGCTCGCAACATATGCAGGACGATTTAGTCTCTACGAAGAAACGCCCGTTACGAAAGTGTCTCTTGGCGAAGGCGATGCGCGCCTCACAACGAAGCAGGGTCACACTGTAGAAGCGCGCCGTGTGGTGCTGTGTACGAACGGTTTCGAGCAATTCCACATAGAGAACGAGTCAGGAAGCGATATCGATACGAAGTTCCACCATCTCGTGCAGGGTCGCATCGGGTATATGGCCGCATACCTCGAGTCTATGAATGCGTCACCTACGGCAATCAGCTACTTCCCGAAGGGGCAGCCAGAAACTGGAGATCCAACAGGCGAAACATATTTTTATCTAACACGCCGACCGCACGGCGAAGACGAGGGCGAAGCAAAGAACTTGGTCTGCGCCGGAGGCCCGGAGCAAGTGCTGCCAAACCAGGCGCTGTATTCACGCTCCGAGCATTGCCGGGAGGACGTGCGCGAGTCTCTCGACGAATTCCTAAAGAATACTTACAGGCATTACCCTGACCCCGGAACGGAGTATGCGTTTAGCTGGCACGGACTTATGGGATATACGCCGGGCGGTCTGCGCCGTATTGGGATTGAGCCGTGCAACCCTGTCTTGCTGTATAACCTGGGCTGCAACGGCGTTGGCATCCTGCCCTCGCTCTATGGGGGAAAGCGCATCGCGCGGATACTGGCAGGCGAAGTACTAGAGCGCTCCATATTTGATCCTGTAGATCAGCGCTGCATGATATAGGACGCGCTATAATTCATATATGGAAAATCCCGAGCGCGTAACCTATTTCGGTGCCACCGACGCACGCGGGAAGCGAGTGCCGTTTGGGATTAAGGCGAAGGACCGCGCGCGCCATATGTACGTGATTGGAAAGACGGGTATGGGTAAATCCACCCTGCTCGAGAACATGGCTATTCAAGACATACGCAACGGCGAAGGACTTGCCTTCATTGATCCGCACGGCAGCGCAGTTGATAAACTTCTTGATTTCATTCCTGCTGAGCGCGTAAAGGACGTGGTGTATTTCGCGCCGTTCGATCTCGACAACCCTATTGCCTTCAACGTGATGGAGGACGTCGGCTACGACAAGCGACACCTCGTGGTCTCGGGCCTCATGGCGACATTCAAGAAAATCTGGGTGGATGCGTGGTCCGCCCGCATGGAGTACATCCTCACTAATACACTCCTGGCGCTTCTCGAATACCCCGGCGCTACATTGCTTGGCGTTAACCGTATGTATACGGATAAGAACTACCGCAAGAAGGTTGTCGACAACATCAAGGATCCGGTGGTAAAGAGCTTCTGGACTGACGAGTTTGCGAACTACGGCGACCGGTATACCCAAGAGGCGACACCAGCCATTCAAAACAAGATCGGCCAGTTCACGAGCAATCCGCTTATCCGAAACATCATCGGTCAGGAGCATTCGTCCTTTGATATCCGTGACCTCATGGATACGCGGAAGATTCTTATCATCAATCTTTCTAAGGGTCTGGTGGGCGACACCAACATGAAGTTGCTCGGCTCCATGCTTACGACGCGCATTTTCCTCGGCGCGATGAGCCGTGCAAACCTTCCAGCGCACGAACTTGCGAAGGCGCCAAACTTCTATTTTTACGTGGATGAATTCCAGAACTTCGCGAACGAAAGCTTTTCAGAAATCCTTTCCGAAGCGCGCAAGTACCATCTTAATCTTCTTATCGCGCACCAGTACGTCGCGCAGATGGAAGAGGAGGTGCAGGCGGCGGTGTTTGGAAACGTGGGCACCACGGTTACGTTCCGCGTGGGTCCGCTTGATGCTGAGCTTCTTGAAAAGGTCTTTACGCGGGAGTTCTTGCAGGAGGATCTCGTGAATCTTGGATTCGCGCAGATTTACCTTTCGCTCATGATTGACGGCATCGGCTCGCGCCCGTTTTCAGCGGTTACCATCCCGCCTATTGAAGCTCCTGCTCGTTCCTATAGAGACGAGGTTATCGCAAATTCCCGGATGCAGTTTGCGCGTCCGCGCGCAGGCATCGAGGGAATGATCTTTAAAGAGCTTGCGGAAGCAGCGGAGGAAGCGGCAGCAAACCATAAAGCAGCGTCCTCCTCGGGCCAGTCCAAGGGTCCTGCGCAGAAGTACGGACAGGGAAGTAGTAGGCCTCCAGTACGGCGCGAAGAGCGCCCGGAGGCGCCAGCGCCTATCCGCGAGCAGCTGCGTCCAGCGCCGCCGCGCGAGCGTCTAGAGCGTCCGCAGTCTCCGTCAGGAGCAAAGTCTGCTGCAGACCTTAAAGCAATCCTCAGAGCAACGGTTGCAAACGCAGAGAAGGCTAAGGATACGAAAGAGCGAGGCAAGCAGGACTCCCTTAAGGGTGCGCTCAAGAATGTGCAGGCTCCTGTTCCACAGCCAAGCAGTAGAGAGACGAATCTTCCAAAGCCCGACGCGGTGTTTGAGGTGCCTGAAGAGACGCTTCGCTCACTATTTAAAGATGTCTAACCATACCTACGGCGCACTTCTTATTTTCGCGGCCATGTTTGCGCCGGGGGTTGTGTACGGGCAGGTTGTTATAAGCGAGATCGCATGGATGGGAACCGACGTGCCTACGAACGCGCATTATTGCGAATGGGTAGAGCTACATAATCAAGGAGCTGAGAATGTCTCGCTTTCTGGCTGGCGCCTTTCAACTGCAGATGGCGGCATGAATGTAGCCCTTAGCGGCAGCATTGATGCAGGTACGTATTTTGTTATTGAGCGGTATACCGCAAGCGCGTGCCCCGATCCTGTGCCAGGGATTAGCGACCAGTCGGTGTCGTTCGGGAGCGGGCTCTCGAACGCAGGTGAAGTGCTTGTGCTCACGGGCGACGGGCAGGAGCACGACAGAATCGTGGCTGGTGGAGGGTGGGAAGACGCTGTGGGCGGCGATTCCGAGCAAAAGCTCACTGCACAGAGGAATGGTACTGAGTGGGTAACGGCCGCACCTACTCCAGGCGCCATAAATGCAACGGAATCAGTTGCCGACCCCGTTGCGACTTCTTCGTCGAGCAGCTCTGCTACCAAGAAAGTGGCAGGCAATCCGATCCCCTCGCTTCTCATAGAAGCAGGAGGCGATCGCATAGTCTCCACCAAAGCGCATACGTTCTATCACCCAATCGTGTACGACAGTACGGGCCGGCACGTGAAGCATCCGTACGTTACCTGGGCGTTTGGCGATGGGGAGCGACGCATTGGTACTGAGGCTGAGCACGCATATCGTGAGCCTGGAGAATATCTTGTCGTGGTTCGGGCTGAGGAACGCTATAGCCGAGGGACGACTTCGTTCGTAGTTATAGCGGACCCTGCAGATGTGCGCATTGCGCTTCTCTCGGAGAAGGGTGTATCCCTCGAGAATAGAGATACGCGCATCCTCGACTTGTCTCGGTACCAGCTTACGTCCGGAAAGGAATCATTTCGCATACCCGCTGACACACAGATTCTCCCTGGGCGTACGGTTATCTTTCCGCCTGAAGTAACCGGCCTCTCAACAACCACCACTGCCATGCAGCTGCGCTATCCAAGCGGCGAGCTCGCATTTTCGTATCCTGAGATTGCGCCTGCTGAGAAACCTACCGCGGCGAGTACGAGTTCTAGTGTATTGAGAGCGGTCGAGATACAAGTACCTAAGGAAGCAACAGAACATGTGCCGACGATAGAAGTCCCTGCCCGGACAGCTGAGTCTGTCGGGGCAGGGACGCTTTCGCCTTTTAAGGCCTTGTTTGCGCCGATATTCCGCTTCGCTGCGCTATGAAAGTACTCCTAATCTCAAGCGATATTTCCATACTCGACCAAGGAAGTTCCGGACACTCCAGCGTTCGGGACAATGCGCTTGCGATAGGCGAGCTGCACGTACTTCTTTCAGCACCAGTATCGGAGGATAGGGACGACGGCAGCCTGCTTATTCATGCAGTAAAGAAAAGCGGCTTCGGAGACTCGGCGCTCGTACGCAAAGCGCATGCGCTTGTGGCCAAGCATGGCATCACCGCAATCTGGACGCAGGACGCGTTTGAGCGCGGGATGATCGGTCTTAAGGTCGCTAAGCGCGAAGGGCTGCCGCTGTACGTTACGGTCGATACTGATTTTCTATCGCCGTGGTACTCGATGACTGGCATGTTCCGTTCGTCGCAAGTGAAGGTTCCTCACGTAAACCGCAAACGCCTCGTATATGCCGATACCGTGCTTCCGCAGGCTACGGGTATACGCGTGATGTCTGAGCGGGTAAAGGACTCATTGATTAAGAAATATGGAGACCGTATTCCCGTTCCTGAGGTTATTCCTATTGGTGTTACGTACGTTCCAGAGGCGGTGGAGTTTCCCCCACACGCCTTCAACTTCTCGCTTATGGTAGCGGGACGCCTTGATTCCGCTCGACGAGTTGTAGACGTCCTTGATGCGCTTGCGCGTATTAAAGACCGGTATCCCGGCACGGGACTCTTTGTTGTTGGCGATGGACCGGAGCGCGCCTCGCTTGAGCGCCATGCGAAGCGATTGCGTCTCAAGGATCGCGTGATATTTCTTGGCGATCGTCGCGATACTTGGGGACTCATGCGCAGCGCACATGTATTCATCCAAGCGAGCGCGTATGAGGGCTATGGCCGCAGGCTTCTGCAGGCCGCGCTTGCGCGCATACCGATCATCACCACTGACGTCGGTATCGTCGGCGAAGTATTCAAGGGATATGATGACGTGCTTGCTATGCCACCGGGAGATCCTGCTGCGCTTTCGGTGCACATCATGGGACTTACCGAGGACGGCCAGGCGCGTCAGTTGCTTGCGATGAATGCTGAGGCTGCCGCGAAGCGTCACATTCAAGCGGCAGGGAATATCCCACAGCGAATTGCTGCATTCATCCGACCTAACGTTAGCCAGGTATGAGGTACTACGTCGACTTCATAGGAACAGCGTTTGATGCGAAGGAGCGTCGATTGTACGCCGATGCAGCGAGCTTTCTTCGCGACAAGGAGAACGCGGCCACCATCATTACTTCAGCGGAGAAGGAATCATTCGGCGTCGTAATCAAGGAGGCGCTTGAGGGAATACCGCGTATGTCTGTTATCTATACAGAAGGCACTAAGAAAGGTGAGTTTCTTGCACCACATCCGCACCTGCATGCTGATGCGCTTTTGGTTGACGATTCTCCAGCAGAACTCGAGGTATTGGCGCACACCTGCCCTGATTTGGCGCTCTACGAGATGCGGCGGGATGGCGGGGTAGGGGACGGCCGGTGGCCAGTCTTGCGATCGTTGAGTGAGTTGCCCTAGGTACACTTTGTCTACGCAAACAAGTACTATGAATCGGATGATGAGCAGCCGTATACCAAGGGTGATCCATTACGTGTGGGTGGGAGGAAGCGAAATGCCAGCTCTCGTTAAGCGCTGTATTGAAAGCTGGAAGAAATTTGCTCCAGATTACGAACTTCGCTTCTGGGACGAGCGCACCATCCCCTTGGAGCATCCATACGTTGCTCGTATGTACGCTGAAAAGAAGTGGGCATTTGTGTCCGATTATGTGCGATTCTGGGCACTTCAACAAGAGGGGGGTATATACCTCGATACAGATATGGAGCTTCTTAAGCCACTCGACGATCTTCTTTCCAATCACGCGTTCCTCGGCCGTTCGAAAGGAGGCGACATCGAAAGCAGTATTGTTGCAGCGGAACCGCAGCATCCGCTTATACAAGCAGCGTTGGATTTCTATGATGCTGATAGCGAATACTCGATACGGAACACGTCTCCTCTCGTGCTTGAAAAAGTCCTCTCGGAAAACTCATTTCAAAATGTGCGCGTATACGACGCAACATATTTCCACCCGTGTAATGCGGGAGAGCGCTGTAGCAAGGAGGTACTGGCTCAGGCATATGCAAGACACCACTGGGCTGAGTCATGGGTGCCGTTTTCAGGTGTGAGGAAGTTCCTAAGAGCGGTGGGAGTGATGCCAGTTTTCAAATTAATGAAAAAAGCTTTCGTGCAACAGCACAAAGTCGAGAGAGAATATAAACCCTTTGTATCCGTTGCGCTCACAACTTATAACGGTGGAAATTTCATTCGCGAACAAATTGATTCTATTCTTTCACAAACCTACTCTTATTTTGAGCTCGTAATAAGTGATGATGGTAGTGACGCAGAAACAATTGCAATCCTTGATGAATACGCCGCTAAAGATAAACGGGTTTCTTGGTCACGAAGTCCCCTTGAGAGGGGCTACGTAAAGAACACTGAAAATGCTATTTCCTTATGCAAAGGAGAGATTATTTTCTTATGTGATCAGGATGATACTTGGTATCCAGAAAAAATTGAATTACATGTTGAGCAATATCGGAATCCTGCGGTCTCCTGGGTCTACAACCGACTCGTGCTAACTGATGAGCATAACGTTGAAACGGGACACATCGAGGACACTCTTCCTGATTATTATCGCCACAAGACGATGCTTGAAAACGCGTGGGGAACCTGCATAGGAGGGGCGCAAACTTCATATCGCGCGCATCTTGTGAAGAAAGTCATGCCTGCGGATAAGTATGCACCTGCACATGACTCCTGGATACAGATTGCTCTAAATCCACTACGAGGAACTTTTATAAATCGTGTACTGCAGACCTATCGCCAGCACGGAAGAAACGAAGTCGGCTTTGGAAAAGTGCCCACGACTGATGAGCTTGCCGAGCAGGAGGAGCGGGCTATTCGGGAAAATATGCGCTATTTAAGGCATTTACCCAAGAATAAGACACTTGCGCTTTGGAAGCGTGCCTTCTTCCTTGCAGCCTACATAGCAAAGAGGGTTCGTGCAGAGCAGAGAAACCTGACTAGATACTATAAGAAATAGGTTCTTTACTTCACACACCGTAGCACCGCAACCTCATCCCTTCCCGGGCTGAATTGATGGAGAAGGCCAAGGAACAGCCACCGTGCCTGGTGTCTTAGTTTCGGTATAAAACCCTTTATAGCCCTGGGCTCAGGCTCCTTTTGATGAGAAAGGTTTTCCGAGGAGTCCAGTAAGTAATTGACTCCCTGAAGGGACGAGAAAGTTTCGACGCGTGTAAATCCAAATCCAGCACCAAGCATATGGAGTGATGCGGGGGTATAAAGTTGCAAATGATCGGGTTCGTAGCCACGCCAATGCGAGCCATACTTTTCATGACCGCGTGACGCGGCGTTAGGTGTAATTGCAATAAGGATCCCGTCTTTCTTAAGAACCCTCTTACACTCCTGAAGGAGCTCGTATGGAGCAGGAACGTGCTCGACAACATGATTCATAATCACTGCATCAAAAGAAGAAGCAGGGAAGCTTTGTGACTGAAGGTCTCCTGCATATACTTCAAGTCCTTTCGCGCGCGCTATTGATATAGCAGATTCATCAAAATCAATACCAACACCTTTCCACCCTCTTCGCTCAAGCGCTTTTAATGAACTTCCATTGCCACACCCAACATCGAGAACAACCCCGCCTCTCTTAAAAGGTAAGTAAAAAATACTCGCTGCTTGGGTGTCTTTCCATGCTATGTGGACGCAGGCAATGTAGTACAAGAATGATCTTATCCAAGACGGAAGCTGGGAAGGGTACTGATAGGCTCTGTGCAAATAAGAGTCACGGACTGCATCTCGAACTCGCTGAAGCAGTCCTGCATATGGCAATGGGTCACTCGCCGTGTTGTGTGTAGGATAATTTACGTAAAGCTTAGGGAGATCTTGCTCAATTACGACCGGATCTTGCCAAACAGTGCAGCACTTTTTGTTGAAGCAACGCTTCCATGTCCATGATCCAGGAATGTTAAGGATTCTGTCTCTCCAGTTTTTATGTAGCGCGGCTCCCGATGACCCACAAACAGGGCAGTCAGGACGGGGCTTGACCCTGATTTCATCATTTTCTGGAAGAAAGTCAGGTTCCATGAATACTCGGCAGTATATCAGGCTCCTTTCCGGCTGGCTCTGAAGTGACAGCCCTGTGCAGTACAATAGTCCTTAATGATAAGGACTATTGTTATAAACCTTGATCGCGATACGGAGCGCATGGCATACATGGATGCACAGCTTCGGGCGTTAGGGATTCCTTATGAGCGACAGCGCGCTCTGCGAGGAGAAGAAATTATAGGTACAGACGAGTACCACGAGGATCTTGCGCGTGCAGCAGGCCACAACCTCCTTCCGGGAGAGTTAGGTTGTGCTGCCTCACATAAGAGAATATACGAAAGAATTTTGCGGGAGGAATTGCCGTATGCACTTATTTTAGAAGATGATGTAGAGCTGCCATATAACTTTAAAGAAATTATTCAGCAACAAGTTGCGGCCACTCATCCGGCTTGGGAATATCTCCTTTTCGATTACTGGCAACCTGGGATACCGTTTATACGGCGCTGGCTGTCCTCATCCCACAAAGGATATGAAGATATTCCTAAACAGTACCTATTTCGCAAGTTATGGTTTGCAGTTTATTTCCTGCTCAAGGCGGGATACATAATACCGATGTCTCTTTTCGAAGGGCTCCGCAATTTCCTCAGAAAACGCCGTCCTGGCCCAGTCGTTTTCTATCGTCCGCTGTACCTTGCGGGAGCCTACCTCGTATCAAATGAAGGAGCGCGGAAGCTTTTGTCTCTTTCAACTCCGATTGTCTATACTGCCGACAAGCTTCCAAACCAGGCGCGGATAAAGAAAGGGTTGCGTTTTTTTGCGTTTGCACCGTTGTGTGTTCGACAACGTAAAGAACAGTTCGGCTCCAGCATATTAGGCATGTCAGGAGCCGATCTGTAGATCCATGACACTTAAACGAATCATCAAGTTTTTTGTCCGCTATAGCAGCAGGCCACAATACATATTTAACTTCGGCTTTGCATATTTCCGCAGCGACCTCAAGCTGCGTTTGCATATGTATTCTGAAGAAGAGCTAGTGGAAGTGTTGCGTGCAGGGAAGTCGCTCATTCGGTTCGGCGATGGCGAAGTAAACCTTATGCTTGGCCTTCGCAATCACTATCAGGAATTCACTCCTGAGTTACGACGCAGACTCAGAGAGGTGGTTCGGGAGTACGGAGTAGATAGTCCGTATATTCTTGCTGTCCCACGCGCACTTACTGAGCGCAATGACGAGCTCAAGATCAAGAACAGGTTCCATGTGTGGCTGCCTTTCAAAGTAATATTTCACCTCGAGCGATTCCCAAAAAATACTCCGTATGCAGATGCACATTGCTTTTATTACGACGGACTTGCCGAAAGGGTATTCACAAACGTGTTCAAAGAGAAGGAGGTCATTTTCATTACAAATAAGAACACCATTGAAAAGCAGCGCAAGAACCCAGAAATGCCATGGCGCAATATTGAATTCGTACAAACGCCAGAAGAGAATGTTTTTGATTCTGAGGGCTTAATAACACAAGCCCTGGACTCAATTTTAAAGACGAAGCGCAAAGAGAGCATCGTTCTCTTTTTTGCTGTCGGACCCGTGGGAAAACATATGATGAAAAACTATGCTGAGCGAGGATACCAATGCATCGATGTGGGTCGTGGAATGGAAGTAATGTTTACCAATGAATCCATCGAAAAACTTATTTAGCTATCTATTGTAGAAAATTCGCAGACGCTCCAATTGTTGGTCAAGGGAGGGGATTTCTACGTCAGACTCAAGGCACTTATTTACGGTCTCGTCAGTTTTAAAGGGAACTATCTCAATATCTTTTTTATAAACATTGCGTATTGTCTCAAGGACTTGATACTTGCTTTGACATGAATGCGTACCGTACTGATTTAAAACAGGGAATGACTCCCATTGCTTAATTAGGTTCGCGCAAAGCTCAGCCCATTGAAGAGTAGTCACTCCGTTCCAGTAGTGGTTAGTAAATCCTTTTACAGTTCCTGATGACGAAAGGAACCAGTCAAGCAAGGCAACCTTGGCCATACGTTCATGCCCAATGATTGAGGTCCGTATGATTTTAGTATTCTTAAATGATTGCTGAATTTGCTCGGAGATTTCTGCTTTGCTTTTTCCATACGCATCATGTGCATCGCGAAGGGAAGTCTTTGTATAGTAATTCCCGACTGTAAGGTCACCCGAGAATTCACAGTCTGTAGATGGGTGCACTATTGGAATCCCAAGCGTGTCAAGAAATGCAGGAAGCTCAACGTTGATCTCTTGGTACGAATCGTTTTCGCCACTTTTCTGGGGTATCTTGCCAATACAATTAATTATCACTTCGGGGCCGGCAGATCGTATAGCTTCTTCAAACCCATTACTTGGCCACCTGTCGTTTATGGTCGTAACAATATAATCAGGAGTTTGGCTAAAATATCTGGTGACTGCGTCTCCAAGCATCCCGCCTGCACCAAGAATAAGAAGCTTCGTCATTAAGGTTTAAAGAAGTCGTATTTCGCCAGGAGCTCTTTAAGTGATTCTTTTGAGATTACGCAGTCTTCCGATGAGAGTCCTGAAGCGGGTAGACGCGACTCGTTATAAACCTCTCTATAATGGAGTAGGTATTTCTTGTTAACTTCGTCATACATTGCCCGCTCTTTCTCATAAGGAGAGATCATTTGCTCATGAGTCTTCTCTGATATTCGCGGAACTCCCAGATTCCACGAGAGCCCGAACGCTTCTTCGTAGATTTCAAAGAGGTCTTTGACCTTAAAGGACGGAAGGTCCGGAACTATGTTAAACCCAGTCTTATCAAGACCGTACTCAATGCATTCGATCGCGTCGTCAATATCAATCATGAAGCGAGTCATATGCTCTGAGTAGAGGGTGAGCGGGTATCCTCTTTTAATCGAATCCCAAATGAGAGGAATAATTGACCCTGTCGAGTTAAGTACATTCCCGTAAATGACGGATGTAAGTTTGCAAGACTCATCTTCAGCGTTGAGAATAAATGATTCCCCAGCAACAAACTTCATGGCCCCATAAAGTGTCGTTGCGCAGCGACTCTTGTCAGTTGAAATGAAGGAAGCAGACTTAAGATTATTTTCTACAGCCGCATTGCGAGAATTTATGGCACCATGGACAATAACTTGCTCTGCCTCTTCCACGTTCTGATCAACAGCCTCAATTTGCTTTAGGGATGCAGCAAAGATAGCAACTGTGTGACCGGCAACAGAGCGCTTTAGCAGCTCCGCGTTTCTGACGTCACCAATAATGCAGCGAACTTTTGGGAACTGCTTTTTGAGGTAGTAGTGCTTTGCTTCATCACGACTGAAAATTGTTACCTCATTGTCAGCATAAAAGCGCCTTACGAGCTTCCCTCCAAGATAGCCCGCTCCACCAGTTATAAAAATTTTCTCGTTTTTAAGCATTTTCTTTCTTATTTTGCATCATAGCACCATACATAACCAGGCAATAGAGAGACGCACCACTTGCACTTTTGAATAATATGAAGCGTGATAGTATGCAGGAATCTTATGGAACAGACCAGGGTAACTGCCGTGACAGTCGTTTACGGTGACCGGTGGAGCCTACTCAAGCAGGTAGCGGAAGCAACACTCAGTGACCCTAAAACAACAACATTTGTAATTGTAGATAATGGCTGCAGCGACTCTGAAGCAATGGATACGTACGCGGGCAACTATCCAGGCAGGATTGTTATTCTCCGTCAGCCTAAAAATATTGGTTACTCGGGAGCAATTGAGAAGGGCCTTGCGTATGCTCGAACCACAGATTGCGACTTTGTTTTCGTGCTTGACGACGACTCTATACCCGAAGAAGGTGCGATTGATATGTTCCTCGAAAACCTAAAGCTTTTCCCCGATCAAAAAGTGGTGCTAGCAGGGAATCGGGTGAATGTCCCCGGGAACTCAAAAATATTCCGTCAGCCAGTGCTTGCACATCCAGTTCCTAAGGGCACTTTATTTGAAGTATTTAGTTTTAAAAAAATTATCGCGCTGTTCCGACTACTGATGAGAATCCCAATGTCGGCGGACCGTCCTTTTGTCCCAATTGTGCCAATGGAAGCATTTGTAACAGGGGGTACCTTTCTTCCCATTGAAGCTGTTCGCGAGGCACCACTTCCTGACGGATCACTCTTTATTTATGGCGAAGACCTTGAGTATTCATGGCGTATTATCCGACTTGGATATAGAGCATATGTTTGTGCGCGCCCGCATATTACTGATATCGACATGACGTTCCCTCAGGAAGGAGGGCACATCTTTGGTCTTTTCGATTCTAAATTTCCACCATACAAGGTCTATTACCGCACACGTAACGCTGTAATTATTTCTCGTCGGAATACTATCCAGAGTTCCCCGGTCCTACTTCTCAATATAGTAATAAGAACTATAGGACTCTTGCTCATCGGTCTTTTCAGTGCCGGCCCAACTCCTACGTTTGCGTTTCGTGCTCGAATTATCCTTCGAGCAGTGCGAGATGGATATCGACACCCCTGGCCACTTCCTTCGTACATCAACGCACCTGTGTAGACTAAGAAAGAACAACCTTTCCTAGCCTAAGGATCATGTACATGCATGTCTCTAGGTCAAGAAGTCTTTTTTCGTACAGTTCGTGAAGGAGAGTTCTGAAAAGAGACAACTTTTGTTTCTTAGAGAGGGATATACGAGTAAGGCCATCTTCCAAGTAGCCTTCGGATATTGTTCCCGGTGTATCAAGGTAGTTGAACTCGGGGAAGTATCTTGCAACCTGAGCAAAAAATAACCACTCCTCACCGTTCTTTACTTCCTCAGAAAACAAACAGCGGCTAGCTTCTTCAAAACGAATGCAATGCGTGGCATCTCCTCGGAACCGCTTAAGCAAAAGGCAGTCGCGCACGTATCGTACTAAAGATCCACCCGTGTTGTTCTTGGTGAAGGGCGCGCCACTTGTATCGATTCGATTAGAAACAAGCCATCCTGCGTGAGTGCGCGAAATTTCCGCAGAGAATTGCTCAAGGCATGAGGGATCAAGCCAGTCATCATCGTCAAGAAAAATGACATGTCCTCTAAACTCTTTGGCGGCGAGGAGCGCAAAGGCCTTGTTTAGTGAAGCATTCTTTCCTTGGTTAGCAGGGTTGGCTATATAGCTCGCTCGCTCGTCAGTCTCTAGAAGACTCTCTACGGCGCTGTAGTCCTCGGTGGGGGAATCGTTAACCACAATGAGCTGCCAGCTCGTACAACGCTGCGTTAATACACTATGTATGGCTCGTTGGACTAATTCAGGCCTTTTGTACGATGTAACTATGACAGCAAATGAATTCGGTCCGTACGGCATCGTGGTATTGTTTGACAGTATATCATTTTTGTAATCAGGTTCTCCATGGCTTCATTTATCAAGATTTGGAATAATCGCGTCCAGAAGTTTTTGGACAATCCCGTTGCTCTCATCCCGTTTCTTAAGAAGCGCCTATACTACGACTTCATTGCTGATCGGTATCTACCCGCTTACAAAGATTTTACTTACGTTGGATACCAAGAAACAATCGATCGGGCGATAGAAGGGAACATGTCCCTGGTGCGCTTCGGTGACGAATTGTTCGACATGATTCACGGGATCGGTCTATATTTTGGCGATTGGCGCCAGCGCTACCGACCAGAGCTTGCGCGTCGTCTTGAAGAAGTTATCTCTTCGAAAGACCCCAGACTGCTAATTTGCTTTAATCCAGAGCTGATTTTGAAGACCAAGAGAGAATTTATCGAAGCAGGTATTGGAGAGCAGTATCAATTCTGGACTAACTCAAAAGTGTACCTAAAAGATTATTACCACCCAGATGTAGTGTACGGAAGCGCACTTTGTTTTCATCCCAGATACAACACGGACATTAATTACAAAAAGTTAAACTCCTACTTTAGAACTAAGCACATTGTTGTTGTTACTTCCGGAACTGAGCGTTTTAAAGATCTTTCGCTTGGAAAAACTACAACGCTCATAGAGGCACCCAAAAGCGATGCCTGGGATCACTACAGTTCCATCCTTGAGAAAGTAAGAAATCAAGCCCTGTCTTTCAAAGTTGCTCCCGCAGAAATACTGATACTTGTTTCTATGGGAAGTGCTGCGAAGGTGCTCGCATACGATTTGATGCTCGAAGGATATGTTGCATGGGACACAGGACAATTCTTCGATCTTGCCGCGAAAGAAATTAGACAGACTAAGGAGCAATTTCTCTAGAAGGTGTAAGTATGGCCTTGAGACGGGTTCGGGTCGATTTGAATAGGAGCAGCATGAGAGGCGTCAAAGAATACGATATTACGGTCGCATAAGCAGCTCCTACAATGCCGTAGACAGGAAGCCAGGCAAGATTTAATCCCACGTTAACCAGCATGGGTACGAGGGCAATAAAGGTGAGTATTTTTCTGCGGTTCTCTGCCACCAGGTACTGCGTTACAAGTATTCCCAAAGACGTACCAACAAATGCCCATACATATATTTGGAGCACGGGGATGCCTTCAAGAAACTCTGCGCCATAGAGCGTGCTCATAATAAAAGGTGCAAGGAATGAAACGACCGCGCTGACACCAATGGCGAGGATGAAAAGTAGAAGAGCGAGCCTCCCTAGGCGCTTATTGTAAAGCTTCTCCGAAACAGTACGAGCGTTTATGATCGCCGGAAAAACAGAGGTAATAAGGAGCCCGGGAATAAAAGCCCACAACTCAGCTATTCGAACGGCAGCGTCATACATACCCACAGCGCGCGCATCAATAAGGTGCTTAATCAACACCTGATCGATGCGTGCATACACTATGGAAAATGCACTAAATGCAATGAGGGGTGTGCTGTCAAGCAAGAGCGATCGTGCGTACTGAGAATCGAACCGCCACCGACGCATCGATGCCTGGCTAAATCTTGAGTATGCATAAAGATAAGCTCCTGCGTACAGAATCGGCTCAAGGAGAAGAACAGCTGCAAGATATAAGACACCCTGGTCGCTTGCGATCACTGCTACCTTTAGGCCGTTTAAAATGAGTGCTATCCCAATCGCAACCAGAGAAGGATACTTTGACTCTGCGCGTGCTTGGAACTCGAATTGAAGAAGTTGAAAGGAGCTAAGGAAGAATGTTCCGGACAATACAAGAATTACCACTGCTGACACATCGTCAGTCAGCAGGAATCCTAGTGAAGCCGCCAATATTCCCGTGCATGCGCCAGTTACGAGACGAATGGCTAGCGCGGTACCAAGAATACTTTCTCGACGATCGGGGAAACGAATAAGATCGCGATAGAGTATTCCATCGATGCCTAGTGACGCAATGATGCCAAAAAGGGCGGTAAAACTTAGGGCATAGCTGAGCTGTCCATAGTTTTCTGGCCCAAGACCACGTGCCACATATAATGTGGCGATAAAAGAAACAAGGAGCGTAAGTATCCGTGCAGCAAATAACCACCCTGTATTAGCGAGGTACCTTCGAAAGCCCGTGTGAGTCAGCGCGTCCTCAATCACTCCTCTGATTCGGGATAGTAAGGTGTACATAATAGGAATCCTAGCATTCTGGCCACAGAGCTTATAACCCGTCATCCCAAGGGACTGTTACAGGCAAATGGTGGCGAACTAAATGAGTAGTATACTAGCGGCATTATGAAAGATGCCGCCCGATGGATCGCAATAGTAGCCCTATTTGCCGTTCCTTTCCTTCCTTTATTCGTTTCCAGCACCCTGTTCTTTCCATTTATAACCGGAAAGGTATTTGCGTTCCGTATCCTTGTAGAAATAGCGTTCGCGGCATACATCGTCCTTGCGGTCATTGATAGAAGGTATCGGCCAAGGTTTTCATGGACGCTTGCTCTCTTCGGTCTCCTAACCGCATGGATGGCGATTGCGAACGCATTCGGAGTTAATCCGCACAAGGCATTTTGGAGTAATTTCGAGCGCATGGATGGCTGGGTGCTACTTGTGCACCTCTTTGCGTTCTTTGTTGTGGCAGGTTCTGTTCTTGGTGTTGAAAAGCTGTGGAGGAAATGGTGGCTGTACTTCGTTTCAGTTGCAGCAGCTGTCTGTGCGTACGGCTTAATACAGCTTGGGGGAGGTGCAGAAATTCATCAGGGGGGACTCCGCCTCACCGCATCACTCGGAAACGCTATCTATCTAGCAGTCTATCTGATGTTTGCAATTCTGATTGCTGCCTGGCTTTCGGTTAAATCAGAGGGCATGGTCAGAAACGCTCTCCTCGCTTTCATTCCACTTGCAGCTCTCATTCTCTTCTTTACCGGATCTCGCGGTCCTCTCCTTGGTCTTATAGCTGGAGCTGGGTTTGCTGCGGTGCTTTGGATATTTCTTTCTCGCGGCGAGTGGAAAACAGGAGCTTCAAAGGGGTTGAAACTTGCTACAGGAACTCTTATTGCTTTGGCGGTTGTGGCAGGTGCTTTCTTCCTTGTTCGTGAGAGCGCATTCGTGCAGCAGAGCCCTATCCTTGCGCGCGCTGCTTCGGTCTTCTCTCTTAATCAAGAACTGAAGGTGCGCCAAACCATTTGGGGTATGGCGCTCCAGGGGGTAGCTGAGGACCCAATTACAGGCTGGGGCCAGGAAGGATTTAATCAGGTCTTCAACAAATATTACGAGCCATCACTTTACAAGCAGGAAGCGTGGTTCGATAGAGTGCACAACATGTATCTTGATTGGTTGGTAGCAGGCGGCGTACCAGCACTCCTTCTTTTTGTCGCACTTCTTTTATTTGGCGCTCGCGCGCTCTTACGAGACGTTGGCTACACGCGTGCAGAGCGCGTACTGCTCGTCTCCGCGCTCGTGGCGTATGCCGTACAAGCGCTCGTAGTGTTCGATAACCTATTTAGCTACGTACCGTTTGTGGTTCTGTTAGCGATGGCGCATCACGCATCAGGTCGTGCTGTCGGAGTAGTCGAGGAGTTGCCCGAGCCTCGTTCCGAGGTTGGCGGAAATATAGTTGGCGCAGCTGCGATCGTACTCGCACTTGCGCTCGTGTGGACGCTCAATGTCCCAGGCATGCGCACGGGAGTAAGTCTTATCGCAGCGATCTCGCCAATGGGAGACATTACGAAGAATCTTCGAACCTTCAAGCAGATCCTTGAAGAAAACCCTTTTGCATCGCAGGAGGTGCGCGAGCAGTTGGTGACTTTTGCTGCGACCGTTGTACGCGATGAGCGCACACCAAATGAGGTAAAGCGAGAATTCGCCATGCTTGCGGTTGATGAAATGGGGAAGGAGGTACAAGCAAACCCCAATGACGCGCGCCTGCGCGTGCTGTATGCGCAGGCATACGAAACCGCTGGTAAAAAGCAGCAGGCACTCGAAGAGGTTGATGTCGCGATACGTCTTTCTCCTCGTAAGCAAAGCTTGCATCTGAATAGAGCCGTAAAGCTTTATGAGCTTGATAGATACGAAGAAGCCCGAGAAGCTTTCGTGTACGCCTATGATCTTGATAGACAATTCCCAGAAGTTGCTATTTCAGCGGCCGCAGGACTCGTGCTTGCAGGGGACTCGACTCGAGCGAAGACACTTCTTGCCGAAGCGGTCGGCACGACTACCGTCGATAGCGACGCACTCTTCTACGCATATTATGAGACGAAGCAGTGGAACGATCTCGTCGCAACCGCACGCGCGCGCGTGGTAGCAGAGGGTAACTCAGCAGAATCGCGGTATCGTCTTGCGCAAGCACTGGCCGCAGCGCAGCGCTTCTCAGAGGCTCGCGCCGAAGTAGCTGCAACAATGTCTGCACATCCAGAAACGAGCGCTAAGGGGCAGGCGCTGTTAGCGCAGATACCTGCGTTGTAGCAATGGTTCTGCACAGGGATATTTCATTCACCTCCTTAACTACACTGCGCGTTGGAGGTATCGCACGCTTCGTAGCTGACTGCAGGGATGTTAGCGATGTGCGCGAGGCAATACACTTTGCAGCAAACCAAAATATTCCCTGGCGCGTACTTGGCGAGGGCAGCAATGTCCTTGCTTCAGACGAAGGCTTTAAAGGTGTTGTTATACGCTTGCTTAGCAAAGACATAGAAGAAAGGCTAGGCACTGAGGGAGCTCTACTCACTGCGCACGCAGGAATGGCTTGGGACTTATTTGTTCGTGAAGCTGCAGAGCGTGCCTTGTGGGGAATAGAAAATCTTGCTGGAATTCCGGGCACTGTTGGTGCAGCCCCTATACAGAATATTGGCGCGTACGGAACTGAGGTTAGAGATACTCTCTACGAGGTTGAAGTACTTGATACGGTAACTGATGAAATTAAAGTCTATCCGAACTCCGCGTGCTCTTTTGGATACCGCAGTAGTCGCTTCAAGCAACGGCCATCAGAGATTATTCTTTCAGTTACATTCCTCCTTTCAAATCATCCGAGCCCTAAACTCGAGTATGCAGATATGTCCCGTGCGCTCGAGCAGGGCGAAGATGTATCAACACCCGCTGCAATAGGAACAGTAGTACGGGCAATACGCGCAAGGAAGTTCCCTGATCTAACCGAGTGCGGTTCTGCAGGTTCCTTTTTTAAGAATCCCATTATCACTAACGATGCATTTCTTAAGTTACAGGAATTACACCCCGAGCTTCCTGGCTATCATAATGAGCACGGAGTAAAGGTTCCTCTGGGTTTCATACTCGATCGCGTACTGGGTCTCCGTGGTTATCGACAGGGCAACGTGCGTCTCTACGAACATCAGGCACTCGTACTTGTTGCTGACGGCACGGCAACTTCTACTGAAGTAAGTGTTTTCGCAGAATCAGTTGCTTCGCTTGTTGAAAAGAAAACTGGTTTGAAAATAGAACGAGAAGTGCAAAACTTTTTGTAAGAAAAAATTTCAATAAATTATTTTTACAAACTTATCCACACATTAAATTTTTTCTGCAGTAAAAAAACTTTTTCGGCGTCATACTAATCAGTAACACGCGTTGATAAGAAATTTTTCTTAAAGTTTTTATCAAAGCGGGTCGAAGATACTAGTAGTAGCAACATACTCAAGACCTATGGCAGCAAAGAAGAAGACCGCGCGCAAGGCAGCTAAGAAGTCGGTACGCAAGGCAGCTCCTAAGAAGAGGGCAGCTAAGAAGACCGTCAAGAAGGCAGCTAAGAAGCCGGCAAAGAAGAAGGTAGCAAAGAAGACTGCGAAGAAGGTTGCGAAGAAGGCTCCTGCGAAGCGCAAGACTGCGCGCCGCAAGTAGTTCCTCTTTCGACCCATTCACCAAAAGCCTCCCGCAAGGGAGGCTTTTGCGGTATAGTGGCCGATACCTATATATAGTATTTCCTATGGCCAACCTCCTCAGCAAAATCTTCTCTAAGAACCAGTCTGCCACCTTCGTGAAGGCAGCACAGCCAATTGTTGCCTTGGCTGGAGGGTTTTCGGCTGAATTTGAGGCCCTATCGGACGACGAGCTCAAAGGCCGGGTTTCCGCACTGCGCGAGCGTGCACAGGGTATGCCGGAGCGCGAGGGAGATATCGCGGAGATGTTTGCGCTCGTGCGGGAGGCAGCGCGCAGAACGCTTAACGAGCGCCATTACGATGTCCAGCTTATCGGAGGACTCGCCCTTGGACAGGGAAAGATCGCAGAGATGCGTACCGGCGAGGGTAAGACGCTCGTAGCGACGCTCGCCGTGTCATTGTTCGCTCTCGCAGGCAAGGGAGTGCACGTAGTTACGGTGAATGATTATCTCGCGCGCCGTGACGCGGCGTGGATGGGTCAGGTATATGCAGCGCTCGGTCTTTCCGTTGGTGCCGTTACGTCTTCAGGCGCGTACGTGTATGATGCGTCGCATGTTGAGGTGGGGGAGGACGCTGAGCGAGACGCCGAGGGCTCGTTCCGTGTGTTCTATGACTTCCTTCGTCCTGCTACGAAGAAAGAGGCGTACGCCGCTGATATTACGTATGCAACCAACAACGAGCTTGGCTTCGATTACTTGCGCGACAACACCGCATACGACGCATCGCAGCTCGTGCAGCGCGGCCATCACTACGCAATCGTGGACGAGATCGACTCCATCCTTATTGACGAAGCTAGGACGCCGCTTATTATCTCTGGACCTGCAGGGGACGCTGAAGGACTCTACGAGCGGTTCTCTGGCATCGTGCAAAGCTTTGTTGAGGGAGAGGACTATAGCGTTGATGAGAAACAGCGCGCTGTGCAGATAACCGAAGAAGGTATTCGCAAGGCTGAGGCTGCTTTGAATATTGAGAACCTCTACGCTGAGGGCGGTATGAAGTACGCGCACCACCTTGATACTGCCGTGCGTGCGAAAGCGCTCTTCCGGAAGGACAAGGAGTACGTTGTTAAGGAGAACGAAATTATTATCGTTGACGAGTTTACGGGACGTCTTCAGCCAGGACGCCGTTGGAGTGAGGGTCTCCATCAGGCTGTAGAAGCAAAGGAGGGCGTGCCAATTCAGAAGGAGACTCGCACATACGCAAGCGTTACCTTCCAGAACTACTTCCGCATGTATGAGCGTGTTGCCGGCATGACAGGAACAGGTCTTTCTTCTGAGGAAGAATTCTTCACTGTGTATGGGCTCGAGGTTGTACAGGTCCCTACGCATCGCCCCATACAGCGCAAGGACTATGACGACCTCATCTTCCAGAACCTACAGGGGAAGTACACCGCACTCGCGCGCGACGTAAAGGCGATCCATGAAAAGGGACAGCCAGTGCTCATTGGTACTGTTTCTATCGAAGACAATGAGGTGGTGAGTGGAGCGCTCCATAAGGAGGGCATTCCGCACGAAGTGCTTAACGCAAAGAACCATGAGCGCGAGGGAGAGATCATTGCGAACGCAGGCCGTAGAGCTGCGGTGACGGTCGCAACGAACCTTGCAGGGCGCGGCGTCGACATCAAGCTCGGCGGTGCGATAACAACGCCGGAGGAGCGCGATGCAGTGCGCGAACTCGGGGGACTTGTCGTGCTCGGTACTGAGCGTCATGAGGCCCGTCGCATCGATGATCAGCTGCGCGGGCGTTCCGGACGCCAAGGAGACCCGGGAGAGACCCGGTTCTACGTGTCGCTCGACGACAAGCTTATGCGCGTTTTCGCTTCAGACATGGTTAAGAACGTCATGGGAACGTTTAAGATCCCCGAGGACGAGCCTATCCAGAGCTCTCTTATAACCCGCGCACTTGAGACTGCGCAGCGCAGGATTGAAGGCTTTAACTTCGACTCAAGAAAGCAGGTGCTTTCCTATGACGACGTGCTCAATACGCAGCGCCTGTCGGTGTATCGCGAGCGTAGCACGGCACTCCTCGGAACCGACGAGGACATTGAAGAGCTTGTACAAACTCTTATTAAGGGAAACAGCGAAGCTGAGTCAGCGTACGCAGCTAAGCGCGAAGAGTTTGGCGCACCGGTATTTGCCGCCCTTATGCGCCGCATCATGCTCCAGGTTACGGATACCTTCTGGCTTGAGCACCTCGAGAGCATGGATTACTTGCGTCGCTCAGTTTCGCTTCGTGCGTACGGACAGCGCGATCCGCTCATTGAGTATCGTAAGGAAGGACTTGCGCGCTTCCAAGCTATGCAGGTCAGTGTTGCGAATGCGATTGCAGAGGCAATCCCGCGCATCCGTCCTGCAGACGACTCACGTATCCGCGCAGAGGAAGAGAAGACACGCGCGAAGCTCGTAGCCGCAAGCGAAGGTGGCGACAACACCGAAGCCGCAGCGCCGGTTGTGAAGGGCAAGGAGTATGGCAGGAACGACGAAGTAACCATACGAAAGGGAGACGAGACGCAAACTCTGAAATACAAGAAAGCAGAGCCGCTGCTTTCCGAGGGCTGGACGATCGTCACGTAAAGAAACAAAAACCGCTCCTACTCAGGAGCGGTTTTTGTTCAGTGCTAAGTACTAAACGACCTCGTTTCACCACGCCTACATTATTAGCCAAAGTCAACGTTTCGTGTTATTCTCACAGCAATGGCATTCATAGATGAAATGAAGTTGCATGCAGTTGCAGGACGCGGTGGAAACGGCGTTGTGCGATGGCTGCACCTCAAAGGAAAGGACCACGGCGGCCCTGCAGGAGGCGACGGAGGGCGCGGTGGAGACATTATCGTCGAAGGCGTACACGATCTCGCTATCCTTGCGGCGTATCGCTTCACGAAGCGCATTGCCGGGGAAAACGGCGGTGCTGGAGATGCGAATGACCGCCATGGAAAAGATGGGGCTCCGTACGTCTTGAAGCTCCCGAAGGGAAGTGTGGTGACTGTATCGTCGACTGGCGAGACGTACGAGATCCTCGAAGCAGGACAGCGCTTTACCGTACTCAAGGGTGGAGCAGGCGGATTCGGCAACGCGCACTTCAAAGGGGCGACAAACCAGAATCCTATCCAGTCCACGCTAGGCAAAAACGGCCAGGCTGGGGATATCCGAATTACCCTAAAGCTCATTGCGGACGCCGGCTTCATAGGCTTCCCGAACGCCGGAAAGTCCTCCCTGCTTAACGAACTTACGAGAGCGCGCAGCCGCGTCGGCGCCTATCCCTTCACTACTCTCGACCCACACCTCGGGGACTTTTTCGGACGAATCTTGGCAGATATTCCAGGACTTATCGAAGGCGCCTCGGCTGGGAAAGGTTTGGGGTCTCGTTTCCTCAAGCATATAGAACGTACAAGGTTCCTTGTACATCTCGTCTCGTCTGAGCAAGAAGACCCCGTTTCAGCCTATAGGGCCATACGAAAGGAGCTAGAAGCATTTGATCCGGGGCTTTCCGCTAAAGACGAGCTTCTCGTTCTGTCCAAGGTAGACATGCTCTCGCCAGAAGAGGTCAAAGAGCGCGTAAAGACCCTCTCTGAGGCAGCAGGGAAGGAGGTGCTGACACTCTCCATTCTCGACGACCAGTCTATGAAGGCTTTCTCAGACACCCTCACAAAGCGCCTCAGCGAGTCCGAGGCGTAGGTGGCGGGCGTACAAGGTCGCGTGCTAGCATCGGGTATATGAGTTCGTACAGAGCAACTATTGGCCTAGAGATCCACGTGGAGCTCGCTACCCAAGCGAAGATGTTCTGCTCGTGTAAGAACGACCCTGACGAGTCGCGACCGAACACAAACGTGTGCCCGATATGCATGGCACACCCAGGAACACTTCCCGTTCCGAACAGGGAGGCACTTCGACAAGTTCTGCGTGTAGGCGCAGCGCTTAATGCAAATCGTGCAGACTTCACGGAGTTCGATCGCAAGAGCTACTTCTACCCGGACATTCCGAAGGGGTATCAGATTAGCCAGTACGAACATCCTCTCGTGCAGGGAGGCTCTCTAGCTGGCGTTGCTGTTACGCGAATACATCTTGAAGAGGACACGGCGCGATCTTCGCATGCTGCAGATGCAAGTCTTGTAGATTTTAATCGCGCAGGAGTTCCGCTCATGGAGCTCGTTACCGAGCCGGTCATACACGATGCAGAAACTGCAGCTATGTTTGCTCGGGAGCTTCAGCTTCTGCTGCGCACGCTTGTCGCATCGCATGCAAATCTTGAGAAAGGAGAGATGCGCGTCGAGGCAAACATTTCTGTTTCTAAGGACGACACGTTCGGTACAAAAGTTGAAGTAAAAAATCTTAACTCCTTCCGTTCAGTCGAACGTGCCATCGCGTACGAAATAGAGCGACAATCAAAAATGTTAGATGCTGGGGAAGTCGTCGTGCAGGCGACCAGAGGTTGGGACGAGAGTGGGCAGAAAACTTTCCCTCAGCGACTCAAGGAGGGTAGTGCTGACTACCGGTATTTTCCAGAGCCAGACATTCCAAAACTTCTCCTATCTGAGATTCCGGAATTCTCCGAAGACTCAATTCGAGCATCGCTTCCAGAGTTGCCATGGGAACGCCGCGCCCGCTACGAGAGTCTCGGACTTAAAGAAGCGGACGCTGCGTATCTTGCAGGGACGAGCGAGCGAGGAATATTTTTTGACGCACTAGTAAACGAGTGCGGCACCGAGTCTTCAGTCGTTGCACTGGCTGCAAACTACTTGATCTCCGACGCAGCAGGATGGTACGCAAAAAACAATAAGACTGAATACGAAGGACTTTCAGCCGCATCGTTCGCTGCACTCATAAGACTTGTTAATGAAGGAAGCCTTTCTTCCCGAGGAGCAAAGGATGTGCTGGCCATACTGCTTGAAAAGGGAGGAGAGCCAAAAGCGATTGCTACTGAGAACGGCTTAATACAGGTTAATGACGAAAGTCTTCTCAAGGAGATAGTTTCTCAGGTTCTCTCTGACCATGCGAGTGTTGTGGTCGAGTACAAGGCAGGCAAGGAGTCCTCTCTACAGTTCCTTGTGGGAATGGCCATGAAGGCAAGTAAGGGGGCTGGAAACCCAGCTACACTGAAGTCACTTCTTATACAGGAGATCGGATAAGGAAGTGAGAAAGGTTCGAAATAAATGCAGGCGGGTGAGTCTGCATTTTTTAATTTGAAACTCTACAAACTTGGATCTCCCCAGGTCAAAAGCTTTTATCTACACGACGAGGCAAGAAAGCCTTATACTGCCTGTATGGATGAGATAACTATTGGAGACAAGGTGTATGTCTCGTCAAAGCGAGCGGCCAAAATTACTGGTTATGCGAAGGATTATGTTGGTCAGCTTTGTCGAGAAGGTCGCGTCGAGGCGCGGCTCGTCGGTAGAAGTTGGTATGTGTTGGAGTCGGCAATTAAGGAACATCGATTCGGAAACGTTGTAGAGGAAGAGGAAAAGCAGCCTGAAAAGGAGCCAGAGGCTCCTGTTGACCGCTCTGATACGTGGCAGAAGCCTCAGTATGTGTCAGAGCCAGCTACTTTGGTTCCCGAATTAAGTCCAAAGACTGCTACACAAGGCCTCGGCAATCCTCCTATAGCGGATATGCAATCAGCATGGCGCGAGTGGTTCGCTGATACAAAGCCTCTTGAAACCCTCTCAGACGGCTCAGAGGACTTTAAAGACGAGTACCTGCCTGTAGTTATCCCTCAGATTGAAACAGCGCCTGAAGAGGCAGAAATTGAGGAGCCAGTAATACTTAACCGGATTGCTGCGCAAAAGTCTGCTCCACTAGCTGTACCTGAGGAAATCGAACCAGCAATCGACGTGGAAAGTCCTGTTGAGCTACACAAATCCTACGCATCTCGATCAACGGGTGAAGGGGTGCCTGTAACAACTGTGCCGATAGTTGATCTAACTCCCCATAAGGTAGAAAAAGGCCGTGCTACAGGAAAGAAAGCTGCTGCAAACAGCAGTGTAGGGTCCGGGTCTCTTCGAGCAGTACTTCTGGTCATTGCTGTGCTATCTGTACTAATCTCCATTGTTGGAACAGGGAACGCTGACAGACTTCTCGCTGGCACAAGCTTCGATTTCGGAGTACAAAAAACAATAGTAGACTTTCTCGGTGGAAAGAGTACCTATGAAAGTAGCTTATAAAATATAGATATCTCGTCTCGTTTACCGTTTACTGTATTGATCGAAAGCAAAATACGCCCGCTGCAATCGAGCAGCGGGCGTATTTTATACCTTTAGCCAGTAGCTTGGTCCGAAAGTTACTTTAAAAGCACCTATATAAGGAATATGACGTATGGTTTCGGGCTCCAATAATCTAATTGAATCAAAGATCGTAACAGGGCATCACCAATAGATTAGAGCCAGCACAGCAGCGAATGCTAAAGGAATCTCGATTAAGTTCTAGATCCGATATTCCTTTTAAAATATAGTTAAGTCGCTCATCCGCTCAATTAGGATTGCTACATAAATTATGTGCTGATTCCATAAACTTCGCGAGCAATTTTTCGGCACAAGTTCTTTCAATTCTCCAAAACTAGAGCAAGTATTTCAGAAGTATTTGCGTTTATTCTGTTTAAACTGTTCTAAATTTTTTAAAAACTGGGTCAGTCCATGAATTGAAATTTATTTATGAAATGAATCTGAAGCTATCCACAAATATTTGTGCGCATAAACCGAAATAGCAAGCTAAACTGTAGATAAATCGCTCATCCGACTTACCTGCACCTTGAACGCTCTACTAGAAAAAAATCTGATCTCGACTAAAGATGCCTCTGCTCTTTCGGGGTATACGTCTGACTACCTAGCGCGACTTTGTCGAGAAGGAAAAATTGTAGGCACACAGGTTGGACGAACTTGGCTCATCGAAAACGATTCACTCGTCGCATTCATGTCAGCTCAAGCTGAGAGAAAAATCGAACTTGCACAGTCATTGTCTCGCGAGCGAGAGATCGAATACAAAACGGCGAATCTAGTTCCAACCCAAAAGCTGCAGATGTCTAGTGCGATGGAGCGCAGTACTCGCGAAGCAGTTAACAAGGTTATGAATGCGCTGGCGAACACTCGCATTCCAAGCCGCCTTCCAGATTTTTCGAATCCTTCTTTTGCTGCGGCTCTAACAGCGCTGGTTCTCATTGGGAGCGTTGCGCTTGCTGGCTCAGGAGTTTTGCAGGACGCAGGTTCTAGCTTCGCTTCCAATATTCTTAAGGGACGAGAATCTGTTCTTGATGCAGGAAGAGAACTTGCGCTAAGCGCGCACGAGCGAACAGCACTTTTGGCAGAACACGGTGCACAACATTCTGATTCAGTACTTGCGCTAACGTCTGACGAACGCTTCACAGCGATTCCAGAGAATATAGAAATTTATCTTTCTAGTGCGCACGAACCGGTTATGCCCGCCGCGCTTGCGTACGCGCGCGCAGAAGAAATTGCCAACGCTGCTCCTCAACCAAAAACTTTCGCATCAATAGTTGATGGCGCCGTATACAGCGTAAGAAATCCAAAGGAGACAGCGACCGCATTTCTTACCGAATCTATCTACGCATACGCGCGCATAGGGCAGGGGTCATTAGCAAATGTTGAGGCACTGCTCGCACTCCATCAAAACGCAGTTACCTCTGCAGGAGAATCTCTTTACGAATTAGGCTCGCACACACGCGATGCGGCAATCGAAACTCCGCTTGCTCTTGGCAACAGCGTCATCGAGATGAGTCATGGAGTGCTCAAGACGTACGAGGATGGCATCTACGCTTTTGTTGATCTTTCCGACGCGCTTCCGCGCACTCTTGTAGAAGGAATGCACAGGATTGGTTCTGGGGTCGGGGCAGTAGTAGCGCTTGGTATGGAAAGTGCTCCTCGTGCATACAATGCGCAGGTCACTGCATATGTTGAGTCGTCGTCAGACTTCGCCAATGGAGTAACAGTCAATTCGTACGCTCTTGGCACAGAGTCTACGCGTACCGTTGTAGCGCTGCTGGATGCTGAAGACCGTGCGATTAGAAGCACTGTAGTGGCCGCTAAAGAAGCAGGCTCCTATATAGCGTCTGCAACAAACAAGTCCCTTACAGCAGCTGCTGAAATGGTTATAGAAGCTCCTGGAGCTGCAACGAACGAAATGCTTGGCTTCGTGGGCAACGTTGCGCTTCTGGGCGAGAACTTCAGTGGTGCGCTCCCGGCGTCTCCGCTCGCCGCACTAGATATTGGTGAGTTTGCTTCCGGCTTCTTTGAAAACCTTTCTAATACGCTCGCTCGTGCATTTGGTGGATTTATAGGATCTATCGCAGCACTCTTTGGCGCAGGAGATGAGTTGGGTATTGCAATTATCCCTGGAGGAACTGATCTGCCCCGCACGTATGAAGACGAAGGAGATGGGGATGGCGTAACGCGAACGTCAATCATCTATCAGGGACCAGTAACAATAATTAGAAACGAATACCCAACGTTCCTGGGCGGCGTGTCGTCACTGTATGTCGACGAAGAGATTGAGCGATTGCGAAGAGCGCTTACTCGAAGCTTCGAGAACCGTGCCGACAGGACGAGAATAAGCTCAATCGATGATTTGCCGGGCTCCAACGTAACGTTGACTGACTCGTCATTTACGAACGGCACTATAAGCAGCTCAACCATTTCAGGCGGAGTCATAAACGATTCTGTACTTAACGTCTCCACAACATCGGTGACTGGCTCCTTTACGGTGAATGGAGACGCCACCGTATCAGGAACGCTTGCGGTAGATACGCTTGCCGCGGATAATCTTTCTTCCGGCAGCACGATTGTTGCGCCCAACTTCACGGCAACCTCGACGACTGCTACCTCGACGTTCCCGAATCTTGAGGCCACGAACGCAGTCATCACGAATGCGACGACTACGAACTTCTACGCTACAGCCGGAGAGTTTGCGTCCGCAGTTATTGGGATACTCACTGCGCCGTCTGCAACTATTACTGATGCGGTCATAACGAATCTGACGAATACAAACGCAACCACCACGAACGCAACGACAACAAACCTCTACGCTACAAATCTTGCTGCAGACGATGCGAACATCACGGACTTGATTGCGCAGGTCATAACGTCAGTCGATGGATTCTTTACGAACATCACGGCGACGCTCGCTACCATCACCACGGCAGTCATAACGACCCTTACGGCGACGGACGCCACCTTCACGAACGCAACCTCAACGAATGCGACCATAACCGGCTCCCTCGCGCTTCCATACGCTACGCCAGCGCGCATGCTCCAGGTAAATGGTGCAGGTCAGGTAGTTTCGACTGATCTCTCCTCATGGGTTGGCGGCACCGCAAACCAGATCACGGTTACTGACACTGGGGCGGGCGGCGTAACGCTCTCGCTTCCGTCGACTATTATTTTCGGATCAGGACCTTCGACAACCTTGGCTTCAGGCGGAGCAACCTCAACATTCGGCGGCGGACTCCGTGCAACAGGCATCGAGGCCAGCGAATACATTGCAGGCCCGTACGTACTCGCTACATCAACTACGGCAACTTCAGCCTTCTCTGGCAACATTGCGGTAGGAAGGAATGCGACATTTGGTACGTCAGCAGCTGACACCCTTACCGTTAATAGCCGTATTGCATCAAATCTCATTCCTGCCGAGAACATAACCTACGACCTTGGTTCGCCAAGCGCGTACTGGCAGGACGCATTCATTGACGAGCTCAACGTTAATAGCATTTCTGCAGCGTCCACCTCTATTTCGGGAACCGTATCAGAAACCTTCACCATTAACTCCGACAACGCATCAGCCGACGCTGAGGATATGTCACTCGTGTTTAACCGAGGCATTGCTCCTGAAAACGCCGTACTCAGCTGGAACAGCAGTACAGACCGCTTTGAATTCAATCAGGCTATCTTCTCTGACAACGCGGTCTTTACGAACGCAACAACAACAAACTTCGAGACTACGAACTTCACGATTGGCGGATCTACCTTCGACAGCCTTCTTGGTGCAGGTCTTTCAAACGTCGCGGGAACGCTCACCCTTAACGCAACTGGCGACTGGACCGGCACCTTCGACGGCCAGGAGGGAAGTTGGTATCGCGACCGTGCAAACCACACAGGAACCCAGCTCGCCGCTACTATCTCCGACTTTGATACAACCGCGCGCAGCCTCTTCTCTTCGACCGCTCCCGGCCTTACCTATACCAGCGGTACGGGCGTCTTCTCTCTCACCAACGGATACGAGATTCCTCTCTCTGCTTCAACAACCGCTTGGAACACCTTCTACGACACTCCCTCAACACGTATAACGGCAGGCACCGGCCTTTCTTGGACCGGCAATACGCTTAACGCAACTGTCTCCACATCTACGCTCGCACTTGATTCTCAGTACTTCAAACAAGGAGGCAACTCCTTTGGCACAACCGCGGTGCTGGGCACGAACGATTCAAACAATCTTGCGTTCGAGACTGGCGGAACAACCCGCATGACGATTGATACGAGCGGGAACGTGGGGATCGGCACCACAACCCCAGGCTCCACGCTCTCCGTCGCTGGGACTTCTCTCACAACAGGCCTCGCAACGTTCGGTGCAGGCATTAACGTAAACGGCGAGACCTTCACTGATCTTACGGGCGCGGGCCTCACAAACGTCGGCGGCGCATTAACACTTAACGCAACCGGAGACTGGACCGGCACCTTCGACGGCCAAGAGGGAAGCTACTACCTCGCCA
>DAORIM010000008.1:0-30541 GCA_035438505.1 Minisyncoccota bacterium
CAAGCGCCGCAAGCGCGTTTCTGAGCGCCTGCTCGAGGTTTGAAAGCGTAAGGTCACGCGAAGGAGCGAACATTGGTTCCGGTGCTCGCTCGCCTGCTGAGACCATGGTGTTCGCGCCGAATATGCGTGCAAGCTCCTGGCGCGCTTCGCGCACTTTCTCGTACTGCGCAAGGCGGCGTGTAAGGTCGTCGACGTCCTCCTCTTCTTCCATCGAAAGCTCGAGCTCCGGAATAAGAGACTTCGATTTGATGAGTAACAGCGTGGCTGCGACACCGATAAACTGCGCCGCGTCCTCCATAGGGAATGCTTCGTGCCCGCGCACGAACGCAATGTAATCGTCAGTAACTTGCGAGAGCGATAGTTCACTTACCGAAAGCTTCCTGCGATCAATCAGATCAAGCAGGAGGTCGTAGGGTCCTTCAAAAGACCCGGTACGTATGGTGAATCCGGTGTCGCGGTCGGGCTTCATGACTCACTGCATGATAGCAGAAATACCGGTCCATCCCTTCTACTGGTCTGGCTGTGCTTCTGAAAGCAGGAGGTCGATTCGGTTCATGTCGCGCGGGAAGGTCGATGCTTCCTTAACGTTCTGAAGCTCAAGCATGCGCGCGGTGATGCGCTCAAGGCCGGTTGAGCATCCACCGTGCGGCGGAAGGCCGTACTTGAAGGCCTGTAGGTAGTACGAGAACTTCTCCGGGTCCATATCACGACTCTCCATCTTGGCAACGAGTTCCTTGTAGTCATGGATACGCTGTGCGCCGCTGTTGATTTCAAGCCCGCGGAACAAAAGATCGAATGAAAGCGAGCGCTCAGGATCTTCAGGGTCAGCCATCGTGTAGAAGGCACGCTTTACCGTCGGGAAATGGGTGATAAACACGAAATCAGAACCGAGCGCGCGCTTGGCGTACTCGCAGATCTGGCGCTCATGCTCCGGCTCCATATCAAGTTCCCCGATTGCCTTTGAGCCGAATTCACGCTCAATGATTTCCTGAGCTTCGCGGAGTGTGAAGCGCGGGAATTTTCCTTCAGGAAGAAGCGCAGGAAGGACCTTAAAGCGCGCGAGCACATCAGGATGCGTTGTGGCGACTGTTGTTGAGATCGAGCGCGCGACTGATTCAAGCACATCCATAACGTCCTCGTGCGACTTCACGAACCCGAGCTCGAACTCAAGTTGGACGATTTCAGAGAGGTGGCGCGTGGTAGCGCTCTTCTCTGCGCGGAACGTCTTGGCGATAGTCATGACGCGCTCGAACGGGCCAATCATGATCTGCTTATAAAGCTGCCCGGAGGTAGCGAGAAACGCACGCTTGCCGTAGTAGTCAGGAATCTCAAAGACAGCCGCTCCGCCCTCAGCATCCCCGCCGACCAGCACGGGAGCCTGGAACTCGGTAAAGTCGTGTGCAGCAAGCGCGCTGCGAAACGATGAGAGTACGGTCGCCTGTACTGTGAATATGTCCCGGTCGCGCTGGCTGCGGAGTGTAAACGGTCGGTAATCAAAGCGGGTCTCGATGGTGAGATCATCCGCGTCCTTATCGAACGGCACCTCCTCGGGCGCAACGACGATCTCAATACTCTTTATCTCAAGCTCAATGTCGCCGTTGACCTTGTCTGCCTGGACGTTCTTTTCCGGGCGCTTGTTAACGATACCGTCTATAGAAACTACAAACTCGCTGCGCACGTCTTTCGCGGCCTGCATAAGCGCCTCGTCTCCGGGGAGTACCACACCCTGGACCGAGCCGGACATATCCCGGAAATCAAAGAAGACAAGCTTCCCTTGGTCGCGGCGCACGTCTACCCAGCCTTTAATGGTGACGGTCTCTCCGGCTTTAGCGGAGAGGTCCCCTATCATCGTTCGTTCCATAATAGCTACAAAATAACACGTCCCCGGCCAATGCGCTTTGCATGGTCGGGGACGCTATGACTTCAGTTCGGACTCTCGCTTATGCTTCTTGTACCAAACCATGATCTTGCCGTTTTGGACGTGGTATCCGTCGATGTTGATATCGATCCCGTGCTCAGCGCACAGCGCCACAAAACGGTCCAGATTCTCCCATCGACGGGGACCGGTAAATACCTCATAGTTGTTCACTACTTCCTCCCTCGTACAGTGCTGTCGCGCACTATACTGAAAACAAACGTGCCTGTCTAGGCTACGCCTACCGCGCGGCGGACCTGCTCAATCTTGTGGTTTGCACGCTCTCGGGCAAGTTGCCCGCCGTGCTCAAGCGTGTCGATAACGGTACGCGGCTCGCTCGCAAGCTCGTGATACCGTTCGCGTAGCGGCGCGATAAACGCATCCAGGTCTTCAGCGAGTGCTTCCTTAAGCGCCTGGTACTTGCCCTTGTGCTCTTCGTATACCGGAGCAAGCTCCCGCTCGCTCTTAATGAGGTTATGAATTGCGTACACATTCTCCGGACGCTCGCTCGAAGAATCGGTAACAATGCCCATAACGAGTTCTTGAATATCAAGACGCGAAGCAAAGAGCGGGATGGTATTGCCATAACTCTTGCTCATCTTCTGGCCGTCAGTGCCCGGAACAATTGCAACCTCAGGCACGATGTATTCCTCAGGAATGGTAAAGGTATCGCCATAGATGCGATTAAACTTCTCCGCGGTATCGCGCGCGAACTCTATGTGCTGCTTCTGGTCCTGTCCTACAGGAACCTTCGCTGCGTCGTATAGAAGAATGTCTGCAGCCATGAGCATCGGGTAATTAAAGGTACCTACGCTCACTTCCTTGTTCTTGGCCTCGCCGTCCTTAAACGCATGTGCGCGCATTAGGTACGGCATGGTGGTGATCGTGTCGAAGATCCAGGCAAGCTCGGTATGTGCTGGCACATCAGACTGCTTAAAGAGCACTACCTTTTCCGGATTAAGTCCGGCTGCCAGATACGTTAGAACGAGCTCGTTCGTAAGATCGCGCATGTCTCCTGCGTTCTGCACGGTGTTAAGCGCGTGGTAGTCCGCAACCATGATGTAGCTTTGGTGCGTACCTATCGTCTGAAACTCAACGAGCTGCTTAATAGCGCCAAAATAGTTCCCGATATGAGGCGTTCCGGTTGGCTTAATTCCGGAAAGGAGGATCGGCTTGTCGTCATTCATACGGAAACGATACCATAGACCCTATATCGTACTAAACGCCACCTCGCATTCTGCTTGGTGGCGCCTCTTCGTGCGTGAGCACGGATTTACTGGTTTGGAAGCTTTGGCTTCCTGATGTTCGTGAGCGTGACGAACCGGAGACGGCCTGCCATGCGCACATACGCCTGGTGGCCGATTTCTTGGCCCATAAACTGCCGAGCGAGCTCGGCCAGATAGCTTAGGCGGGGCGGATTCGTGTCGCAGTCCCCCTCCTGATATCCGACGATCTCGTAAGTTTTTCGGACTCGTTTTCTCTTCCCGCTGCCCTCTCGGTACATCAGGGTGATAACGTGTCCGATTCTAACGACCGAGCGGTTCTCGGGCTCCGGCGCCACCTGCGCAGTACACAGAATCTGCTGGATAACCGAAATCCGTTCAAGGTTGAGATCGTCCTCGCGGGCGTTCTCGCCCTGCATGCGCATTCCGCAGCCCGTGCTTCCTGCAGACCGGGCGTTGGCATCCGGACGGCCCTTGCGGTCCTTCAGAAGATTCTTCTTCAGCTTCTGCTGCTCAGCTTCGAAGCTATTCTTGCCCCGCTCTGTTATTACGATGCCCGTAGGTACTTTCATAACTGCCCCAATGCAAAAGACCCCTTGCCCACCATGGGCAACTGATCCACGGACCATAGTAGACCTGTATAGAAGAAAAAGCACCCCCGCAGGAGTGCTTATTTCTTATGGTGCGCCGGGAAGGATTCGAACCTTCGTAGGCCGAAGCCGACAGGTTTACAGCCTGTTGTAATTGACCACTCTACCACCGACGCAATACGGACGAGTATACGACAAACTGCACCTATCGCAAAACCAGAATAACCGCGTCCCGCTTGCCTTTCTTGAGGAGCGCGAGGTTAGCTGCGAAGTCGTCCTCGGTGAGCATTTGCTCCGCTGAAACCACTTCGCCGTTAAGGCTTACGCCCTTCCCTTCAATAAGGCGCCGAGCGTCTCCCTTTGAGGACGCGAGCGGGCTGGTAGCAAGCACGTCGAGGACTGAAAGCCCGCTAGAGAGGTCCTTCTTCAGAACGGGAAGGCTGGGCGCCTCAAGCAACAGTGCGCTGCGCTCTTCTGCAGACAGCTGGCAGAGACTCTTTTCCCCGAACAGTACTGCAGCAGTGCTTGCAGCTGCCTTCGCGGTCTTTTCTCCATGCACAAGCGCAGTTACAGACTCTGCGAGTAAACGCTGTGCGCGGCGAGCAGCAGGATTCTGTGCATGCTCCTTCATCTCAGCCTCGATAGTAGGAAGCGGAATGAAGGTAAACATCTTGAGGTACTTCTCCACCATCTCGTCTGGCTGGTTAAGCCAGAACTGATAGAACGCAAACGGCGACGTCTTGGAGGCGTCAAGCCAAATAGCATTCCCTTCAGACTTCCCGAACTTCTTGCCTGATGCATCTGTTACGAGCGGCGTGGTAAGCGCAAAAGCCTCCTTGCCGGCCTTGCGGCGGATAAGCTCAACGCCGGACAGAATATTCGTCCACTGGTCCGAGGCGCCAATCTGAAGATCAACACCCTTTTCCTTGTTAAGCACGAGATAGTCGTATCCCTGGAGCAAGGAGTACGCGAACTCCGTGTATGAAATACTCTCATCAGGCGTTTCAAGGCGACGACGGATGATGTCGCGCTTCACGAGCTCGTTAACTGTAAAGTGCTTTCCAATGTCGCGAAGGAAGTCCACAAGTTTCACCTTAAGCAGCCAGTCAGCGTTATCGACAACCGTTACCGACTTCCCAACTATGCGCTGCATCTGCGCCTTAAGCGCCTTCTTGTTCTTTTCAACTATCTTCATGTCCGCAAGAACGCGCTCTCCGCTTTCGCGCGGGTCCCCGATCATGCCGGTGCCACCACCTACGAGCAGCATGATTGAGTGTCCTGCGTCTGCTAGGCGCTTCATCATAAGCACCACGAGCAGATTCCCAGCGTGCATCGAGTCTGCCGATGGGTCTACGCCGAGATATACGGTGCGCTTCTTCTCAAGAATAGTCTCTACCGGAGCAGAGACGTGCTCAACGAGCCCGCGCGCTTTCAGTTCTTCGGGGAGTTTCATAATAAGGAGTATAGCAATCCACGTAACATTTCGGCAAAGAGAAGGGCCGCCCTATATAAAGGCGGCCCCGTTTAGAATAGACCTGTTAGTGATTGATACGAGAACTTTTCTGGATTGAAGACATTCTTCAGTCCCTTTACCAGATTCTGCTGAGAAAGATTGCTCAGTGTGTCCAGTACAGCTGAAGCAGCTCGCTCACTCGGTGCATCCAACACGAGTTCTTCGAGTAGCCCGAATCGCCTCAGCTCGACAGATGACAAGGAATCAAAAAGCGGTACATCCTTGTTTTTCCATCCGAGCGAACCGATGAGCATGGCTCTGAGCAGGGGTCCTGTGTACCCGAGCCCCTTAAGCCGCTCGATGTTCCATTTATCTGGCGAGCCAGGATGAATGATGCAGGGCGCAACTACGATATCAGCTTTCAACGAAGGGTTGAGGAGCTTTGCAATTGCAATCGCGGTAACGGCTTGTCTCAGAACGTGGTTTGTGACCAGTATTCGAATCCGTTCCTCCACGTGCGCTTTTGATAAGACAAACGGGAGAAACTGCCAGACGAATTCCACATCAAGGCTCAGGTCCTTGAATGGTAAACCGGTTACGCGCTCACGAACGGCAGGTATTCCCTGCTCTTTAATCTGACGAAGAAGCTCGGCGGCCTCAGCCCTGTAGGTTTGCGGGAAGATACCTATTGATTCAAGCGAGAGAGACAGGTCAAGAGAGAAGAACCCCGTCTTTACCGAATCAAGGAAGGCGTCTTCACCACACGCTTTGCAGAAATAGCCGTCTTGCCCGCGCCGGAAGGTTTTTTCTCTCGCGTACGTTGCGATTGCGACAGGAAGCTGCAGCTTGCCACAAGGGCACACGTAGCAAAGCTGCTCTATATACTCTGGCGGCCTATCCAAGAGCGCACGGGAGGCCTCCTCAAGAAGAGTCTCTGCATAAGCAGCGTCGGACTCCCTTATTCTCGTAACAGACAAGAAATCCAGATCTTCGAAGTATTTCCTGGAAAGGAGATCATTAGGAGACCTAAGTCCCAGGCCACCGGTATAGATCCTGACTTCTTCTTGAAGCTGCTTACCTAGAGCATCAGTGAGTACCGGCGTGAGCCAATACCCAAGAGGAGCCGTCTCGCGGACGGTTATAGGTAATGTAATGATCATCGGCTCGTTCCTCTGGAAGAGTTGACTGCTCGAGATTATATATGTGTTATCTGACGTTCGCAAGCAGCTATGCCCGAATGAAATCCTGTATTTTCGAAAGACCTTCTGGAGGATAGCTCGATGTGCTATGCCCGCCTGGAATGTAGCACCAAGATATTGCAGGGTTATTGCATGTAGATTCAAGCGTCTTCGTAACGGATACAGGCACTGACGCATCTTGTGCTCCGTGAAATATCATGGTCGGTTGCATAAGCGCATTTAGCGTTTTACAAACCCTTACCTTCAATACAAGCGAATCCCTACCGAGCAGATAGCGCCTAAGACCCGAAGAAAAGCCCACGCGATACGTCAAAGGATGTGCCACCTTCAGAAGGTGTAGCAGGTGCTTCATTTGAATGAAGAACGATCTCCCTTCTTCACCACCAATTTCGTCTGGATTAAATAGGAGTGCAGGAGACAAAAGTAGTATCTTATCGAAGAGAGATGCGTTCCCGTGCAGTGCAATTCCCGCGCCGTAGCTCATACCTGCAAGAATTACTTCTTTGGGTTTGCCCAACTCGATTCTCTTCCCAAAGTACAGCTCAGTAATACTTTCAGAGAACAAGAGTGGATATAGTTTTCTAACATCAGCGATGGCGCTCTTGGGTGAATAGGTCCCATAGCTATCGAATGAGCCCGAGAAGTTCGGGTAAAACACCACCGCTCCAGCATCAAGAAAAGTCTCAACTATTGGTCTCACGTTACTCGAGACAGGCAACCCAGGTAGCAGAAGCACGGATCGCCCTGAATAGCTTTCAGGTACATACACCTCCACCAGGTATTTCTTGTATCGTGTTCTGTACGTGATCATGGCTTTCTATAATAACAAAGAGCTACCTCGTGTTTAAATCGAGGTTTCTTAATCGCCGAAGCAGGCGCTCCAATAATCGTTGTCAAAACTTCTTGCGCAGCTGTTAGATTTGGGAATCGTATATTGACAACGTGTTCTTCAATGTTAAATCCATGTCTCTTGAAAGTCGTATTTATCCTACGCACTCTATGAATATCAAACTTCGGAAATAAAGTCGTGAACTCATCTTCGCCGAAGGCTCCAATGCGCACAATAGAACCTCCTTTCTTTAACACGCGCTTCATCTCCTTAAGGCTTTTTGTGAGAGGGAATGAGCCCCAGGTAACGATAATAGTATCGACGCTCTCATCCAGGAGGGGTATATTTGCCGCGGAAGACCATAGAAAGGTGGTCTTCGTATTTCTGTCATATTTTCTTGATGCAAAACCCAGCAACTCTTGTGAGTTGTCGAGAGCATAAACCTTCTCGAATCGTGACGATGCCCTATCTGTCTTGTGAGCTGTGCCACATGCCACATCAAGAAGGACAGACCCCGTCTCAAGTGATTCAAGTCTCTCTTGTAGCTCCCTTGAAAAAAACTCGGCGGCGCTGAAGCGGTGATATGCAGCAGCATTTGAAGCATAGATCTTATGAAAGTTTGTTCCGAAGCCGCGCATAGTAAGTGCTCTTATTTTATGTAGTTTACGCTGTACCCACCGTCAATTGTAATGCTGGTACCGGTAATATAACGGGCCCGTTCCGAAGCGATGAAAAGACACAGATCCGCTACTTCCTCGGGGGTACCTAGTCTACCTTGGATGGTATTGTCCTCACCATACATTTTGAACTCCTCTTCTGTGATTCCTTGCCGCTGAGGTGTATCTATCGTTCCAGGAAGTATTCCGACTACACGTATAGCGGGACCAAGCTGCTTTGCAAGAACTGCGGTAAGTGTCGGAATGCAGGCCTTACTGACGCTGTAAATCATATTGTTGAGTCTGCTCACGTGTGCAAAACCTCGAATGCTGCCTATATTAATTATGACTCGAGCATTCGGACACTCCATGTGTAGCCATTGAGACATGTGCGCTATTCCAAAAACGTTTACCCCGAACACTGCGTGCCAATCCTCTTCTTGCAGCTCCTCAAATGGAGCTCGCTTTAGCATGCCAGCGTTATTAATAAGAACTGTAATCTGATCACGTATTGCCTCAATACTGGAAAGAGCTTCCTGGAGAATCCCGGTTTTACTTACGTCAGCGTGTACAAAGAAAAAGTCCTCTCCGGAAACATATCCTTGCTCTACGAGCTCTCGCTCCTTTGTGAGCGCACGATCGGTGTCGTTGCCGTACATTACTACCACACCATACCCATTCTTCAGAAAATGACAGACTGCTGCATATCCAATACCGGACGTGCCTCCGGTTACAATGACGAACTCCTTTTTTGTATTTTTTCCCATATTAATTCGAATCCTTCTATCGAAAACGAACTCCGATAATCAATTCCTATCTTTGCAAGGGCTGAAATCATCTCGGTCTCAGCTAAGGATAGCACCCCAGGAAAGCTATGGTTATCTGTCAGAAGATATAGTGCTAAACGCTGAAACTTTCCCCAGCGCTTCTTAAGCGAGGCGGGGACCATATTATCCCCGGATACCGCGAGCTTACGCACTTCGTATAAGTAGTCATACAATCTCTCTAGGATAGAGAATCGCACGGATTCCTCGTCGGGATCTGGAAGACGGGAGAATAGATCTTCGCCATAGACAAGTCGACCTTGCTTTATTGAAAGTAAAAGATGTTGACCGTGGCTTCCATACCGGAACGGCGCTACGCCAAGCTCTTCATTACGAAGAAGACTTATATCCCACTGCTCTGGTAATGAGATGCTTTGAATCGCATTAACAAACTCGTAAAATTCACCACTGCGAATCACCACACACAGATCAATGTCTCCATGCGCTTCCGAGTGCAGTGATGACCCAAACTGGACAACACTAGCAATATTTCGAGCGGATTCTCTGAAAGCTTGAGTAATCTCAGTAATCTCAACCATGAGATTAATAAATCGTAGGCAACTCGACCACGAACCTGCTTCCATTTCCTTCGCCTTCGGACTCTGCCCACACCTTTCCGCCGTGTGCCTCAATGATGTTCTTCACAATGTAGAGACCGAACCCTGTGGACTCAACGTTAACCTTTGTTGAGTTGGTGCCGTGTCCTCCTTCGGTAAAGAGGCGCGCCATATCTTCTTTGGTAATACCGACGCCGGTGTCTTCAACCATGAATCGTACAGCCTTGGATTCCTTTGTAAGAGAGACGGCGACGCTTCCCTTCAAGGTGTACTTAATCGAGTTGTCGATAAGATTCTTAAGCGCGTTTGTAAGCTGTACTTTATCTCCCGGATACATCAGGGGCTCGGTTCCCGTGTTAACTACAAGCTCAAGACCCTTCTTGGACGCGCCGCCGCTAAGATCCTTAACGATCTCGTCTACGAGCGCCTTAAGATCAAACGGATCCTTCTTATACTCAACCTTTCCGCTCTTAATATTCGCGGCGTTAAGAATCTCCTGAATAGTATTAACGCCCTTCGTGTCTGAGGTAAATCCTTCCTCAACCATACCCTTCATGCTTTCAGGAACAGGACCAAAGTCCCCTTCGCGCATCATAGAGAAGATGTTCCTCGACTTCGTAACGAAGCCCTTGATCTGGTGCGTAATGAAGTGAATGAGGATGATCTGCTGCTTGTTCGCCTTCTCGAGATCCTTCGCGAGCTCTTCAATGCGCTTGCGCTGCTCAATTTCACGCTTCACGCTGCGGATAAGCACGATGCCAATAACTGCGGTAAAGACAAGCGCAATAGCGTTTAGTACCAGGTTCGTAGGACTGCTGATGAAGGTAAACTGCGCGCCAATAAGAATGATCAGCGCCACAACAAGAGCTTGCGGGGCAATAACACTCACGCTGAAAGTCTTGAAGCGCACGAGCATCACGCCGATGTATGCCATAAATACAACCATGCCGAAGAGCCCATACATTTCAAGCTCAGAATTAGGGAAATATCCTTGTGCGGTTAGGTACGACGAAAGGTACCCGATGCCAAAGAACAAAAGCAGAAAGGCAACTATGCCGATTCCCATAAACACAATCTGCGACCTGAAGCGGGATACGTTGCAGTGATATGCGTGCATGAGCATGCCAATAATCCACGCCACCGCACCAAAGCCTAGGGCGTTGTAATAGAGTTCGTACAGAGGTCCCTCAAAGCCGAAGGCATCGCAGTACGTGATGTCGAAGCCTGAAAGACTAAGAGTTGTAGGCGCAAGGATGAATACAGGCGCGAGCAGCGCGAGGAATATTGCCTTAAGGCCCAGTGGCGCATCTTTTTTGTTTAAGAACGCGTACACAAAGTAAACGCTAAATACTGCGATGAGGGCTGAGAGAGGGCCAAAGAACGACCACACGAAGAGCAATACGTCGCTGTGAATATTGGTCCACGTTATGAGGCTAGCGAACGTCCAGAGTGAGAAACAGAGTGTAATAACAAAGAGAAGCTGGTTAAGAAGCAGCTTCCGGCCGTTCCAGAATATAAAGAAGCCAATCAGGAGCGCCATGATGCTCGCAGGAATATGCGAGTAGTACAAAAGACTCGGCAGGTCTGTCGAGAAGATGAGATGAGTAGGCTCAGAATAAAAGTAACAAATCATAGGTTCGCAATTTTTTCAGCTAGATAAAGTTGGAAATACCCTGCGTACCTGGCCTGAAGCTCTGGAATGCGCCAGTCAGAGTCAGTAATTAACTTTCTGCAGCTAGCACGCTCGCATAAACACGGAATGCCTTCTTCGTAGTCATCCCCTTCTGCTTCAGAAAGAGTCATGGCGTAATCAAACGTTATTTCTTCGTCTACAAGGATGTCGCGCATTGCAACAAGCATTATCTGGCCCCTAAAGCCTGCATTCGGCTCGCAGCTATGATTAAGGTGGTCAACAGGCTGAATATCCTTTTCTGAATTTATGCCTATAACTAGATCAACATCAATCTGATGGGCATAGTCAGCAATGCTTTCCGGCAGACTCTGCTCCTGTGCCAGAGTCATAACCCGTCCACCAAAAACGACAAGACGCTCATTCTTGGAAATAGGTTCCCGTGCAAAAATTCCGCTTCCTGAAATTCCTCCGGATCTCAGTTCGATTTTAGGACTCATCCATGAATGCATAGTCATGGTGCTACTCATCGTTTAGTGCTTCTTCCTCGGTGCCTTCATCCTCTGTACCCACACCCGAATCATCCTCTTCACTTGAGTCTAGGGACTCTTCTTCAGCAAAGAAGCAGGACTCGTTCTCGCCCAGCTCTTCAGGATCACAGTACTCGATGGAGCACCCCTCATCGCCAACAAGACAGACACTCGCGTCTTCGCACTCGGTTATATCTGGCCCACACTCAGCGCGCACATCGGATGCGTACTTGTGCATGTACTTGTATGGATATGGCTCCAAACACTCATCGTCTTCGCAGCCCTCAAAGCATGATTCAGTTGAGGGATCGCATTCGCCTTCATATTCGACGATATAGTCGTTCGCTACAACAAAGCGATAAAAGGACGCAACACCAGAAACAATGATGAGCGGCAGGATGATGTACGCGAGAATATGACCCCGCAAGTGCGCAAACAATTGACCCATGCTTCAAAGTATACCAGCTAACAATACGAGTCTCAGGCGGGTGTTAGTAACTAAACGGTAAAGAGAAGATAGGTACCAATTCCTGTGATCGCTATAGCGATACCCTTCTGCCAGAGGTGCTTCGCTTCGATCTTCTCATTCGTGAGCTTTGGGAAGAATAATGTCAGGAATATACCGATAGCAAAGACAAAGAGCGGCTGATAGGACTCGGTAAGCAGTACAAGCGCAATAGGTGCAAGGAGGTATGCAATTGAAAATGCAAGGTTTCCAAGCATATACAGGGACTCATTCGCTACGTTCAGGGAAAGAATGCCGCGTGAGTTATTTTTTATGGCCCTCATGAAATGAGTACGATACGAACGGATGAATACGAAAATGACGACACCCACGAGCGTGAGCATGAGATGCTCCCAAAAGAGCGACCGCCAGAGCGTTTCTTCAAGAGCAACAGCCTTGAATATCACCGATTCAAGCGCCCAAAAGAACGCTGCTCCCAACATAAGTGGTACTGTCGCGCCACGAAGCTTGAAGCGGTTTTCAGCATCGATTTCAAACGAGATTATTGCCGTACCAAAAATGACAATGGCCATAGCGATTAGTTGAAGCTGGGTGAGAACTTCCCCAAGGACGAAATAGCCAAGAATATAGCCAAAGACCGGAACGAGCTGGTAGAACACGACAGCCACCGAGGCTTCTTCATCCTTAAGTGCAAGCAAATAGCACCACAGAACCGCAACGTTAAGAATACCCACGAACATCAGAGCAACAATGTTCATCGCTCCTACCGAGAACACGGTTGGGTCTGCGAGGAAGAGAAACGGAAGCGCGAGTGCCGAAAGGAGTGACGAAAAGAGGAGAAGCGTACCTACCCCACTCTCCTTGAAATACTTTTCAAGGAGGATCTTATCAATATGGTTTGTAACTGCGTACAGGAACGGCGCAATGAGCGCTATGAGGAACCAGGTCATGTGTTCGTATCATTGAGCTTCGCGCGGATAATGTCCAGCACCTTGCGCGGATAACTAATCCAAAACTCGGCACTCTCTATGGATGTCGGCGTCAGCTGGGCTATGAGAGGCCTGCAACCAAACTCCTGCTCTATAAACCTAAACGCGGGTCGCAGCACGCCCTCAATAAACTTTGCCTCTTCCCTGTCCTCAAGCGCATAGTCTTCAAAGAGAATGCCGTGCACGATAAACAGCGCGAGAAACTTCTTGTAGTGAAGTGCCAAATCCCCCCGATGATGCCGGTCTATCCAGCCGGACTCGTCCACAAGCTGCACTGACCTGCTTGCGAGCGACTTGAAGAGCGATTCATGAAAAGCTACTAGCGACTCGCCCCATTTTGTTTCAATGTCCTTAAACTGCTTCCCGCTCATTGTATTAAAATCAACAACAGAAACGCGCTCGTATGATTCGTTGCACTCTCCTCCTTTCACCTCAATTCCTGTTGAAATAGAAAGCTTTCCAAGCGCTCTCTTAAGAGGGTTCTTCGGAACAAAGCGGTCATTCAGATCGTGACTGAGAACGGCAGGAAGATCGAGAGACTCAACGAGGTGGAGGAAGCGCAACGTTTCGAAGTTTGGTGAAGCGACGTGGCGGGCCAAGTAAAGAATTGGCCCATCTTTAAAGTGCTGCGGAATATCTCCTTCCAAGTATGTAGATACCTTCTTCAAAAGCTCCGGATCCCGCCTTCTGCGCTCAAGCTCAGCAGTTGCTTCCTCAAGAGGGGTTAAAAGCTCAGAGGTAGACCATGGCTTAGGCCACAATATGCGGAACGCTGATCGCACAGGTGCGAGCATTTCAACCAAGCTCATAATATTAATCAGTATCTTAGCACAGGGATTTAACAGGATTTCCGTAAGATGAAGATGCTACTATTACCCCAATGGAATTATCCAAACGACTCTTGCAGGCGCCAAGTGGCTTCCCTGACCTCTCTCCCAAGGTAGCAATTGCGCAAACGCACATGCTCGACGTGATCCGTGGCGAATTTGAGCGGGCAGGCTACTCCCCGCTCGAGACTTCCTTGGTGGAGCGTCCTGAAGTACTCCTTGCTAAAGGTGGCGGAGAAATCAGCACACAAGTCTACGCACTGAGACGGTTGAATGTAGCGCCTGGCGAGGACACGGACGCGAAAGACCTTGCACTTCGCTTTGATCATACGGTGCCGCTCGCACGGTTCGTTGCTACAAACCGGCACGATCTCTCCTTCCCGTTCCGTAGGTATTCTATTGGCCCTGTGTTTCGAGGAGAGCGCGCAAAGAATGGCCGTTATCGCCAGTTTACGCAGGCGGATATAGACGTTATAGGCGAAGAATCGCTTTCACTCATGCATGACGCGGAGATGGTGAGCGTTATTGACGCTATCTTCACAAAGCTCGCCATCGGTCCTTTCACCATTCGCATTGGCAATAGAAAGGTTCTGGGCGGAATCCTAGAGGCGACCGGTCTTGATCAGAAGGATCTCAAAGCAGCACTTGCAACTATTGATCGCCTTGAGAAGGACGGCGTGAAAGAAACTGTTACGGCGCTTGCCGCATACGGCATTGAAAGGAGTAAAGCGGAAGACCTTATAGAACTCCTTACAAGCACCGAGAACACCGATGCAGTACTCGCCTCGCTCAAGGAGAAAGCGTACGGCCCACTCTTCTCAGAGGGACTCGACGAACTTACCAGAGTTGTGGCCGCTATACGCACCGCAGGAGTTCCTGAAAATCATTTCCGTATCGATATTTCTATCGCCCGCGGCCTTGATTACTACACGGGCACCGTGTTTGAGACGCGTTTTGACGCCCATCAAGAGCTTGGAAGTATTGCGTCCGGCGGGAGGTATGAAGACCTCGCAAGCACGTTTACGAAGCGCCGTCTTCCGGGCGTCGGTATATCAATTGGCGTAACACGGCTTCTTCTGCGACTTATCGAAGCGAAGCTTGTTCCTGCAGACACAAGCGCCGTTGCAAAGGTGCTTGTAACAACAGCACTCGGTGCAGAATCACATGCATCGGTATATCTCGATCAGGCGCGCCGCCTGCGCGAGGCTGGAGTCCCTACTGAAGTGTACTTAGAGGAGAAGCCCCTTGAGAAGCAGCTTAAGTTCGCAGACCAGAAGGGCTTTACCCTTGCGCTCATAACTGAAAAGGAGGATGTTGCGAAGCACGTCGTTGTTGTAAAGGAATTCAAAACGGGCACCAAGCACGAAGTGCCGGTGAAAGACCTGGTAACAACTGTGCAAAAGCTACTCCTCGCCTAGTTTGATAACGAAAAAGGCTCTGCTTTGTCCAGAGCCTTTTTCGTTGCTTAGTCCCTCGGGCGCATTAAGGGGAACAGCTGCGCTTCGCGAACGTCCATGTTCTGCAGGAAGCTAAAGAGTCTTTCGGAGCACCCGAATCCAAACGCAGGAGGCATACCGTACTCAAGCGCCTCGACGAATTCCATATCAGCCATCTGGGCCTCTTCGTCTCCTGCGTCGCGAAGTGCCTGCTGTGCATTGAAGCGCTCGCGCTGGTCGATTGGATTGTTGAGTTCTGAGAACCCCTTACCCATTTCGCTGCCTGCGAGAATAACTTGGAAGCGCTCAACAACCTGGTCGTTTGTTTCGCTGCGCTTTGCGAGGGGCTCCAAGTATACAGGCACTCCAATAAGGAAACCTGGCCCAGAGATTGTCTTGCGGACTTTCTTCCATAGGAGATCAACGCCTCGCTCAATATTCATTGTCTGAGCGTCCTTTTCTATGCCGGCGTTCTTGAGCGCCTCCTTCACTTCTTCAAGAGTTGCCGTGAGTGGATCAAGATTGTATTCGCGCTTGAGAATTTCACAGAAATCATATACTTCCCAATCCTTTCCAAGATCAACAGCGTGCTCCCCAATCTGGAACTCAAGCGTGCCGAAGGTTTCCTTTGCAACATGGCGGTACAAATCCGTAACCATACGCATACCCTCTTCGTAGTCTGAGTAGGCTTGATAGAACTCTATCTGCGTATAGTCCTGCAGGTGCTCACGTGACATTCCCTCATTCCTAAATATACGGCCTATTTCAAACGTTTTTGGAAGTCCGCCAACGAGAAGCTTCTTCTGCCAAAGCTCTCCTGCTGAAATACGCAGGAAGACGTCTATATCAAGTGCGTTGTGGTGCGTAACGAACGGACGCGCCTCAGCGCCTCCGGTGGTGTTTTCGAGTACGGGTGTCTCTACTTCAATAAAATTGCGTGTAAGCAAGTACGAGCGGAACGCGTTCCAGAACACTGAGCGTCTGCGCGCGGTAGCCGCAGTCTGCTCGTTAAGGAGAAGGTCCAAGTAGCGCTTTCGAAAGCGTTCGTCTTCGTCTGAAAGCCCGTACCACTGATCGGGTACAGGAAGCAGCGTCTTTGCAAGAATACGCCAGTCTGCAACCTGAAGGCTTTCCTGTCCGCTCTTCGTGCGTATTGCGATACCTCGTGCTTCCACAAAGTCCCCGTTATCTATAGTGTCTTGAAAGAGACTGAAGGATTCCTCGCCAAGCTCATCCTTTTTGAAAAAGAGCTGCATGCGGCCAGTGCCGTCTTCAATATCAACGAATGACGAGCCGCCGTGCGTGCGCACTGCGCGGATACGCCCGTTAACTGCAATTCCCTGAGCGCTGCTTTCGAGAGTTGCGAAGTCTGCGAGCACCTGCCCAATCTCATGCGTTCGCTGGCTGCGGTTTGGATATGGGTTAATACCTGCTTTCTCCAGGAGTGCTAGCTTGCGCTCACGCTCAGCGCGGATTTCATCTAGTGCCGACATAATGAAAATATCGTATCACGTCTACGCGCCTTTCTTGTCGTCTACGATAAACCCGCCCGCCTGAATACTCCACAGCTTCTGGTAGAGCCCGCCCTTATGCGCAACGAGTTCGTCGTGCGTTCCCTCAGCGGCAATAGCACCCGCCTCGATAACAACAATTCTATCCATAGTCATAATGGTCGAGAGCCGGTGCGCAATAACGATAACGGTCTTCCCTTCCATAAGCACCTTAAGTGCGTCCTGAATGAGTGCTTCAGATTCTGAGTCGAGTGCAGACGTCGCCTCGTCCAAAATCAGAATCGGTGCATTCTTCAAAATGGCACGAGCGATAGCAACGCGCTGACGCTCGCCGCCGGAAAGCTTCACGCCGCGCTCGCCCACGAGCGTGTCGTACTTTTCAGGGAAGCCCATAATAAAGTCATGGCAGTGCGCCTTCTTTGCGGCTTCCATAACTTCTTCGTCCGTGGCAGCTTGCTTGCCGTACCGGATATTCTCCATAAGGGAGCGATGGAACAAGATCGGCTCCTGCGGCACGAATCCAATCGCTTCATGCAGCGAGTCCTGCGTCACATCCATTATGTTCTGTCCGTCGATGCGAATGCTTCCGGCAGTAACGTCATAGAAGCGAAGCACCAGCTTCGTAATCGTTGACTTGCCTGCGCCCGATGGCCCCACAAGGCCAACCTTCTGCCCGCCAGGAATCGTAAAGGAGAGCCCCTTCGCTACCTGCTGGTCGTCATTGAAGCCGAACTCAACAGAGTCAAACTCAATTGTTCCCGAGGTTACCTTAAGATCTTTTGCGCCAGGCTTGTCCGCAACGGCGTGCGGCGTATGCAGTATGGCAACCATCTCGCTTGCATCTGCAAACGCTTCGTACAGTCTTCGCATAACGCCGCTGATGTTCCATACGCGGCCAATAAGGCCGAGCACGTACACCTGGATGATCACAAGGTCTCCCACGGTGAAAAGTCCGCGGCTCCACAATATAACTGCGCCCGCCAGGAGACCGATTTCAATGGCAATAGCAAATAGTGCTTGAATGCCGTATATCCATTCGTCTGTCCTCCATGATCTCGTTGCTGCGCGATACCAACGCATTGCAGCCTTCTCTATCAGCGAGTGCTCATGCGCATTCCCTGCGAAAAGCGTAACCGTTGTCTGGTTCGTTACCGAGTCCGACACGGCGCCTGCGAGCTTCGTATCTTCTTCTGATTTCAAAAGACGCAAAGGTTGGCGCCACTTTGCCATAGCTACCTGTACCCAAATAAAGACAACCGTCCAAAGTAAAAGCACTGCGCCGAGCAAAACGCTCTCCCGCATGAGGACTATGATCACTCCTGTTGCGAAGACAAAGGTTGAAAAGAAGTTGTAGAGCGTGCTCTCAAGGATTGCTTGAAAAGCATGCGAGTATCGATTTACGCGGCGCGTGAGCGAGCCGGCAAAGTTCGAAACGAAGAAGCCGTACGAGTGCCGGAGCAGATAGGAGAACGCAGTATAGAGCAGATCAAGATTTGTCTTGGCTTCAATTGCGATGAGTGCAAAGTTCTGGGCGCGCTGAAAGGCCCAACGGAGCAGATAAATGACCGAAAGGATTCCCAGAATACCAAGCAAACTTTGCACCACTGCCGCGGATGGCTCTGCTACAGCCAAGGTATCAATGAAGGTCCTAATGTAGAGCGGGCCGATAACGAACCCGAGTTCTACAAACAGCGCGCCTCCAAACAGTACGGCAAGGAGCCACGGATACTTGAGCGCCGCTTTGGTGTATTCCCGTATAACAAGTCCCGTCTTCACGGGCTTTTTTGGTTCTTCTTCAGCCATGGAATACGTGATTATACCACGCAGCCCACTTCCCAATAAACGAGCCTATCGAGTCGCTATAAAGATTCCTACAAGAGGCGCCACGAACCACCAGAAGAAATATTGATCCGGTGCAAATAAAAGATCGAGCGAAGGCGTGAGCGGAATAACTGCGGCAATATTGAGTACGTGGTACCCAAGCGCAAGCACGAATCCTCCGGCAACAAACGCAAGCACCGCCAGCGTTACGGGATGAATACGCATCGAGCCTGATGTTGAGGCGCGGCGAAGCAGCACGTATGGGAACGCAGTGAAGACACCAAAGAGAACAATGCCGGATACGGCGCGCACGAGCGGAGAGTCCCCTATGAGGAACATTTCCTTGTACGGAAAGATGCTAAAGAGCGCGAAGCCTATATAAAGCGAAAGAATGAAGGAGATGAGCATTGACCTGCCCGTGCGCAGAGCAAAGAAGAAAAGAATCCCCGCGATAATAAGGAGTACGAGAAAGTTCCCGATAAAGGCAATGATGTCTGCAAATCCCCCTGTTGCAAACGAGTTTAGTGCGTCCATGCGCTAAGCATAGCAGACGCGAACGCTTTGACGCGCTCGTCTGGTGTGCGTATGTCAGAGTTTAGAGACCTTCAGCCTTTAAGTCTTCAATTGCCTTCTTTGCTTTTGAAGAAATCTTCTTTGGAAGCGTTGCGGTGAGGCGAATGAGGAGATCCCCCGCATTTCCGTTAATGGAAACTCCCTTACCGCGGAGCCTGAGCGTCTGCTGCGCTTCGCTCATTGCAGGAATCTTAACCTCGAGCTTCTTGTCGTCTATCGTGGTTATGGTTGTAGTAGTTCCAAGTAGTGCATCCGTAAGCTTCATAGGCATATTCATCACGAGATTCATGCCTTCCTTCTTAAAGACCGGGTGTGGCTTAACATGCACTTTCACGTACAAATCGCCCGGAGCACCGCCCTTGATAGCTTCGCCCTTGCCTGGCATGCGAATCATCTCCCCGCCGTCTATACCGATAGGGACCTGAATCTTAAGCTCTTCCTCGCGACGTAGTACGCCGTGCCCTGAGCACGTTGCACACTTCTCCTTAGGAATCTGCCCGCTGCCTTCGCAGGCGCTGCAGGCGCGCACGCTCGTAAAGGCGCCAAGCGGCGAGTTGCGCGTCTCATGGAGCTTCCCTTGTCCGTTACAGGTTTTACAGGTCTCAACGCCTGCTCCCGGCTTTCCGCCAGTGCCTTCGCACGTCTCGCAGGTGCCAACCTTTGTTATAAGCACGGAGCGTGTACCGCCGAGAATGGATTCCTTGAAGGTTGCCTCGATATCAATAGAAATGTCGCGTCCGCGCTTAATGCGCGGTCCTCGGCCTCCGCCAAAGATATCGCCGAATCCCTCAAACAGATCATTAAGATCGAACTCAACACCGCCCTGGCCGAATCCTGAGAACTGAGACGGATCGAAGCCGCCGAACCCGCCAGCTCCTGGACCTCCGCCAGCAAATGTCTGCCCGTACGAGTCATACTCGCGACGCTTCTTTTCGTCTGCAAGCACGCTATACGCTTCGGTTATTTCTTTAAAGGTAGATTCGTCCCCACCCTTATCAGGATGGTGTTTTTGCGCGAGTTTGCGGAAGGCCTTCTTCACGTCGTCCTTCGTCGCTTTCTTGTCGACCCCGAGGATGTCGTAGTAGTTCTTCGCCATAGGTGTCCACTATACCGTAGCGCTCCATGCGTCGCAAAAGAAAGAGGGCGACCGACACAAAGTCGATCGCCCTGTTTGTTTTCCATGCCTAGTGCCGGCACGGAGAACGATGGTACGGCTGCGAGTACCCAGGCCGCACCGGCGCGCTCATGCGCCGGTAGTCCTCGATCTGGCGCTCGTACCTGCGCGTGTAGCGCGGGTGCGAGCCGTCCGAAGACAGCACCAGGTCGATGGGACCCATGTGGCGAAGGTCGCTCACCAGAACCGCGAACGCCCGATCTGCACGCGAAAGACCGTCGTAGTCGCGGACGAGCTGTCGGATGCAACCGTCGCTGTTCACTTCTTGGATGAAGAGCGCGCCGACGCAGCCTTCGCCTTGCGGGTCCCCACACAGCGTGTTGAGAGTCCCGCGGCCCAGGCTGTCGTAGACGCCGGGCTGGTCTTCCGGGCAGTTGTTGCCACACGGCGGACGCGTGAGATACGCGTTCGGGTTTCCCGTGCAGTTGAGAGACCCGGACGCCGTCTGCACGTTGGTACAGATTGGATACCGCATTTCTGGTACCGGCTGATACGGATTGACCGGCGCGATTGCTTGCGCCGAGGCTGCGGTTGCCCACACCATAGAACCGATAAGCGCGGCGAGGGTGGTTCCAAGAACCCACCACCAGAAATGATTCTCAAACACTTTACGCATATGAAGAACTCCTCGTTCGTGTCCCGAAGGACGTTTATGGATCTATATATATAATACACTTTATATTCATAAAGTCAAACCCCGCACTGCGGGGTTTGACTTGCTCACGTCTGTCTTTTACTCCTTCGGTTTCTCTTCCGTAAACTCAGCATCAGTTGCTGCTGGCTCTCCTTCAGGAGCTGCAGCTCCTGCTGCCTGCTCTTCCTTCATCATGTGCTCGCCAATCTTTGAGAGCGATGTTGAAAGTCCTTCTGACGCAGTCTTAATTGCCTCAATGTCTTCTCCCTCGCGCGCAGTGCGAAGTGCGGCAATCTTTTCGTTAACTTCAGTAACAATCTCCTGAGGAGCCTTCTCTCCTGCATCCTTTACCGCCTTCTCGGCAGTATAGATCATCTGCTCGGCAAGGTTCTTAACTTCAACAAGCTCTTTGCGCTTCTCGTCTTCTGCCTTATTCGCCTCGGCATCAGCCTTCATCTTTTCGATATCAGCTTCGGAAAGACCTGTTGAGCCTTCGATGCGAATCGACTGCTCCTTGCCGGTTGTCTTTTCCTTTGCCTTCACGGTGAGAATACCGGAAGCGTCGACGTCGAACGTAACTTCAACCTGCGGAAGGCCGCGCGGCGCTGGTGGAATGCCGTCGAGCATGAAGCGACCAAGTGACTTGTTGTCAGAGGCCATTGCGCGCTCGCCCTGCGACACGTGAATCTCTACCGATGTCTGATTGTCGCTTGCGGTTGAGAACGTCTGGCTGCGTGAAGTTGGCACTGCAGTGTTGCGCTCGATAATCTTAGTTGCAACGCCTCCCATGGTCTCAATAGAAAGAGAAAGCGGGATCACATCCACGAGAAGGATGTCCTTCACGTCGCCCTGAAGAATACCGGCCTGAATAGCGGCGCCGATAGCCACAACTTCGTCCGGGTTAACGTCGCGGTGTGGCTTCTTGCCGAACAGCTTCTCAACCTCTTCCTGAATCTTTGGCATGCGGGTCTGGCCGCCAACGAGGATGATCTCCTCAATATCTGCAGCCTTGAAGTTCGCTGCCTCAAGCGCGCGCTTCGTAATGTCGATTGAGCGCGTAATGTACTCCTCAGCAAGAGATTCAAGCGTTGCGCGCGAAAGCTTCACGAGGAGGTGCTGTGGATTCCCATCTGAGCCAACGGTAATAAACGGAATATTAACTTCTGTCTCGGTTGCAGTTGAAAGCTCAAGCTTGGCCTTCTCAGCACCCTCATCCAGGCGCTGGAGCGCAAGAGGATCCTTCGTTACGTCGATGCCGCTCTCCTTCTTAAACTCGTCTGCAAGGTAGCGCACGATCTTCTGGTCGATGTCGCGGCCTCCCATGTGGCTGTCGCCGTCTGTGGACTTCACCTCAATAACGTCGTCGCCAACTTCAAGTACGGACACATCGAAGGTTCCGCCGCCGAAGTCAAACACTACGATCTGCTGATCTTTCTTCTTGTTAAAGCCGTATGCGAGCGCTGCGGCAGTAGGCTCATTAATGATGCGCTTCACATCAAGCCCTGCTACCTGGCCCGCAGCCTTAGTGGCTGCGCGCTGTGCGTCGTCAAAGTACGCGGGAACGGTAATAACCGCTTCCGTGATGGTCTCGCCGAGCTTCTTCTCCGCGTCTGCCTTCATCTTCGCAAGAATCATTGCGGATACTTCTTCCGGGCGATAATCCTTTTCGCTTAGCGTTACCTGCACGCCTCCATCTGGGCCTGCCTTAATCACGTACGGCACGACGTCTACATCCTTCTTCACGGATGCGTCCTCAAAGCGGTGTCCCATGAAGCGCTTAATACCGTAGATGGTGTTTTTTGGATTCGTAACCGCTTGACGCTTCGCAAGCGTTCCAACAAGGCGCTCGCCGTTCTTTGCGATAGCAACAACCGATGGCGTGGTGCGTGCACCTTCCGCATTCTCAAGAACGCGTGGCTCGCCGCCCTCCATGATTGCCATGGCGGAGTTAGTGGTGCCGAGGTCGATACCGAGGATCTTTCCCATAGTTAAAAGAGATTATTGGCTATTTCTATATACAAATACCCTGTCGCACAGATGCTTCTATTTTACGCCTCCTAGATGAAGGCTTCAAGTGCCTACCCGTAAGTGCCCACCCGCACCTTGGCTGCCCGTACGACGAGGTCTCCCGCCTTCCAGCCGGTCTCAAGTACGGCGGTAACCGTCTCGTCCTGGTCTGCGCTTTCAACGGCGTCCTGGCCAAGCGCTTCGTGCAGCATGGGGTCAAAGCTCTCGCCCACGCTCCCGAAGGGAACGAGTCCGAGAGAGTTCGCAGCGTCATGGAGCTGCTTCGCGATCGCTTGGAACGAGTCGGGAATATCTCCCGCAGACTCAGCGCGCGCGAGCGAGTCCATTACGGCGATAAACGCGCGCGCTGCCTTAACCACGCCCTGCTGCTTCGCTTCTGCACGCTCTTCTTCAAAGCGCTTTAGTGCGTTTACGTAATCAGCCTTCGCTCGCTGCCAGCCGTCCAGGTTTTCCTGGCGCTCGCTCTTCGCGGTTTCGAGCTCTTTGCGGAGCTTCGCGAGCTTCGTATCAGCTCGAGACTCCTGGTCCTCAAGCTCTACTTCGCTCATACCGTCTTCTTCTGCGCCATCGCGCTCAAGTACTACATCGTCGTCGTGCATACAGAAACTATGCCTGAAGCGAAGAAGAGAGTCAAAACCTAGAAGAGGTTCCCGAACCAGGTAGCAATGCTCGTCCAAATACGCGCGAAGAATCCTGGAGTCTCTTGAAGAGGCTGTGCTTCTAGAGACTGGGTTGAAGAAGCCTCAACCGATACCTCAGGAGCAGGCACAGGAGGAGCGGGCGCTACGTCAGTGCTGGTCTCTCCATATGCGGTGCAGTATCCCGCAGCCGGTGTTCCCATACAGCCTCGAAGCGTACAGACTGCATTCCCATCCTCAGTTCGGCTGCAGCTGTTGCAGCCGTCGTACCACGCAGTGCAGTGCGCAGGAGGCACGTATGTTCCCTCCTGCGTTCCCCTAAGTTCTGCGTCAGTACACTCGCCCTCGTGCTGGTAGGTGCCGTTTTCAGCGCCCAGCGTACAGCTGTTGCCGTATGTTTTATACTTTCCATTCATATCAGTACCGCACACGGGCTGGTACTGCATGGTGCACATAACGGGAGAAGTTGCGCTGGCACTTCCAGGGATAGAAATCGCAAGAAGGCAGAACGCAATGAGAAAGGCAAAAGGCTTGGTCATATACAGGGAGACGTTATTAAGACGCTTCGCTTACCCCTAGAAATCAAAGAGTTCGCCAAGCAACCCTTCGCGGCGATGCTTCTTGTGCCCATGCGAGCCGTGGTGATCGTCGTCTCTATAGGTTCGCTCGGGATAGGGGGACGACTGTGGAGCCGATGAAGCTGACCCGCTTCCACGCTCTATAATCTTGTCGAGCTCTCCTCGATCAAGCCACACACCGCGGCACGTAGGGCAGTAATCTATCTCAATTCCCTGCCGTTCGGTCATCTGGAGATCCGCACCATCAAGTGGACATTTCATAGGATTATTCGGTTGTGTCGCCAAGGAACTCTTCTTCGTCCTTTTCCGCATCTGCCTTCGTCTTATGGACGACGCCGTCTTCGTGATGCGGCGCAGCGTAGATGCTGTAGATCTTCAAAGCTCCCTCGCCGGTGTTTACAATGTTGTGCTTTGTTCCTGCAGGAATCACGGTTGCTATGTCGTCGCGTATCTCGTGCTCTACGCCGTCCAGTACGGCCTTGCCCTCGCCTTCCTCTACGCGGATAAACTGGTCCTGCCCATGCACCTCTTCGCCAATGTCTTCGCCCTTAGGAATGCTCATCACCACAAGCTGCATGTATGCGGCGGTGTAGAGGACTTTTCTGAAGTTCTCGTTTTCGAGCGTCTCCTGTTCGATATCAGTTACAAATCCTTTCATAAATACTGGAAGTTATTGGTTTCTGCCACTATACAGTCTTCAGTATAACGGAATGATGAAGAGGTGCTATTCGTAGTCGGGTACGTACATAAACAAAATCCCGGCATAACCGGGACTTTGCTGTAACAAATCTAGCGCTTACTCCACTGTGGACGCTTGCGGGCCTTAAGGAGGCCTGGCTTCTTGCGCTCCTTGGAACGCTGGTCGCGGGTAAGGAGTCCTGCAGCCTTAACGGGTGCGCGGCTTCCTTCCTCTGCCTTGATGAGGGCACGAGCGATGCCGTGGCGGACTGCCTCAGCCTGGGACGCCATGCCGCCGCCGATAACCTTCGCTTCAACGGCGTAGTTCTCCTTCCACTCGCCTGCACGGAACACGTCGCCCGTAACGGACTCGCGCTCTGCAGTCTTGAAGTACTCGCGCGCGGTCATACCATTCACCGTCACTGAATTCTCCTTTGCGGGAGTGAGCTTCACGCGTGCGCTCGCAGTCTTCCTGCGGCCAACGGCGGTGATGTAGGTCTTTGATTCAGCCATAGTAAAAATTAATCGGTGATAGTAAGGCGCTTCATACGCTCCTTGCGAAGCTTGTTGCGAGGGATCATACCGTCTACCGCCTTGCGAAGCGCTTCTGCTACTCCCTTACGCTCAAGAAGGCGTGCGAGGGGCGTAATGCGGAGGCCGCCTGGGTATCCGGTGTAATGCGTGTACTCCTTGCCGGCGATGCGCTTCTCGCTCATTACGAGCTGCTTCGCATTGATGATCTTCACCTCTACTGGAAGCACCTCATTCTTTATGAAGTTCGCACTCTTCTTTCCAAGAAGGATGCTGGCAGCCTCTGACGCTACGCGGCCGAGGGCTCCTCCAGCTGCGTCGATGGTGTAGAGCGTGCGCTCTCCGTTCTGTGTCTTGGTAGTAGTCATGATTATACGAATGCGATGTAGGCGGTCTTGCGGCCGTCAGTTGCGGTTGCTGCGCGCTTCACGATGCGGGTGTACCCTCCCGGGCGCTCGGTGTAACGAGGCGCGATGGTTGCGAAGAGCTTTGCGGTAGCCTCGTCGTCGTTCCCAAGACGCGCTGCAACGAGACGACGGTTTGCAACCGAGTCTACGCGAGCGTGCGATACGAGCTTCTCAATAATAGGGCGAAGCTCCTTTGCCTTCGCTTCCGTTGTTGAGATGCGCTCATGGATTATGAGCGAACGCATAAGGGAACGCATAAGCGCCGTGCGCTGATCATGCGGACGTCCGAAACTCCTTCCTTTGTGGTGATGGCGCATAACGTTGTACTGACAGTTCTAACACGAATTCTGACCTGAGTCCAAATCCTCTCTATTATTCGCCCTTAAGCTCGAGACCAAGAAGGTCAAGCGCCTCTACGATATCGGTGACAGCCTTGTCGCCGACACCGTCGAGCTCCTTAAGCTGCGTCGCAGTCTTCTTCACGAGTCCTGCTACAGACTTAATACCCGCTTCGGTAAGGGCTGTCTCAACGCGTGCGCCGAGGTTAAGCTCCTCAACCTTAACCTTTGCAGGATCCTTGCCCGGAGCCTTCTCAGAGGCCGCGGAAGCCGCTGGGGCTGCCTCAGACTCGCTGGTAGGCTCCTGGAAGCCGATAACCGCAGAAAGCTGCTGGATCATCGTCTCGATAGAGCGCTCAAGCGCCTCACGAGGGCTGATGGTGCCGTTCGTTTCGATAAGAATGCGCAGGCGGTTGAAGTCCGTGCGATCGCCAACGCGCATGTTCTCTACCTCGTAGTTAACGCGGCGGATAGGCGTAAATGTTGCATCAAGTGCAATAGTGCCGATATCAACCTTGTCCTTGGTAAGAACCTCGCGGGGCACGTAGCCAAGACCGCGCTCGATAGTAGCCTCAATCTCAAATGAGATCTTTCCCGAGACGTCTGCAATGTGCATGTCTGGGTTTGCAATCTCAACCTGACTTGGAAGCTTGAAGTCTGCGGCAGTTACCTGCTTCGGACCCTTAACGGAAAGCGAAATGGTCTGCGCCTCGTCGCCATGAAGTGAGAAGTGGACGCGCTTGAGGTTAAGAAGCACTTCCATAACAGACTCGCGTACGCCCTCGATGGTAGCGAATTCATGAGAAACACCCTCGATCTTAACCGAGGTGATAGCAGCGCCGGGAAGCGATGCGTGGATGATGCGGCGAAGCGAGTTGCCAAGCGTATGACCGTATCCTGGGTAAAGAGAATCTATCTCGTATACACCCTGCACGCCTTCTTCAGAGACGACGCGGGGCTTAGAGGGAAGCGTGATGTGGTATTCCATAACTCAATCAAATTAGACCAACAAAATTGCTGAATGAATAAACTAGCGGCTGTAGAACGAGAGCACAGCAACAAGATCGCCTGCAGGGCTTGCGGCCTCTGCGGTTGGCACTTCCTGTACACCGCCTTCCATCGTCTTCGGATTCCATGAAAGCCATGGCGAAAGCGTTGGACGCTCCATAAACTTCTCCGCGAAGTTTTCAAAGAGCACAGCGCTCTTTGATCCCTCACGAATGCCGATACGATCGCCCACGCGCATTGCGCGAGACGGAACCGTAGTCTTTACACCGTTGATGGTGATGTGCCCATGGGACACCATCTGGCGTGCAGCACGGCGCGTCGGCGCAAGGCCGAGGCGGTAGATAACATTGTCGAGACGAAGCTCGAGGAGGCGGTGAAGCGTCTCGATAGGAGGAACCCCGTGGGTCTTCATTGCAATAGCAACATAGTTGGAGAACTGGCGCTCGGAGATGCCGTACGTCATGCGTACCTTCTGCTTCTCAAGAAGCTGCTTGCCGAACTCTGTCTGGTTGTGGCGGCGTCCCTTCTTTGCGCGCGCAGAACGCTCCTCTGCAATTGCAAATTTCTGGGTCTGCGTCTTCTCGAAGACTGATGCGCCGAGGCGCTTCGCGATCTTGTACTTAGGTCCGATTTTCATAGATAAAGAGGATGAGAGCTATACGCGACGAGGCTTAGGAGGACGCGGGCCGTTGTGCGCTACTGGCGTTGCGTCCTTGATTGCGCGAATCGCAATGCCCTTTCCGGCAAATGCGCGAAGTGCGGACTCGCGGCCAGCACCGATACCGCGGATAACCACAGACGCCTCCTTAAGGCCGATAAGAATTGCCTTGTCTCCAAGAAGCTCGCCAACCTTCGCGGCTGCGTACGGAGTAGACTTGCGCGCGCCGGAGAAGCCGAGTGCGCCAGCAGAAGAAGACATGAAAGCGTTTCCTGCGTCGTCGGTGAGCACTGCCTTCGTGTTGTTGAAGGTAGCTTCAACATGAAGAACACCGCGCTCGAGGCGCTTCTTGGTGCCCTTGGTCATGGCTCGGTCCTTGCGGCCCTGGTCCATTCCCTTGCCCGATTTCTTTATGATTCGTTTCTTACCCATAGGAAAATATTAAAAAATGCAGGATTAGGTCTTCTCGAGCGTACGACGACCGCTACCCATCGTCTTACGAGTGTTGCCACGAACGGTGCGGGAGTTCGTCTTGGTGCGCTGGTTGCGAACGGGAAGGCGGCGCTCATGACGAACACCACGCGCTGAGCGGATGTCCTTGAGGCGCTTTACGTTCTGGCTAATATCGCGGCGGAGTTCACCCTCGATGGTGTAGCTCTCAGAGAGCGTACGAATCTTTGCCTCTTCGTCAGCAGAAAGATCCTTGCCCTTGCGCGTCGGCTCAACGCCAGCCTCCTTGAGGATGTCGAGGGCCCGAGTTGGGCCAATACCGAAGATAAGCGGCAGCGCGTATGCGAGCTGCTTGTCGTCAGGAAGGGTTACACCGGCGATACGCATGGGATACGAAGAGTTAAGTAAGAAGTAACGGAAAACGGCGACTAGCCCTGGCGCGCCTTGCGGCGTGGGTTGCGCTTGTTAATGCGGTACAGACGCCCGCGACGGCGGACGATGATATCTCCAGGCTGCTGGACTTTGATTGATGCGCGTACCTTCATTACAACGGGATATTTAGCTAAGCCGCCTCACGACACGTGCCCGGCCCCCGTACGGGTCGACAACCAGTTCTACCCGGTCGCCAACCAGCACGCGAATCCGGTGCAGGCGCATCTTTCCAGCGAGGTATGCAAGTAGGAGTTCCCCAGAAGGCATCCTCACCCGAAATAACGAGTTAGGAAGCACCTCTTCGACGGTGCCGGTTGGGGCGTCTTCTTTACTTACCTCCATGTGAAGCCTCCGTATCCTACCAAGCAAGCAAGGAGGCGTCAAATAGGTTATCCAGCTATTACGGGGTTTCCGGAGCGTTTGTGACCGAAACGTCGATCTTCGCCGGGTCCTTCGGGAAGGATCCCTGCCAGAATGGGCGGACAACGAGGTCTGCGCGCTCTACTTCAGGGAATCCTGAGAGGAGTGTTGTGGCAGCGTCGCGGGACTTTCCAGCAACAGCGCCCGCAATGCGAGATTCGTCTACGAGCCAGAGAACTGTTGCGTTTCCGGAGAGTGCGAAGGCAAATTCTGTTGCTCCTGCCTCAGGAAGGTCGCCTACAGGAGTGAGGGTAAGCGCAGTCGCGTCCTTAAGCGTTATAGGCTGGTCGCGGTAGGAACCGACAACCTGAAGCGCAATGGAGCGCGCAAGGGCCTCCTTGGGGAATACAACGCCGCGTGCAATTCCCTTCTCTGCGAGTTCTACGTTGTTACCTGCACCTGCCTGGTCTGGCTGGGGTTCGTAGGTAACGCGGCTTGCGCCGGGAAGAAGCACGTACCCCTCAGGCACCGCTGCTGCGAGTGCTTCGCCCATGCCGCGCTCAAGCTCTGCGCGCAGATCTCCTGCCTTGGTCTCGCGTGTTGATGCGGAAACGCTCGGGCGAGGGCCTGCAAAGCCTCCCTTCATAGCCTCTTCTGAGCGCGCGGTTACGAGCGTAAAGGTTGCGCCGCCTGCAAGGCCAGGAAGGGTGAAGGTTGAGGGGCCGATGTTGTATGCGTCGCCTGTTGCATCGGCGTATACAGTAGCGTTTAGGCGCCCTGGCTCGGTTCCGCGGGCTGCAGGAACCGTTACCGAGTCGCGAATACGGAATATGAGGCCGTCTGGGGTCTCAAAGCGCGTGTTCTTAATAAGCTGCTGCGGGGTATCCTGCTTATTCTCAATAGTGATAGTTCCCTGCGCAGACTGGTTAACAGTCTCCGTTCCCTCTGAAGGAACAGAAAGCGTTGCGGTCTTTTCAACCGTGATGATCTCAAAGGGGAGATCGCCTGCACCTGCGGTTGCTATAAACTCTCCGATAACGGATGTTTGGTTCTCTGTTGCCGTCACCTTTACCTCTGCTCCTGAAAACGCAAAGAGTGCGCCAACGGAAACAAGTACTACGGCAAGCGCTACGAGCGCGGTAACTACAGGAAACTTCTTTCCTGAGCGCGGTGGCGTCTGACGCTCATACGGAGAGCGTATTGGTGGAGGGGGCGGCATATCGCTTCCTGAGGAGGTGTAGGACGGTGCGTCCATAGACTCGCCCATGGCGCGGCGGCGTGATGGTGGAATGATATCGTTCAGGTTCTTTTGCATGGCAACAGGTGAAAAGCCTTTACTATAGTGAGCCCAGTGGTATGGGGATTAGTATACACCCCTCGCCAGGCGCCCTGGGGATTCTGGGGTATAAGCCGTTTACTCCTTCCCCATCCGCTCCGAAGCAAGGGCAAGGATCGCCAAGAAGATATCGCCCTCCCCGAGGCCGCGGGTTTTAACCTTAGGAGCGAGGCTTGAGGGCGAAAGCGCAATAACGGAAAGCGGCTCGTCTGAAAGCCAGAGGCTGCGTAGCTCGCTTTCCTCAAGCGTGAGCTTCAAATAG